>CAYMME010000254.1:0-13123 GCA_964391465.1 uncultured Planctomycetales bacterium
CGAGCGCATCGCGCAGCGCCTCGGCAGCCTTGTTGAGCATGCCGTACGCGGTGAAGAGAACGAACGCGCTGCCTTTGCTGGCAGACACGTGCCGCTCGATGGCGTCACAGGCGGCGGGGAGGAACTGCGCCTCGTTGCCCGGCTCGGGCAGGCCCCGCTCGATCTCGATGCGCGCCTGGCGGCGGTAATCGAACGGGGATCCGACCTGCAACGTCTCGCAATCGCTCAGACCCAGCCGGTTGCGAATGTACTCGAACGCATCCTGCGGTCCGGTGCTCAGGGTCGCTCCGGTGAGGACCGCGCGCGCCTTCCGCTCGAACAGCAGTTCGGCGAGGAGCGGACCGACGTGCGTTGGGGCCGAGCGAAGCGTCATCGCGTCCGGCTGCCCGGCGCGCTTTCCGCGAAGGGGGCCGAGCTCGAACCAGTACACCCAGTCTTCCTTGTCGACCGCCAACAACTCATCGAGCTGCTCCGCGAATCCGCTCGCGCGCTCGGCAAGGCTGGCCAGGTCCGCCTGGTCGTCGTCGCTCTTGAGCTTCTTGCCCAGGAGACGAAGGCACTTCGCCAAACGCTCCAGGGATGGACTCAGGGTGTTGCCGACCGGACACGGCTCAGTGAGCCGGCCGTTCGGCTTGCCGTTGGCGACGTGCCAGTCGCGCAGGGCGCGGAAGAACTGGGCCGCGTCCCTTCGCGTTTGTTCCACGGCCTCTCGCGTCCCATCGTCGCCGACGCTCGCCAGCAGGCCGTGGCGTGTGCGGGCGTTGTACAACGCGTTGAGGAGATACCGCACTTGGCTGGCGGAAAGGCGCGCTCCGAAGTGTTCCGATCCGACCGATTCCAGCGTGTGGGCTTCGTCGAGAATGACGAGATCATAGTCGGGCAGCACGTGGCTCTTGCCCTGCCGCAGGGACAGGTCCGCGAAGAACAACGCGTGGTTGACGACAAGGATGTCGGCCTTGTCGGCACGCCGCCGGGCGCGCTGATAGAAACACTTCCTGTACGTGTCGCATTTGCGGCCCAGGCAGTTGCCGGGCTCGCTGCGCACCTTCTCCCAGACCGCGGGGCTCGGCTGCGGCGACAGGTCCGCGAGCGAACCGTCGGAAGTCTCCCGGGCCCAATCTTCGATGGCGTACAGGGACTGGGTGTCTTTGTTCGCTGCGAAGAGGTGCTGCTGCCGTGCGCTGGCCTGCGTGAGCCGGCGCAAGCCGAGGTAGTTCGTGCGACCCTTGACCAACTCGGCGGTGAACTCGCCTTCGAACACGTCGTGCAGCAACGGCACGTCCTTGAGGATGAGCTGCTCTTGCAGGGCAATGGTGTGGGTACTGATGATCACGCGCCGCTGGTTCAGGATGGCCTGGCGGATCGCGGGAACGAGATACGCGAACGACTTGCCCACGCCGGTGCCGGCCTCGACCACGAGGTGGTGCCCGCGCTCGAGTGCGGCCTCCGTGGCCCGGGCCATCGCAAGCTGCGGCTCGCGATGCTCGTAGCGGTTCAGCCGCTGCGCCACGAGCCCGTCGGGGCCCAGCACCTCATCGATCGTCGGTGTGGCCAACCATCCCTCCCGCTAGCCCCACATCTGCCGGGCGAAATCGAGACAAGACCACAACATGGCCACCACCGCGAGCGCGATCAGCAGTGTCATGATGACGGAAATGAACGTCGTTCCCCGCATCCAACGCCCCTCGTTCATCGTCGCGATGATGTGCGGGCGTGCAAGAATCATCAGCGGTACGATCATGGCCACACACGTCGGGATGATCGACATCGAGTGGAAGTAGCTGTAGACCCAGACCCCCGCCGACACTTTGTTCTCTTCCCCCTCGGGACCGAACTTGAGGAAGTGCCCGCGAACGTAGTACTGTCCGTCCCTCACATAGCCGTTGATCGCATCACCCTGGATGTAAGCGTAGACCGCGGTGTAGGCGGTGAGGTTCAGTACGCCCCCGAAGATCAGCCAGATGCAGAGTTGGTTGCGTTTGCGTCGATCCACGGGCCATCCCTCTTGTCACCGACGCTCACTTGCCGGTGCCGATCACGCCTTCGAGCGGCGAAGACGCCGTGGCGTAGAGCTTCCTGGGGATGCGTCCCGCCTGGTAAGCGAGCCGACCGGCCTCGGTTGCGTGGCGCATGGCGTGGGCCATGCGGATCGGATCCTTCGCTCCTGCGATCCCCGTGTTGAGCAGTACGCCGTCGAATCCGAGCTCGAACGCCTGGGAGACATCCGACGCCGTGCCCACGCCGGCATCGACGATGATGGGGTACTCTGCGTCGTCGCCCTTGAGCGATTCGAGGATGATCCGCAGGTTGCTCTGGTTGAGGATGCCCTGCCCGGAGCCGATGGGCGAGCCGGCAGGCATGACGCTCGTGGCCCCGGCGTCCTTGAGCCGGCGAGCGGTGATCGGGTCGTCGCTGGTGTAGACCAGCACGGTGAAACCGTCCTTGATCAGCGTTTCGGTCGCCTGGAGCGTGCCGATCGGATCGGGCAGCAGCGTCTTCTTGTCACCCAGCACCTCGAGCTTGACCCAATCCGTAACGGCGAAGCCGTGTCCGTCCAGCAGCTCGCGACCGAGTCGGGCAACGCGAACGGCGTCGTCGGCCGAGAAGCAGCCGGCGGTGTTCGGCAGGATCGTGTACTTGTCGGTGTCGATGAAGTCGAGGATGTTGCGCTTCTCGGCGTCGTACAGCCGCTCCTGCCGGACGGCGACCGTAATCACCTCGGCCCCCGAAGCCGCCAGCGCCTCGCGCATTTGCTCGAAGGTGGCGTACTTGCCCGTCCCGACAAACAGACGGCTCGCGAAACGATGCGACCCGATGACCAACGGATCGTCGCGCCGCGTATCGGTATCCATCACCGCGGTGCTCATTGGCTCCCGCCTCCCACAAAAGAGACTATCTCGACACGGTCGCCCGACGACAAGGGAACCTCGCCGTACGTCGCCCGCGGAACGAGTTCGGCGTTGACCTCGACGGCCACCCGCGGCGGCGTCAGATTGAACCGGCGCACCAGATCCGCGACGGTGCTCCCGTCGTCGACGTCCTCGCGCTTGCCGTTGACCACAACCCGCACCACCACACGCTCCACTGCGAACCGGATTATAGATGGCCCGCCGAACCGGTCAACCGAAGACCGGTGATCCTCCGGCCCTGAACCGACGCGGCCGGGTGACCCGCCCCGCTTCTGAGGCGGCGGGGTATCAGATTCATGACGCCGCAGCCGCACGGAGCGATTCGGTCAGACGAATGATGCGAGTGGCGATGGCGCGCTTGGAGCCGGTGCACGCCGGTGACCAGTGGCCGGCGGCGTGGAAGATCTCGATCGCGGCGGCGTCACTGCCGACGTTCTCCGGTCCGTTGAGGACGATCGCGTCGCAGCGCTTGCGTCGGAGCTTGGCTTCGGCGTGAGCGTGATGGTCGTGGTCTTCCATGGCGAAACCGATGATGACGCGGTGTTTCTTGACGCGGCCGAGCGAAGTCGCGATGTCCTCGGTGGGAGCAAGCGTGATCGGACGCGGACGGCTCTGCTTGGCGAGCTTGCGCTTGAGCGGATGCGTCGGACGGTAGTCACAAACGGCAGCGGTGAGAATGGCGGCATCGGCCCGCCGGAACGCGCGTTTGGACGCGTCGGCCATCTCGGCCGCGGAGACAACGTGAATGCAGCGACAGCCGCCCGGCGGCTTCAAGGCAACGGGCCCTGAGACGAGCGTGACTTCGTGACCGCGACGCAGCGCGGCGACGGCGAGCGCATACCCCATCTTGCCGGTTGAAGGGTTCGAGATGAATCGGACGCTGTCGAAGAACTCGCGCGTCGGGCCGGCGGTGATCAGAATGCGCAATGGTTTGAACCTTCTAGGCGCTGGGCGGCGGTGAATCCGACGGGGGCAACGACCTCGGCGCTCCGGCGGTCAACCTGGCGGTCACTGCGGAAACGATCTCGTCCGGCTCGGCCATGCGCCCGCGTCCGACCGTCCGGCACGCCAGCCACCCCTCTCCGGGCGCGATCATCTCATATCCGAGGGCCTCGAGACGCTCGAGGTTGCCCTGCACCACCGGATTCCCGTACATGCGCGTGTTCATGCTCGGGGCGAGCAGCACGGGGCAGGCGGCACTCATGACGAGCGTCGTGAGGAGGTCGTCGGCAATCCCGCCCGCGATCTTGCCGATCACGTTGGCGGTCGCGGGCGCGATCAGGAACAGATCGGCCGCGTCGGTCAGGCGGATGTGCTGGGCGTCGTAGTGGCTCTCGGCCGTCCACAGGGAGGTAAGCACGCGCCGAGCGCTGAGGGTCTGAAACGTGAGCGGGCCGACGAACCGCGTGGCCGACTCGGTCATGGCCACGGTCACCCCCGCCCCCTGCTGGGCCAGACGGGAGACCACATGGCAGACCTT
This sequence comes from uncultured Planctomycetales bacterium, assembly GCA_964391465.1. Taxonomy (GTDB): domain Bacteria; phylum Planctomycetota; class Phycisphaerae; order UBA1845; family CAYMME01; genus CAYMME01. The sequence continues at coordinate 4,390 of CAYMME010000254.1, forward strand.
GTACGCCGCGATCCCGCCGGCGACGCCGACGATCACCTCGTAACCGGCGAGCTTCGTCTCACTCTTCGGCGGACGCTTCGCCACCGTCGGAGCCTTCCTCGTCGAACGCAATCTTCCCTTCGAGGATCTCTCGAATGATCACCTCGATATCACTCTCGTCACCCACTTCGACCAGCGGACGGGCGCCTTGCACCAGTTCCAGCCATCGCTTCTGAATCAGCGACGTCAGCTTGAAGCGTCCGCCAACTCGGTCGATCAGTTCGTCGCTCTTCAGCGCTTCGATCATGCTCGCGTACTCTCCTGGCTCATGAGGGAAATGATGCTGTCCACGGTTTCGTCCACGTTCACATTGGTCACGAGATGCGGATACACCCCGCTCTTCTGCGCCATCCCGATCTCTCGTCGGGCGGCCGCGAGCCGCTTCTCCCGAATCTCCGGCGCTTCGGTCCCTCGCCCGACGAGTCGTGACCGCAACGTCTCGTCGTCCGGAGGCATGATGAATACCCGCATCGACTCCGGCATCCGTTCGGCAATCTGGACGCCCCCCTGGACGTCAATCTCGAGCACGACCTGCCGCCCGGCGCCGATGGCACTCTCGACGGGCCCGGCCGGCGTCCCGTAGCGATTGCCCTGGTAGACGGCATGCTCGAGGAGCCGGCCCTCGCGCACGAGCGTCTCAAACTCCGCCTCGCTGACGAAACGATAGTCCTCGCCGTCGCGCTCGCCGTCACGCTGCGGGCGCGTCGTCGCGGAAACACTGAGCATCGCGTCGGGCAGACGATCCAGCAGCGCTTGACACACCGTCGTCTTGCCGACCCCCGACGGTCCGCTGATCACCACGAGCCGTCCACGCCCAGATTCGCTCGTCGTCTCACTCATCCCCGTTGCCGCCCGAATCACTCGACGTTCTGCACCTGTTCCTTCAACCGGTCGATCAGGCTCTTGACCTCCACGATATCCCGCGTGATCTCGCTGTTGTTGGACTTGGAGGCAATGGTGTTGGCCTCACGAAGCATCTCCTGAGCGAGAAACTCGAGCCGCCGCCCTGCTTGCGAATCCTGATTGCAGAGGCCGAGAAACTGATCGAGGTGGCTGGTCAAACGGGCCAACTCCTCGGAGATGTCGCATCGATCGGCAAAGACGGCGACCTCCTTCGCCAGGTCGGTCTCGGCGAGCTGCAACTCGGCCTGACTCAACAACGCGTTCACCCGCGTGCGGAGCCGCTTGTGGTACTCGGTCACCACCTCGGGAGCCAGGGTGCGGACGTGCTCGAGCCGCTGGCGGATGGCGTCACATTGCGTGCGCAGATCTTCGCACAGCGCCTTGCCTTCCTCGGTCCGCATCGCGACGAGCTTCTCGACGGCGGTCGTGGTGAGCCCGCGAATGATCTCCCACTGCTGCTCCCGCTCGCTTTCGCCCATCTCCGGAGGCTGGCACACGCCGGGTAGCGCGAGTACCGACGCGAGATCGACGGCGATGGGCACGGGCCCCTCTCCCACCCCGGCCATCTGCCGCAAGTAGCTCTGCAGGGCCTCGCGATTGATCTCGTGGGCCGCTTCCGCACCCGTGTTGCGCACGCGAAGCGAGTAGCTCACACTACCGCGTGTCAGATAGCGGCGCAGCAGCTTGTCCACATCCGGTTCGAGGAACTGGCAGAACTCGGGGAGCTTGAGCGTCGGCTTGAAGTATCGATTGTTCAGGCTGCGCATCTCGAGCGCGTAGCTCACATCCCCCTCGCAATGCTGGGCATCCCCGTAACCGGTCATCGAGCGGATCATCAGGTCTCCCGGCCGTCAGTTCGTCGGCTGGCTCGTAGAGGAGGAAGTCGATTCCTGGTCACCATCCGCATCAGTGGGCACCATCTGCACGGATGCCTCCTGATCCGCACCGATCTGCAACTCTCGAAAAACGAAGTTGTTTGCCACCGACAAGCTGAGAAACAACACCGCCAGGGCGATCGTGATGTAGGTGAACACGTCGCCCGTCTTCGAGCCGAAAGCGCTGGACCCGCCGGCACCACCGAAGGCACCGGAGAGCCCGCCGCCACGCCCCTTCTGCAGCAGAATGATCAGGATCAGGAGCACACACACGCATACAAACAGCACGCCCATGAACCAATGGAGCAGGGGTAACGCGAGGATGTCGGGGGTTGGTGTCATTGCAGCCCTCTGTGAGTTACAGGCCGTTGGCCTTGATCGTCCCTCGGATGATGCCGAGGAAGTCCTCGGCAGCCAGGCTGGCCCCGCCGACAAGGGCCCCGTCGACGTCCGGGTTCGCCATCAGTACTTCGGCATTGGCGGGCTTGACGCTACCGCCGTATTGGATACGCACCCCGTCGGCCAGGCCGCTGTCGTAGAGCTCGGCCAGCAGTCCACGGATATGCTTGTGGGCCGCTTGGGCCTGCTCGGGGGTAGCGGTTCGGCCGGTGCCGATCGCCCATACCGGCTCGTACGCGATGACCAGGCTCGCCGCCTGCTCCGCCGACACTTCCGTCAGTCCCGCACGGATCTGGCGCGTCAGCACGGCCTCGGTCTGTTCGGCGTCGCGCTCCTCGAGTTTCTCTCCGACGCAGAGGATCGGCGTGATCCCGGCGGCCACCGCCGCCCGAACCTTCGCGTTGATCTCCGCGTCGTCCTCACCCTTGCCGATGGTGTGGCGCCGCTCGCTGTGACCGAGAATGACGTAGGTGCAGTTGGCGTCCTTGAGCATCTCGGCGGAGATCTCCCCAGTGTACGCTCCGGACGCGGCGGGGTACATGTTCTGTGCACCGAGTTCGATCGGAACGCTGGCGACCTCTTTGTTCATCGGCATCAAGTTGATGAACGTGGGGCAGACTGCCACGTCGATGGGCAGCGGGTCCGGCAGGCCCTCGCGCAAACCGGCCATCAACTCGCGGGCCGGCGCAAGCGTGAGGTTCATCTTCCAGTTGCCGGCGACGAATGGGCGTCGCATGAGTTTACTCCAATCACTTCACGAATTGGCGGATCGCAATCCACCCACCCCCGAACGGGTAAACGGAAGAGTCTACACGCTCTTGCCCACCTTTGGCAAGCTCTCCCGTCCGCCCGCCGGGGCCGGCGACCCGGACGGCGGATCCGGTTGAGCCGGCGGACGCCACCGGAGATCGGGTTTGCGGGCGGCGGTCACCTCGTCGAGGCGGCTCACCGGCGTCATGAGGGGGGCCTGGTGCAGTGATTCGGGCTGGGTGGCGGCCTCTCCGGCGATGCCCACCATGGCGTCCGCGAACGCATCGAGCGTGGCCAGCGACTCGCTCTCGGTCGGCTCGATCATCAGGCAGTGGGCCACGGGCCAGCTCATCGTCGGCGGGTGAAACCCGTGGTCGATGAGCCGCTTGGCCACGTCGAGTTCCGTCACGCCGGCCTCGCGGAACTCGGGAACGCAGATGAATTCGTGGGCGTACGGCCCCGGAAACGGGAGGTGATAGTGCTCTCTCAGCCGAGCGGCCAGATAGTTTGCCGACACCACGGCCGCCTCGGATACGTGCCGAAGCCCGTTCGCCCCGAGGGCCCGGATGTAGGTGTACGCCCGGATCAGCACGCCGATCTGGCCGTAGAACGAGCGGACCGGGCCAATGCTTTCGGGTCGGTCGTCATCCAGGGCGTAGCGCCCGTCCGCCCGGCGCACGACCTGCGGGGCGGGCAGGAACGGTCGAAGGGGCTCGGCCACGGCGACGGGACCGGCCCCGGGTCCGCCGCATCCGTGGGGCGTGCTGAACGTCTTGTGCGTGTTCAGGTGCATCACGTCGACGTTGAAGTCGCCGGGCCGGGTCACGCCGAGGATGGCGTTCATGTTGGCCCCATCGAGGTACAGCAGCGCCCCCCGCTCGTGGAGGACGCCGGCAATATCCTCGATTGACGAGTCGAAAACGCCGACGGTATTGGGATTCGTGATCATCAGCGCGGCGGTGTCCGCATCCACCTTTCGGCGCAAGTCGTCGAGGTCGACGCGTCCGTCAGGCCGGGACGCCACGGAGGTGACGTGACGGCCGCACACCGCGCAGGTAGCGGGGTTCGTACCGTGAGCGGAATCGGGGGCCAGCACCTTCGGCCGGAACTCGCCGCGGGACCGGTGGTATGCGTTGATGACCATCAGGCCCGTCATCTCACCGTGGGCACCGGCCGCCGGTTGCAGCGTAACCTCGGCCAGTCCGGAGATCTCGGCAAGGAAAACACGGAGATGATACAGAAGCCCCAGGATCCCCTGCAGGTCGTCGACGGGCTGGTACGGATGCAGGTGGCTGAAACCCGGCAGGGCCACCGCCCGCTCGTTGACCTTCGGGTTGTACTTCATCGTGCACGAGCCGAGCGGGTAGAAGTTGCCGTCGACACTGAACAACCGGTGGGCCAGACGCGTGAAGTGCCGCACGACGTCCAGTTCGCCGACCTCGGGCAGGGGCGGGGGCTCGGCGGCAAGCAACCCGGGAGGGATGACGGCCGAGCGATCGACCGGTTCCACGTCCTGCTCAGGCAGCGAAACGGCACACGCCCCGGACGCGGACTGCTCGAAGATCAACGGCTCCGGCGGCGCCAACGGCGTCTCGGTGACCGCACGTGCTTCCGTCTTCTTCATGATTGCGCGACCGAACAGTTCCGGACGAAACCCATCACGGTGCGTAGTGTCGCGGATTCCGCACCGCGCGACAAGAGATGCGTCATGTGCCCGGCGCCGCTCGTCATCGGTCACGCCTCCGGCCGAAACGCTCGCATGTCCGAGCCCCGAGCGCGATCGCGGGAACCTGAACCCACTCGGCTCGGGGCGGTTCCCTCTGATCCCGAATCGGGGCGACCGAACCGCCGGGGGACCGGGGCATAACCTGCATCGCCACAAGGGATCGTCGGAAACACCCCCGCCGCGCGGAGCGATGTCAGACCGGTAGCGTTGATAGGGTATACTTGTATGTAGGGACCGTATCGCCCGGCTGGGTCCGCCGGGCCGGGGCAGCCCGCAAGGAGCCGGTGTGTCGACACAGCCATCGATGTTCTCGCGTCTTCGCGCCGACGACGAAGGTGACAGTTGGCAGACCTTTCACGATCGCTACGCCCCGGTGGTGTTCCGCGTCGCGTTCGCTCACGGGCTCGCTGAACCGGACGCGCGGGATACGGTTCAGGAGGTGATGCTGCGGTTCGTCAAAGGCATCGACCAGTTCGAGTACGACCGGGATCGGGGGCGGTTCAGGAACTACCTCTACACGATGACGATGAACGTGATTCGGAGCCACTTCGCGAAGCTCGCCCGATCGGCGCAGCCGGTGGAGGCAGTGGACCGACCGGTCGTCGACAACCCGTGGGATTTGTGGGAGCACGAGTGGGAGGCGAACCAGCTCCGACAGGCTCTTGACGCAGTGGCAACCGAACTGGAGCCGAAGACGTTCCAGGCCTTTCAGCTTGTGGCGCTGGAGGAGTGGCCGCCGGACAAGGTGGCGGCCTTCCTCGGCGTGAGTCGAGACGCGGTTTACCAGGCCAAGTCACGCGTCATCAAGCGGCTGAAGGCCCACGTGGCCCGGATGAGAAACGACGAAGGGTGAGTGCAGACGAGACCATCCCGGACGCAGAGACGGACCCGGTCGCCGACCCGGACGAAGACCGTCTGTTGGCCGACCTGAAGTCGTCGCTCGGGACGCAGGGCTCCCGGACGGGTGCGGGAGCACCGACCTGGTCGATCCGAGTGGCTTCTACGGTATCCCTCGGCGGACATCGGGCGGTGGACGCAGCCGAGCGTCTGCCCGAAGTCAGTTTCGCCACCGACGATTGGCCCATCCCCGACTACGAGCCGCTTCGCGTCTGCGGACAGGGTGCGTTCGGCGAAGTGTGGATCGTCCGCGATCGCGCGGGCGTATTCCGGGCACTGAAGATCCTGGACCTTCATTGCGTACGCCGCCACCACGCGGCGGTGCGCGAGCTCGAGGCGCTGCGACGATACTGCAGCCTGCCTGTCCAGCCGCACCTGATTTCGATCTTCCACATCGGGCAAACCGCGGACTGCCTCTACTACACAATGGAGCTGGCCGACGACGCCCACACCGGGGCGCCGCTCGTGGAGAAGAACCTCGATACGTACGCCCCCACGACGCTCAGGGCGCTTCTCGGGAAAGCTCCCCCGGATCGTGGCCGCGCGATCGAGATCACACGTGAGTTGCTGAGCGGGCTCGTGCGGTTGCACGAAGCCGACCTCGCCCACCGTGACATCAAGCCCGCAAATGTGGTGTTCGTCGGCGGAGCAGCCAAGCTCGCGGACATCGGCATGACCACCGAGGCCGAGCCGCGCCGCACGGGGGGGGGCACCCCGGGCTACATGCCCCCGGACTTCCGATCCGATGCAACGGCCGACACCTACGCCCTGTCGAAAGTGCTCTTCGAGCTGCTGGCCTGGCCCGAACCCGTGCGGGTTCCGTGGGTGCCGGCGGCGCTGCGCGATCCGGACGATCCGCAGGCCCAGCGGCTCAACGACGTCCTGGTCAAGGGATGCGCCCCGCAGGGAGAAGATCGCTATGCAAAAGCCGCGGAGATGCTCTCGGCCCTGGACGCCTGTCTGGAGCCGCCGCGGCGGGCCGGGCCGCGGCTGCGGCGCATCATGGCGGCGCTCGTCGGGGTGGCAGCGATCGTTGCCGGCGCGCTGGCCTGGTGGCCCGAGCCTCCCGCCTTCACGCATATTGACTACGTGGCCACGGCGGTCCAGTACGACAACAATCGGCACGCACACCTGCTGAGCCTCTCGCGCGGTCACCCCCTGCGTCCCCATGACGGCCTGAGTCTCATGTTCCGCACGAGCGTGCCGGCTTACGTCTACGCATTTTGCCACACCCAATCCGGTGTGGACATCGTGCTCCACCCGCCCGGACCGGACGTGGCGCACCTCGCCACGGAGCCGGACGTGTTTCAGGCATTGCGACCGGATGTATGGACGCCACAGCCGCATGAGGTGCGTCTGCTCGAAGGTGTATCGACCCTGTACATCGTTGCCAGCGCCACGCCGCTCGAGGGACTGGCCGACGCGCTGCGCGAGCAAGCCGAGTCTCCAGGGGAAGCCGTGAAGCCACCGAGGGCCTACCATATTGCCGAGGATCTGCGCAAGACGCATCTGGGAGGCTCCCACGGGATGCTTGTCGACGAGCCTCCGCCAGGGAGGCTCCGGTGGCTTGCCGCCCAACTCGGCACCGGGGGACGACCGCGGCAGCTATTGGATCAGGCCATCGGGCGTGACGTGATCGTCCGCTACATCACCTTCGAGTTCTCTCTCCAGCGCGATGTCGGTAGCGAGGGTGCGTACGACAACGGCGTCGCAGTGCCCGCCTCCCGCAACGCAAACGGCGACGAGGAAGTGGACGCCACGGATGAGTGACGCACGATGGCGCAGCGAGTTGGTGGAACGGCGCGAGCGCGGCCTCACTCGCTCGTTGCGCACGGTCCGCTCGGCGCAGGGGCCGACGGTCCGGCTGGACGGGCGAGATCACATCAACTTCGGATCGAATGACTATCTGTCACTGGCATCGGACGAACGCATTCGCGAGGCTGTCGTTCGCGCGGTTCGCGACACGGGTTGGGGAAGCGGCGCGTCGCGTCTGGTCTGCGGCACGCATGCGTCCCACCTTGAACTCGAGGAACGCCTGGCCGCGTTCACCGGCACAGAGCGCGCTCTGGCGTTCAGCTCGGGGTACCTGGCCAACCTCGCCGCCGTTCGCGCCGGTGCTGGAAAGGGCGATCTGGTCTTCTCGGATGAGCGCAATCACGCCAGCATCATCGACGGAACGCGCCTCAGCGGCGCGCGGGTTATCGTGTACCCGCACCGCGATTACGACTCGCTCGAGTCGCTGCTGCGCACGCGCTGCCGTGGCGGCCGGAAGCTCATCGTGACCGACTCACTGTTCTCGGTGGACGGTTGCTTCGCGGACCTACCGCGGCTCGTTGACCTGAAGGAGCGCGCCGGCGCTCTGCTCTGCGTGGACGAAGCGCACGCGTTCGCCGTGCACGGCGCCAAGGGGCGCGGTGTCGCCGAAGCGCAGGGCGTCGCCGGTCGCATCGACATCACGGTCGGAACGTTGTCGAAGGCCCTGGGCGGCGTCGGCGGGTTTGTCTGCGGCTCGCAGACGCTGATCGACTACCTCATCAATACAAGCCGGTCGTTCATCTTCTCGACGGCCCCGCCACCAGCGGCGTGCGCGGCCGCCTGTGCAGCATTGGACATCGTGGAATCGGCCGAGGGGCGACAGCGACGCGAGCACGCCCTCACGCTGGCCGCACGGCTCCGAACGAAGCTGGCTGACGACAGAGGATACGACATATCCACAACTGCCGGCCAGGTGATTCCGCTAATCGTCGGCGACGCCGATGCGGCGCTCGCGCTATGCAATCAACTGCTCGAATCCGGGGTCTTCGCGCCGGCGTTCCGCCCCCCCTCGGTCCCTCGCGGCGCGTCGTGTTTGCGCATGAGCGTCACCGCCGGACACGATTGCGAGCACATCGATACGCTCATCGGCGCTCTCGACGAGGGCCAAGGCGCCGGGCAGCGGTGACGGACCCAAACCCGGCATCGGGCCAGCCCTACCCGCACGGTCACGGACCTCATCGCGACCGGCCCTCGGCAACCGAACGGATACCGTTTCATGGGAAATGAGCCGCCGTCTGGTCCGTTCTATGGGACGCGGTGATCGCGAGGCACAGACTAATACTACAACGCTAACACCTTGGCCACTTGCAGGTGCGTATGTTCTTCAGAC
>CAYMME010000255.1:0-13106 GCA_964391465.1 uncultured Planctomycetales bacterium
CAAACACGGCTACCCAAGCGACCGCACCGGTCGCCACGATTCGGTTGCGCATTGCACTCCTCCTTCTCTGCGCGTACCGGCCTCCGCCCCTCGACCGAAGGCCGCTGGTTACTGGGAAACGAGCGACCGCGCTCCCGCGGTGGTCGCTGATGACATCTGGGCAGGGCACGGCCACGCGGCGGCACTGCCCCCTTCAACGGATTAACCGGCCCGGTTGAACCGCACCTGACATACTGCTTGGCAAGCTCTTAGTCGTCGGTTCCTGCCATTCCTTACAGGGCCGTCGACGAATGCGCACCCGGTCTGAGAGACCTCAGGAATCGCCCGAGAGGAACCGCCGGTCGGAGACCTCCCACCACTTGGCGATCAGGACGCGTGTGGGGGGCTCTGCAGGCGGGGATTGGTGAAGCGGATGAAGGCGGGTCCGGCGTCATCACACACGGTAAGCACCGTGCGAAATGGACACCTCGGCCCGGCGTCAACGGTCGGGGCCCGACCCACCCGACGATCGGACGCGGGACCCTACACCTGTGTCGATCCGAGCAGGTTTCCGCCGAGGGACGGGTGGCCGATTCGCTTGTCGCCGATGACATTGATCAAGGACGGCTTGCCCGAGTCGAGGGCACGCCTCAGCGCGGGAACCAGGTCGTCGGGTCGCTCGACGTGCTCGCCATGGCAACCCAGTTCCGTGAAGATACGGTCGTAGCGGATGCCCTCGAGCATGTTGAATGGGTCGGTCCGGCCCTTCAGCAGCGAGTGCTCTTCGAAGCCGGGTCCCCATGAGCTGTTGTTCCACAGGACGGCCACGACGGGCAGCTTGTACTTGGCCGCGGTCTCCATGTCCCACCCGCCGATGCCGATGCCGATGCCGCCGTCTACCTGCGCCATCGGAGCTCCTCCGCATGCGGCTGGAAAGGGGATCGTTCTTCACACAGATCACGAGCCTTCGCCGAATGGCAGGACGAGTATAGCGGCAATTGCAGTGCGAGTAGGATACCGCTGCCGCGAAGCACTCAGAACGACCCCTGAGCAAGCTCAAAACCGATGGCGGCGGCGTTGTAGCCCCCGTGGACGACGATCGCGACGACCAGCATGCGCATCCCGTCGGTCACTCTCGGGGGGCGCAACTCGCTCATGGTGCGTTCCCAGACCGCGATCAACCCGCGTGAGGCGAGCATCGTGCATCCTACGTGCATGCCCACACAGATCGTCCAGCGCCACAGGATGATCTCGATGCCGGGGTTCGGTATGTACACGTTCAGGTAGATGACGTTTTCGATCACCGCGAAGAGCAGAGCGGAGCCCAGAACCGCAACCTGAATCTGCTCGGCTCGGCGAAACCAGTACGGACGTTTTTCGACGACGATCGCGGCCAGGGCGATCTTCATGGTTTCCTCGACCGCAGGCGCGTAGAGCGAAATCAACAGGACCACGCTAAGACTGGCGACGGTACCGGGACTCGTCCCCAGAAACGCGGAGAGAACGGCGAGCGGCCCACCACAGACGGCAACGGCAATCGCAGCAGTCCACCCGATCCCCGGCCGGGTGCGGCCGATGCGCTCCTGGAGCCACGCTTGATAGCTCGTCGCCCCCACCGGCGGTGGGCGATACAGTTCGCGATGACCACACTCCGGACACGGGTGGCCGACGGGCAGACCGCGGAGGTTGTAGCCGCACTGCGAGCAACTCCAGTCCTGGGAGATGACCTCGCTTGCGCGACCCGGCAGGATGTCGGGCTCGTCGAAGACGCTGTCGGCCGGGGCCGCGCGCGTCTCTCTCCGGGCCCCCTCCTTGCCCAGCGCGCGGGCGGCTTTGGCCTCGGAAGGGTCGAGGTTCGCCGGATCGGGAGCCAGATGCGGCTCGTGAAAGACTGAGGGATCATCGTCGGGACGGGACATGGGATCTTCAGCGCCGGGCCACTGCTGTGCCGAACGCGAACACTTCGACGCTGATGGCCGCACGATTCCGCCCCACGCCACTGCGGATGTTGGACGTTTCGTATCGCACGTTCCACACTTCTGTGGCCCCGGCGCGGCGGGCCCGCTCCAGCATGCGTACCGTCGCTTCGCGCCGAGCCCTGCGCATCAGCGTCTGGTAGGTCGCCATTTCACCACCAACGATGTTTCGCAGCGAGGCGGCGAAGCTCTTGAAGTAGTCGGTGGCGATGACCGCGTCGCCGGACACCAGTTCGGCGCAGGTGACCGACGCCGGCTCGGTCACCGTCTTGAGGTTGGAGACCTTGATGTCGGCGAGATCACGCTCCCGAGCGGCGAGCGACTCGAGGCGTCTGCGTTCCCTCAGACTGCCGACCCCGTACCCGAGAGCGATCAGCACGAAGACCGGCGCGATCTGGAAGACCAGTTCCAGCATGATCGACTCCTCTACTCGACCTCGACGGCGGTTCCGTACGCGTACAGCTCGGCCGCGCCCTGCGTGACGGCACTGGTCGTGAAGCGAACGTTCACGATGGCGTTGGCCCCGAGTTGCTGGGCTTGGGCGATCATGCGCTCCATGGCCTGGCGCCTGGCTTCGGTGAGCAACTCGGTGTAGCCGGTGAGCTCACCGCCGACTAGATTCTTGAAGCCCGCGGCTATGTCTCGGCCCATGTGCTTGGCTCGGATGGTGTTGCCCTGAACGAGCCCCTTGACTTCTCGAATCGTGCGGCCGGGAACCGTTTCCGTGTTGACGACGATCATCAATGTGCCTCGATCAGTCTGTTGCCCCCAATACCCGCACGAATCATCGCTTCGTGGAGCGAGACTGTCAATCGGAACGTGAGGAAAGGCGCTTGTCGCGCGGCCGCTTTCTTGCGGGCGCGGTTCGGAATGGTCCGAGCGCGAACGCGGTCGCCGTCAGATGGCCGACACGTAGCAGTCGCGGCCGGGGCGGCAGTCCTCGGTGAGAACGACGTGCCCGTCGGGGCCGACCGCCTGATTGGTCTGCGCGCACCAGCAAACGCAACCGATGTCCTCCTCGGTCATCGGAATGGTCTCGAGGAAGAAGTACTTCTTGCTGCGGATCCGCTCGCAGAACGGGCTGTGGACGACCGTTTCCTGTTCCTGGCTCATCGCGGTTTCCCCTAGCTCATCAGCTTGCGAATAGCCCGCTTGATGAGGCTCTTGGTCAGCGGCACCTTGTACCCGTTGTGTTCGAGCGGCTCGGCCTCCTCGAGGGCCGCATCGGCGGCGGCCTGAAGCGTCGCGTCGTCGACGCGTTTGCCTTTGAGCGCGGCCTCGGCCTCGGGCACGCCCCACGGGACCGGCGCGACGCCACCGAGGACGATTCGGGCCTGACGGATGCGGTCTCCGTCGCGGTCGACGGCCGCGGCCACGGCCGAGACGGCGAAGTCGCTCGACTCCCGCTCGCGAAACTTGACGTACGTGCTGCGCGACGCATACGGCGTGTTCGGCACGGTCACCTGCGTCACCACCTCGTTGGGGGTCAGATCGGTCTCGCGCGTGGCGCGAACGTCGGGAGTGACGTAGAACTCATCGAGCGACAGCTCGCGCGTGCCCTTCGGGCCGACGACGGTGATCTTTGCGTCAAGCGCTTGCAGCATCGGAGCCACATCGGACGGGTGAATGATCCAGCAGGGTCCGCCCCCGAGGATCGCGTGGTGCTTGTTCAATCCGTCCTTGGCGTAGCAGATGGCACCGCTCTTCCTGAGGCAGTTGATCTCCTCGGCCCGGTAGTACCAGCACCGCGGCCGCTGGCAGAGATTGCCGCCGACGGTTCCGACGTTGCGAATCTGAGGCGTGCCGACCGACTCCGCCGCTTCCGCAAGACCAGGGAACTTCTGCCGGACGATCTTGCTCTCGCCCAGGTCGGTCAACGTAGCCAACGCACCGATCGTGAGTCCGTTGCGATCATCGTGCGCGATCTTGTCGAGCCCGGGGATGCCCTTGAGGTCGATCACCGCCTCGGGTTCCGCAACGTGCTCCTTCAACTCGCCGAGCAAGTCCAGACCGCCGGCGAGGATCTTCATCCGTTCGTGGTCGGCTCGCCGCCGTCCTTTGGGCAACAGGGTCACGGCCTGCTCGACACTCCGCACCTGTATCAACTCGAAGGCGTTCATGCGCGCCTCCCTTCTTTATCGAGTGCAGCGAGCCCGTCCAGCACCTTGTCAGGCGTGATGGGCAGCGAGGTGATTCTCACACCGCATGCATTGTAGACGGCGTTGGCGATGGCTGACTGCGTCGGGATCACCGGAGGCTCTCCCACGCCGATGACCGGGCGGTCGTCATCCTCGGCGAGAAGCAGCACGATCTCCGGGATCTCCTTCACGCCGGCGATCTTGTAGTCTTCCATGTTCGAGTTGACCATCAGGCCCAACTCCGGGTCGTCGATGCGCTCCTCGAGCAACCCGTAGGACAGCGACTGGGTCACGCCGCCGTGGACCTGGCTCTCGGCAGTCAACGGGTTGAGGCACAGACCGCAGTTCTGAACGGCCACGATCTTGAGCACCTTGACGCGGCCGGTCTCCGTGTCGACCTCGACTTCGGCGAACTGCACGGGGTGCGCCCCGACACCGGCGAGCGTGTCGATCCACTCACCCCGAAACGACGCTCCACCCGGCGGGACCAGCGCCGCCACCTGTTTCCAGGCCAGCTTCTTGCTGCCGTCCGCGTTCGTGAACCACCCAGGCTCGACCTTGACCTCCTCGGGCTTGCAGCCGAGAGGACCGGATGCCCGCGCGACGAGTTCAGCCCGTGCTTTCCACACCGCGTCCTTGACGGCCGGGGCCAGTGACGGTGCCGTCATGCTGCCGCCGGACGCATTGGATTTGCCCATGGTCGTCAGGCCGATCTCTACCTTGATGTCGGACACTTTCAGGCCGAGGTCCTCCGCCGTGATCTGAGCCATGAAGGTTCGCGTGCCGGTTCCCAAGTCCTGCGTGCCGCAACGGCTGATCACGCTGCCGTCCTTGTTGATGATGACGTCGACCTCACAGACTTTCGTACCGGGCACGCGCCAGGCGGCGACGGCCACGCCCAGACCGCGCTTCCTCGGCCCCGGCGCTCCCCCCGGCGTCTCGTTGCGACGATGCCAGCCGATCGCCTTCGCCCCTCGATCGAGGTACTCGTGGTACTTCGCGACGGATTCCTCGCCGGTCAGGTTCTTCTTGCGAAACGCCACCGGGTCCATCTTGCAGGCGCAGGCAAGCTGGTCCACCACCGACTCGATGCCGAAACAGGCCTGCGGATTGCCGGGGGCTCGCCAAGCCCGCGCGCCGTCGATGTTGGCGTGGATGGCGTACGAGTTACGGTACACATTCGGCGCGTGGTACACGTAGGGCTGCGCCGCCTGCGACCCACTCCCGACACCACCCAAGCGAATCTGCTCGGCACCAAGAGCAACGAACTTGCCGTCCTCGGTACAGCCGGCCTTGATGCGCTGGATCGAGCCGCTGCGGCAACCGGCGGCCAAGTACTCGTCCTTGCGGGTGAGCATCATATGCACCGGCGCCTTGGCCGCCTTCGACAACCTGCAGGCCACCTCCCCTTCCTTGCCGATGCCGAACTTGCTGCCGAAGCCGCCACCCATGTGCTGCGTGTTGACGGTGACCTTTGACTGAGTCAAGTCCAGGGCTTTGGCCGCCCCTTCCGGAACGGTGAACACACCCTGCGTGGATGCGTGCACCATCGCCTCGTCGCCGCCCCGATAGTCCACGACCACTCCGTGCGTCTCGAAGCAGACGTGGGGCTTCATCTGCGTTTTCAGCTCGAGTTCGACAACGTGGTCACACTGCCCGAGCAGTTCTGCGACCTTGTCCTTGTCGCCGTCTTCCTTCTTGCCGCTGACGTTCCCTTTCCCTTTCGCGCGAGCCTGCGGGGCGTTCGGGGCCAGAGCCTGTTCGGGCGTGGTGGCATGCGGCTGCACGTCATACTCGACGCGGATCGCGCGAATGGCGTCTTCGGCAAGCTCCGGAGTGGCGGCGGCCACTGCGGCCACCGGATCTCCGTGGAAGCGAACCATGTCGCCCGGCTCCTTGACGGCCATCGCCACCTTGACGCCCGGCATGGCCTCGGCAACGGACAGATCCACATCGACGACCTTGGCGTTCGGGTACTTGGACCCCAGCCACCGTCCCCACAACATGCCGTCGAGCCGAACGTCGGCCGTGTAGCGAGCCCGGCCGGTCACCTTGTCGGGGCCGTCGATCCGCTCCGCCGGCTCGCTCATGACCCGGAACGTCTCACGGGCCGGCCACTGGAGGGTCTCTACGTCGTCGACCTCGATCTCTATCTCGGTGTCGATGCCGTCAACGAGCTTCGTGGACTTGACTATGCGCTTCTTCGTTTTCTTCGTTGTCGGTTCCGCCATGATTCACCGGCCTTCCTCACGACTTGCCCGCGGCATCCGCGACGGCCTCGAACATGTGCTGATACGTTCCGCAGCGGCACAGATTGCCCGAGAGTCCGTGCTTGATCTGCTCCGGCGTGGGCTCACGGTTTTCGGCCAGCAGGGCAGTCGCGGACATGACGAACCCCGGCGTGCAGAAGCCGCACTGAACGGCGTCCTTGTCGCAGATAGCCTGCTGGACCGGCGTGAGCTCATCACCTTGGGCAAGCCCTTCGACAGTAGTGATCTTCTTGCCCACCGCATTGACCGCCAGAACCATGCACGAGTAGACGGGCGTGCCGTCCATGAGAACCGTGCACGCCCCGCACGAACCGCGGTCGCACACGACCTTGGTGCCGGTCAGCGGCGGATCGACGTGGTTGCGGATGGCACTGAGCAGTGTCGTCCGCGGCTCGATCTCGACGGTCTCGTCGCCGCCGTTGATGCTGAGCTTGATCCGGATGTTGCCCTTCAGCCGCCGCGGCGCGGACGGGTCGGCCGCCTCGGCTTCCCGGGGATCGAGCACCTCCGGGAGCATGAGGCCGCCCACGCCGGCGACACCCGCACCCCGCAGAAAACCACGCCGGCTGACGGCGCCTTGCGCGGCTGGGTTCGGTGACTCTTCTATTGCCATCGTTGTTCAGCCCTTTCCTGAATTGACTTCCGCAACCTCCCCGGCCGGGCACCACGGGTAACCGCGAATCCGGCCCACGCAGGACGAATCTAACTCCCGCGCGCCGACCCTGTCAACCGCCGCCGATCCGTCAGATGCGCCGCAGTTGCGTGACGCATCGCGTGCCAACGGCGCCTTGTCTGCGTACGTGTTTGGCGTCGGGTGCCACTGGCAGCTTGCCTGCCAGTGCCTTTCCCGGAGAACACTGGCGGACAAGCCGCCAGTGCCACCCCTTGGCGGCGTTGCCGAATCCGCACCGCGGACCCTACACCTGCTCGGGTACGACGAACGGCTCGCGGTACTCGCGGGTGAGGTACGCGTTGGCCTCTCTCGCCCCGTCGCCGATGAAGGTCTCCTTCTTGGGATCGAACGTGAGCGTGCGGCGGAGCCGATAGGCAATGTTGGCGATGTGCACGAGCATCGCGGAACGGTGGCCCTCGATGATCTCCGCGGTGAGATCCTCACGCTTGCGGCTGCGCATTGCGGCGATGAAGTTCGCGTAGTGCTCCAGGTCGTCCTCTTCCAGCGGGATGTCCGCACCGTCACCCGTGTTCTGCTGCCGCGACCCGCGGGCGGCGGACGCATCGCCGTAGGGGGTGCCGCCAAAGCCGAACTTCGGCCGCCAGTCGGCCTCGGCCTGACTCTGCTGCGGACGGTTCGGCGACGCACTGCCCCAGTTGGCTCCGGCCAGATACCCTTGCGAGCCGTAGAAGAGGTTGCCGAGTTGCACCCCGTGCTCTGCGTTCACGAACCGGCCGCGGACCTCGAACGCGATCACGGTCCCGTCGGCGTAGGTGAGGTTCGCGACCTGCGTGTTGGGCGTCTGACCCTGGTCCCGGTAGCCGTAGCGACCGCCGGTCGAGCTGACCTGAATGAGCGAATCCTTGTTGAGGGCAACACGGGCCAGGTCCATCTCGTGCACGCCCTGGTTGCCGAGGTCGCCGTTGCCGAAATCCCAGAACCAGTGCCAGTTGTAGTGGACTAGGTTCGCGTGGTAGTCCTGCTTCGGGGCCGGGCCGAGCCACAGGTCGAAATCGACGTGCTTGGGCGGCGGGCCAGTCGGCTTGACGCCGATCGACTCTCGTCGCTTGTAGCACAAGGCTCGGGCCATGTAGATGTTCCCGATCAGCCCGGCGTGCATCCGGCGCATGGCCTGCTGCACGTGGAGGAACGATCGGGCCTGCGTACCGACCTGAACGATGCGATCGTGTTTCCGTGCGGCCTCGACCATCTTGCGGCCCTCGCGCACGCACCACGAAGCCGGCTTCTCGACGTAGACATCTTTCTTCGCCTGGCAGGCCCAGACCGTCATGAGCGCGTGCCAGTGGTTCGGCGTGGCGATCGAGATCGCGTCGATGGACGGGTCGTCGAGTAGCTTGCGGATGTCGCGGTAGGTCGCCGGCATCTTGCCGCGCTGCTTGCCGGTGTCGGTGGCCCGGGTGTTGAGCATTTGCTCATCGACGTCGCACAAGGCGGTCACATCCACGCCCTTGTCTCGCAGCTTCAGGAAACCACTGATGTGACTGCGGCCGCGCCCGCGCACGCCGACACACGCAATGCGAATCCGCTCGTTGGCCCCAACCACTCCGTAAGCCGGGCCGCTCGCACTCCGGGCGACAGCAACACCGGCCGCAACCTGCGCCGACGCCTTGAGAAACCCGCGACGATTCATCGATTCCGACGACATGATTCACCTCGCGATTCAGCAAGTACCGAGCGGCAACATCCCGATGCCCGCGTGTCGCCACTGCGACCACGGGAGTCCAATCATGGTAGCTGATTCAGACCGAAGCCTCGACCGGAACGCCGCGACGCCGATCTCTTTGGGTCCGTGACACTTTCGGCGGGTGGCATCTATGAGCAAGCCTCCGTCAAGCCGGTAGCGGGACACGCGAGCCCACGGACAAACCTCGCTCGCGAGCGAGCGATCCCGACGTACGTCGGGACCCATGCCACCCAACGGTCGGGAGACCGCCGAAAGTGTCACGCACCCGATCGCTTTCGCGTTGAGCGTGTCGTCACCCGAGCCCGCCGGGGCCCTACTGCTGCTCCCGCAGGGTCCAGGCGTTCCCGGTGCTCCATTTGAGGAGATCACCCGTCCCGCCTCCGAGGTGTACGTCGAGCGTGCGCTTGCCGCCCTCGGTGCGTCGCGTCGAAAGAGTCTCGACGAGGCCGGTGTGTCGGTTGAGGCGCTCGATGCTTTCCACGCGGTCGGAGAGGACGAGCCGTATGGTCCGCCGGCCGTCCATCTTGCTCAGGTTCTTGCCGTACACGAGGTTCACGATCATGAAGTACTCTTCACCCTTGCGATCGACGAACCAGCCGATCATGACGGGGTCCTGCGGATTCTCGACGCACGTGGCCGAGTGCAACCGCTCGTCTCCTTCGAACGGTTTGCACTTCTCCGGAATCGTACCCGCGTAGCCGACTTCGCCCTCTGTTCTCAGGTTGACCAGGGCCCGTGCGAGGTTCTGCACCTCCGGGGCCAGGTCGCGCACCGCGAACCACGAGCGGGTCATGACAGTGTTCTCGTAGTTCTGTTTGTCGCTCGCCATTCGACCCGGATCCGGCACGCCGAGATCGCCGATCATGCATTCCTGGTTGTAGCCGTAGTACGTGAACAGCAGGATGCCTGTCCCCCCGTGCCCGAGGAACGAGAATACCAAGTACCGCATGTCCGCCTCATCCGGGATGCGGTAGGCGTAGCTCGGTTTGGGCTCCTCGCGGCCGAAGGCCTGGAGGAACATCCAGTACGGCAGGCGGTACTTCCGGGCCGTGCTGCGACCCCAGTTCACGTTGTAGAGGTAGTGCCCGTGCTCCTCGCCGTCTCGACGCAACGGGTAGTGGTCGAAGCTGAAGAGGTCGGGCTTGCACTGCTCGATGTAGCTGTCGTGATCGATCTTGGTGATGGACAGGTTCGCGAAGACGAGCACCTCCGGATACGTCTTCCGGACCCAGTCGGCGGCTTCGGCAATCTTCGGCAGTTCCTCCGGGCGGCTCGGTTCGTCGCCGGCCAGCACGAACGCGCAACCCGGGATTCGCATCGCAGGCTCGATCGCGGCGGGACCGCCGACGTAGCCGCACGCCCACTGAAGACCGACCTTGTGGGCGGTCTCGAACACGTGCATCGCGTTCGCAGGCTTCCACCACAGCACGGTGTTGAGCCCTGCCGCTTTGAATCGCTCCATCCGTTCGACGAGGTGGTCCCGGGGAACGCTGTTGTGCACGCCTCCCAGCATGAAGGGGCGGCTCTTCTGCCAGTTGTCGTACTTCTCGCCATACGGATACCAGCCCAAGGCATCGGAAGCGATCTGCCCCGCGCGGTCTCGGGGCGCCTGGGCCAGTGCATCAGCGGACCCGGCCAATACGAGCGCAGCGGCAACGATCAAGGATTCTGTGTTCATGGGCTGATGACCAGAAGTGCTTCGCAGATCGGTCCGTGTGGTTTGCCGTTGACGGTGACGTCTGCCGTAAGCAGGTGGCGACGATACGGATGGGTGGGCGCGTCGGCCGGCACGTTCACGTCGAAAGTGACGCGCCCGCTTTCGTTCGGTGCGAGGGCCAGGTTGCGTGTGCGCGGCTGCACTGCAATGGGTAACGCGCTCGACAGCGAGGCCTCGAACGTTGCCTGTTGCTCGAACGAGTTGCGGAACTCGATGGTGAACCGGCTCGCCTCGCCGGCCCGAATCGTCGCCTGATAGGGCAACAGTCGCGCCCAGAACAGGTCGATCCCAACCTCGGCCGGCTCGGGCAGCAGCTCGCGCCAGACAGCTTCCTTCTTCTCGACGTACGCGCGGTGCGACGCGAAGGCCTCGCCTGGCACATCCCAATACGGCCCGTGGCCGGGGCAGACCAGGTCGGGACGGAGGCGGTCGAACTCGTCGGCACACTTGCGGTGCATGGCCGTCGTGAGCGAGTTCCGAATCACGGTGTTGACCATCCACTGCGAGTCCGGCTGCTCGGGCAGGTAGCGCCTCAGCGGATACGAGCTGTCGCCCGCGAACAGCACCCGTCGTCCGTCGATCTCGACGAAGATCGCGGCGTGGAACTCGGTCTGTCCCGGATAGTGCACGATCTCGAATGCGTACTCCTCCCACTCGAAACGCTCGCCGTCACGAAAGCGGCGGTCGCTGCGGATCGGCGTCTCGAGAATGCACGGCGTGTTCCACTCGTGCGGGGATTCGAGAACCTTGGCCACGTCGTCCAGGGCCCAGCACTTCGTCCCCTCGTGCCGTTGCAGGTACGGGATCCCGCACACATGGTCGTTGTGGATGTGCGTGGGGATGACCACGTCGATCGCCGTAACACCCCACTGCTCGCGAAGCTCGTCGAGATGGTGCTCGATGAACCGCAGTCGCGCGAACGGCTCGGGCGAGTGGAGGGCTACGAAGAACAGTCCCATCGAAGCGTACGGGTAATCGATGAACAACGCCTTGCCGCTGTCGGACTTGATCACGTAGAAGTTCGAGCAGGTGGCCTCCGTGCCCCACAGCAGGTGTGGCGTGATCGCCTCCATCGGCGTTTCGTGAGCGAATCGCCCACCGGGGGACGGGCCGAGACGGTCGCGCTGTAGCTCCATCAAGCTGTGCAGCCGCCCGTCGAGTTGGTCGATGCACCGGAGCGGTTCGTCAATGGCCGGACCGTGCGACGGGAGGGCCAGTTGCACGTCGTGTTTCTTGAGCGCATCGATGGACTGGGCTGTCCAGTTGGCCCCGGTGAGGTCGCCGTAGTCGTACTCCATCGCGTGCAGTTGGTAGAGCTTCCCGCCCGCGTGCATCAGATCACCGGTGAAGGCAACGCGCGTTCTGTCCACGTCCACCATCAGAGAAACGCTGCCCTGCGTGTGACCCGGCGTCGGCAGGATCAGGAACGAGTAGCCCCCCCACTCGAACCGCCCGTAATCTTCGAGCGACGCCGCAACCGGTAGGTCCTCCCCGATGGTGAGGAACGTGTTGCGATCGTTGTAGTTGTCGTAGATGCGCTTCTGCTGCCAGTAGTCCGTGGCTTGCTCGAACAGGAATCGTTCGTAGTGGGGAACTGCGATCTGCGCGCCTTGCTCCAGGAACCGCTTGGCCCCGAAGCACTGGTCCCGATGGTGGTGCGTGAACAGGAGCCAGTCGACGGTCTTGACGCCGATGCCCGCAAGCTCCGTCGCGACCGCCCCACTGCCGCAGTCGATGACCACGGCGCGATCGTCGCGGGTCAGGACGTAGGTATTGCAGGTGTCCTCGAAACGGTAGGTGTGGGGGAGGATCGTCTTCAGCATGATGCCCCAGCCCGGCCGGCGAGGCGCCGGCCGCTACGGGTGGTTGCGATTACCTTGCCGAGGTCATCGCGCCGCGCGCAGTGCACTCGTACCGTCGTGTCAGAATCGTATCCAATCGCTGTTGCCGCTTCCGACCGTGCCACTCCTCCGCCCCTCCGGGGCGGGGAGTTCGAATGCAATCCCATCCAGGGGTTCCGCTTCGTTCCACCCCTGGCTACATTCTTTCACCCCTTCGGGGTGAATCGCTGCGACTCAAGGTGAGTCCTCGACTGATACCTTGATGCTGCGGGGGCGCGATGCTTCCTCCTTCGGCAGCACGATTTCCAGGACGCCCTGCCGGGACGAGGCCTTCACGCGCTCGCCGTCGACGTTCGCGGGTAGCGAGATGGTCCGGTCGAAGCTGCCGAAGCGACGCTCCGAGCGAAGGTAGCTGCGGTCGTCGCCCTCGCGCCGGTCGGACGACTTGTGGCCCTTGATTCGCAGCGTCGTCCCGGACACCGACACGTCGACGTCGGCCGTGCTCAGCCCCGCCAACTCGGCGGTCACGACGAATCGGTCCGGCTCCTCCAGCAAGTCCATGGCCGGGGCCCAATCCTGCCCGTCCAACGGGCCCGTAATCACGCCCTGATGCCAGAACCGATCGAAGAGCCGGTTGATCTCGTCCTGCACCTCACCCACTGACAGCGGTACCTCTTTGCCAAACGGTCGCAATGCCATGGCAGAACTCCTTAGTGCAACAGGCGGCTTGTCCGCCGGCGCTGTTTGGCAAAGACACTGGCAGGCAAGCTGCCAGTGGCACCCGCCCACGACTCCCGTTCACGTGAC
>CAYMME010000256.1:0-13084 GCA_964391465.1 uncultured Planctomycetales bacterium
ACTTACGATGCCGCGCGGAGAATACGATGGCCATCTGCGTGAGAATCCCAACCCCGCTCCGCAAGCTCACCGACGGCGCCGTCGAGGTCGAGGGCAACGGGACCACCGTCGGCGAGGTGATCTCAAGACTGTGTGAACAGTACGCCGACTTCAAGCCGCGTCTCTTCAAGGACGACGGCTCGCTCAACCGTTTCATCAACATCTTCGTGAACGAAGAGGACATCCGGTTCGGCGACAACCTCGGCACCCCGGTGGGCGAAGGCGACGAAATCACGATCATCCAAGCCGTCGCCGGTGGATCAAACGAAGACCGAATCGACAACCGCGTCGCCAATCCGTGACGCGTATTGCAGACGTGGGCGGACCCGAAGGAGCCGAAACCAATGGCCGACATCGAGCCCGTACCTTCCGGCGTCCCGCGAACGCGTGCAGTAAGCATGAGCCAGAACGCCATCTACGCATTCATCGCGGCGGGGCTCATGCTCTACTTCGGCTACCCACCGAGCAGTTGGAGCGTTCCGGCGGACAGTGCGGCCAGCTACCAGATCGCTGCTTGGACATTCGTTTATACGCTCGTCATCGGCGGTGTGGCCATGGTGGTGACAGGCTTGCTGTTGTTCACCGGCCAGCGAATCGCGTTGGCCGTAGACGCCGTGGCCAGCGGGCTGATCGGGCTTCTCCTGATCGGCTGCGGCGTCGTGATGGGCGTCAACGGTGATTCATGGGGGTTTTGGTACGTGATCTTCGGCGTGATGTTCGGGGCTTCGGCTCGAGGCGCGTGGGCGGACTTCCAGGCCTTGCGTCCCGTGCAGGTCATTCGGCCACTTGAAGGTGGAGAGACGCGAACTTGACGCACGCAACCGCCGCCGACCCTCGGAAGAGAACCTTGCCCTATGCCCATCAGTGACGAAGCCGCTCGGATGGAACAGGACCCGGCGCTGGCTCGCTACTCGCGGCAGATGCTGTTCGAGTCGGTCGGCGAAGAGGGCCAGCGCAAGCTGCTCGACTCGCGGGTACTGCTGGTCGGCTGCGGCGCGTTGGGCTCGGTGCTTGCGAGTACTTTGGGCCGGGCCGGCGTGGGCTTCATACGAATCGCCGACCGGGACTTCATCGAGGAGAACAACCTCCAGCGGCAGGTGCTCTTCGACGAAGGCGACATCGAGGCCGGCCTGCCCAAGGCCGAGGCCGCCCGCGCGAAGCTCTCGCGCATCAACTCGAAGATCGAGGTCGAGGCCGTCGTCGCCGACGTAAACCCAGGCAACATCGAGGCGCTGGCCAAGGACGTCGACCTGCTCCTCGACGGCACCGACAACTTCGAGACGCGATTCCTGATCAACGACCTGTCCGTGAAGTCCGGCAAGCCCTGGGTGTACGGCGCGTGCATCGGGGCGGCCGGGCTGGTCATGCCCGTCATCCCGAACGAAACGCCGTGCCTCCGCTGCGTGTTCGAGAACGCCCCGCCGCCGGAGATGAATCCGACGTGCGACACGGCCGGCGTGATCGCCCCCATCGTCAGCATCGTGGCCAGCTTCCAGTCCGTCGAAGCCCTGAAGCTGCTAATGGGCCGGCGCGAGGACGTGACCCGCAGACTACTGAACATCGACGCCTGGACCGGCCACGTGCTCGCCGTGAACGTGCAGAAGGCCTACGAGCAGGGCAACTGCCCCTGCTGCAAGCAGAAGAAGTTCGACTTCCTGACCGGGACCGCGTCGTCGTCGACCACCACCCTGTGCGGCCGAGACGCCGTGCAAATCACACCCCCGCCCGGCCAGAGCGTGAATCTCGAGCAAATCGCCGAGAAGCTCACAGCGGTCGCCGCCGCACCGCCAATGGTCAACCGCTTCATGCTCAAGGCCGCGGTCGGCGGCCACGAGTTGACCGTCTTCCCCGACGGCCGAGCCATCATCAGAGGCACCAACAGGCCCGACGAGGCAAGGACCATTTACGCGAAATACGTCGGGGCCTGACCCGCTTGCGGACACTCCAAAGTTGCCTGGCGCATGGGACGCGGGGGAATGACGAATTCCGAATGACGAACGACGAAAGAATGTCGAAGCCCGAATGACGAACGTCCTCGGGACGTCAGCGGCGTCCGGGCAAGGCGCTCAACCCCGCAGCACGGTGAAAAAGATCCGAAAAGTGGTACGTGCAACCGCGAAGCTGTACAATCGTGGTACACGACCCGGCGGGGTCGCCGGGCAACGCTATCGGAGGGATCGCGCGTGGTTGCGACTTCAGCAGCAGGCGCTTCCGGCGCGTCGGGACGCGGAAGCATCCCGGTCCTCACACTCTGCGTCCTATTCGTGGTGTGGACAGCGCCGGTGCGGGCGGACTTTCCCCCGGATTGCCTCATTGGCCGTAACCTGGTGCCGAATGCAACATTCGACGGCAGCGGCGGGCTCCGTGTCGGTGCGGCCACAGGTCAGGTGCCGGACGGGTGGCGAGCGTTTGCCCACGGAGGCGGTGCGGCCGACGTGACGACGGTCTCCCTGCCGGCTGATGCCCTGTACCCGGGAAGCCCCCCGACACGGGCCGTGAAGCTGCGCGTAACGACCTTCGGTACGGATCAGGGCTTCGACCATGACAACACTCGGTTCGCGATCATACCCGGTGCGAGCTACCGGGCGGGCTTCTACGCGAAGACCGGCAACAGCGACGCCACCGACCAGCACTTCGCTCGCGGCTTTCCGCTGTTCGATGCGAACGGCTACCTCGGACGTGAGCCGGGAGGGCGCGGCAACAACCTCGCAACGTCGACCTGGACCTGGTTCGCCGGCCCGGAGTTTGATGACGACGAGGCGATCGAGGCGCACATCTCGTTCCGATTGACGGACGATGGCGGTGAGGACGCGATCCTCATCGCCCTCCCCGCGGTGGAGCAGCCCTCGCTCGCAGGCGACTTCACGCCCCCGAGCCCCGCCGACCTGGCCCAGCGCACCTGCTGGAGTCCGACCGACAAGCTGATCGGCACGACGTACTTCTACTGGTACCGTTTCCCGGACCTGCACTTCTACGATGACCCCGGCCACACGGACGACGCGCTTACCGATCATTTCGTCTCGCCGGAGACGGTCAGCATGGAGAGCCGGTGCTGGCACAAGAAAGAGATCACCGACATGATCGACGCGGGCATCGACATGGTCTGGCCCGTGTACTGGGCGGCGCCGGGGAACTTCGATCACCCCTCCCTCCGCCTGTTCGTCGAGGGTCTGGTCCCGTTGCAGGCCGCGATTGAGGAGCTGGCTGACGAGGGGTTCGATCCGCCCAAGGTGGGTATGTTCTATGACACGAGCTCGCTACTCAACTCGGTCCGTCAGCAGTCGCCGCCCGACGGCAAGGCGGATCTGACCACGCCGGAGGGCAAGGCGATCCTCTACGAGACGATCCGCAGCTTCTTCGCCACCGTGCATCCCAGGCACTGGGCGTGCATCGACGGACGGCCCATCGTCGTGCTGTACGCCTCCGTGTTCGCGGAGGACTACGATCAGTCGGCATTCACCTACGTGGATACGCAGTTCGCCGCCGAGTTCGGTGGGGTCACGCCGTACATCATTCGCGAGATGTCGTGGAACGTGTCGACGGACTCCAGCTACCGTTGGGGAGCCGCGCTGAACGGCCCGCAACTCGACGGGATTGCGGCAATCGGGCCGGGGTACGACGATTCGGCCGTCCCTGACCGCACCACGCCAGTCCGCCTGCGCGAAAACGGGGACTTCTACCGCGCGAGTTGGCAGCAAGTGATCGAGTCCGATCGGACCATCGTGCACGTGGAGACCTGGAACGAGATGCATGAGGGGTCGGAGATCTGCGAGAGCGTCGAGTGGGGCCGGGAGTACATCGACCTGACGGCCGAGTATGCGGCCCATTTCAAGAACGGGACGGTCCCGTCGACGATGCACGTCATGAGCGTCGACCCGGCGCACCAGGCCGTCTTGGGCGGCACGCCCGTCACGATTGTCGCCACTTTCGACGTCAGCGCGGAAGGGGGATCAGTCAACAACTCCACGTTTCGTGTGGTTGGCAGCGGGGGCGACGGAGTATTCGGCAACGGAAACGACGTGACGGTGACGCCAAGCAGTATACGGGCATGGCCGTTTTCCCCTCCTCGCGCTATCCTCGGACTCGTGGATATCGCCCTCCCGAACGACGTGTACACCGTCAGACTGATCGGAACTGGGGGCGATCCAATTCGTGACAGCCACGGCCTACTCCTCGACGGCGAGTTCGACGGGAGCTTTCCCTCGGGTGACGGTATCACTGGCGGAGATTTCGTGAGTCATTTCACAATCGACCGGCTGCCGGGGGACTTCGATAGCGATTCCGACGCCGACTACGACGACTATCTGATCTTCGCGTCCTGTTTCACCGGTCCCGGTGGTACGGTCAACGGAGTCTGCGCCTACGCCGATAGCGACGGGGATGGGGACGTGGATTGCCTGGACTGGAGTCAGTTCCAACTCGATTGGACCGAACCGAATCGCCCACCCGAGTTACCGCAATGTCTGACGCCGGTCCCGATCCTTACCGGCGGCAGTCGATTGGCGCTGTCGCTCTTGCTTGCAGCCGCAGCGGTCGGCGTCCTCAGACATCGCCGGGCGCTCACGACCCGGGGTGCGTAGCCACCGCCTCGGGCATCCCCCGCGCTTGCCCGTTTGCGCCGATGCCCCTATACTGCCGACCATGGCAAGTGATACAGCCAGCCCTGCAGCGTATGAGGATCCCGCGGGTGCACTCCGCGACCTCAAGGCCCGGATCCACTCGATCCGGGACTCTCTTTGACTTCCCTACCCTCGTAGCCAAACGCGACGAACTCGACGGCAAGATGGCGGCGCCCGGTTTCTGGGACAACCCGGAGGCGGCTCAGGGCGTAGTCCGCGAGCTGAAGAGCGTCAAGGCCGTCGTCGAGCCTGTACAGGCATTGGTTGGCAAGGCTGAAGATGTCGACGTCCTGCTCGAGCTGGCCCTCGAGGCCGACGACGCCGACGCCCGGGCCGAGGTCGACGCCGAATTGACAGAGCTGAGCCGCCAGCTCGATCGCGTCGAGCTGATGACGCTGCTTTCGGGTCCGAACGACGCGGCCGATTGCTACTTCTCGATCCAGGCCGGGGCCGGCGGCACCGACGCCTGCGACTGGGCCGAGATGATGCTCCGTATGTACCTGCGCTACTTCGAGCGCCAGGGGTACTCGGTCGAGGAGCTGTCGCGCAAAGACGGTGAGGAGGCGGGCATCCAGTCCGTCAACCTGATGGTCCGCGGGCCGTACGCATGCGGGTATCTCTCGTGCGAGATGGGCGTGCACCGCATGGAGCGCATCAGCCCGTTCAACGCCCAGGGCAAGCGGCAGACCTCGTTCGCCTCCGTCGACGTGATGCCCGAGATGGACGAGATCACGATCACCATCGACTGGGACAAGGAGGTACGCGAGGACACCTACCGCGCCTCCGGGGCCGGCGGGCAGCACGTGAACAAGACCTCATCCGCCATTCGGCTCACCCATATCCCGAGCGGTGTGGTGGTGCAGTGCCAGAACGAGCGCAGCCAGCACAAAAACCGGGCCGCTGCCCAGAAGATGCTCGGGATGCGGCTCCAGCGGCTCGAGCAGGCCAAGCGCGACGCGGAGTTGTCGAAGGTCTACAGCGACAAGGGCCAGATCGCCTGGGGCAACCGCATCCGCACTTACACGCTGCAACCGTACACGCAGGTCAAGGACGAGCGCACCGCCTACAAGACCGCCGACGTCCCCGGCGTGCTCGACGGAGACCTGCAAGCGTTCATCGAAGCCCAACTTCGCAACCGGGCCAAGAAGATGAGCCAACAGTAGGTCGACGCCTCATGAGGCCGAATACGCACCCAGAATCCGTCGCACGGTCGCCGACAGCATGGGAGAAACACGTCATGGCCCTTGACGACGTGACCAGGCGGATGGAACGGATAACAACAGCCCTCGAGGCGGCATCGGTGCCCTATGCACTCGTCGGAGGACAGGCCGTAGCCATGTGGGTGGCGACGCGCGAGCCCGCGGCCGTGCGCACAACCAAGGACGTGGACATCCTGCTCGACCGACAGGATCTTCCCCGGGCGCGAGCGGCCGCGCGATCCGTCGACATGGACTACTTCGAAGTCATGGACGTCGGCATGTTCCTGGAGCGCGAAGACCCCAACCCAAGACATGCCGTCCACCTTGTATGGGCCGGCGAGAAGGTGAAAGCCACCTACCCCTTCCCGTCACCGGCGATCGACGAACGCGAGATGCTCGATCCCGGTATGCACGTCGTCTCGCTGGTCGGACTGGTGCGTATGAAGCTGATGTCCAATCGCGACCGGGACCGCGTGCACCTCCGCGACATGATCGATACCGATCTACTCGCGCGGCCGATGGTCGACGAGCTGCCCGCACCACTTGCCGAGCGACTGGACGATCTGCTTCGCGATATGGGGCGATGAGCGTCCGGCAAACGCGAGTCGGACGCCCCTCGGCGCCGGGTCCCTCCTTCAAATCGGTGTAAGGGCGAGCTCTCGAGTCACGCCGGTCACGTGACACTCGTCCCCTTCGACAACGATGTTCTCGATCATCTGAGATGCATAGCCGTCCGCCGCGATGGTCAGCGCATAGGTTCCGGCGCGCTCGCCGGCGCCGACGTACTGGCCTGACCCGGAGCTCACCTCTTCCATGATCTCGGAGTAGTCGCCCTCGGTCAGCGTGAGCGTCGCGCCGCTGACCGCCGCTCCGGTCTCGGCGTCGGTCACGGACGCGTTGACGCCGTAGATGAACACTGCCGTGCACGCTCTGCCGCCGATACCAAAGCACCCTTGAAGTGGAATGCCCGCAAGCGCCGTCACCACGATCCATGTGCGCATGTCGTAGTTCTCCTTTGCCGCGGCCGCTACAGGCCGTCTGGATCCGCACCGCAGTGGTTATCGTGGCAGGGTCCGGGGTGTGTCGCAAGCGCGAAATCGGAATGAGTCAGCCTGCCCGGCGGGGGAACCAGCCAACACGGCCAAGACCCGGCTTGCAGGAGCCGGGCCTTGACCATGCCGTCTTTCGCAGACCTCGCGGATCCTCAGTGCGAGTGCGGATAGTGCTTGGCGAGCTTGTCGATGGCCGCGCCCAGGGCCTCGGCCGAGGCGGCGTCGACGGTCTGCTTGCACTTCATGGCCGCCCGCATCACGCCGTGATGGTCGGCCAGCTTCTTGAGATACCCGTCGTAGCCGGCCGCACCGGCCGAGACCGGCTTGACCTTCTGCGTGAGGAAGTACAGGGCCACCGTCTCGATGACGTGCGAGGCGTGCTCCTCCTTGGTGTTGACCCAGCGGGTCGTCTGGTTGACGGCCAAGGCACCGTGTTTGCCGGCCAGATCGTTGATCTGGGCGACGGCCTTGGTGATCGTCTTCACGTCCTCCTTCATGGCCTCGATGCGGGCGTGATCGTCATAGATCCCGCACGGAACCTGGCAGTGGGCTTCCGCCCGCTCCGGGTAGGCCAGCGAAACCGTCAGCAGCACGGCAAGCGACAAGCCAAACAGACTCAACCCAGCAAACAGATAGCGATTCATGGTTTTCACTCCAAATGTAGGTCAACGGTTGACGGAACCCGTCGTGAACGTACGGCTACTATCGTACGACCCCGGAGCGAGCGAACAACCTAGGAACGCCCGAGCCGCGGCATTCATGCCGCGCGGAAGCGTCGGTCGCGCGCCCCGCGCCGGATGATTCCGGCGGCTCGGGCGGGGATCCCGAAACAGGGCAATGACTGCCAGCCACTGCCGGTGAGGCGCCGGCCGCTACGGAGGACCCGGCAACTGGCTGCCGGCGAGGTACCCTTAGGAGCTCGTGACGATCTTCATCGTGCGCTGCTTGAAGGCCAGCCGACGATACAGTTCGGACGTGGCCGACACCATGGCCGACGGCTGGTGGTTCTTCCGGACGTGCTCCTGGGCGCGGGCGGCCAGGGCGCGGGCCATGTCGCGATGCTCGAGCAACTGGGCGAGCTGAATACTGAGTTGGTCCGGACTCCCCGGGTCGAAGAGCAGCGCGGTCTCCTCGTCGATCAGGAAGTCGTTCACGCTGCCTTTCGCGGCCACGATGGCCATCCCCGCAGCCATCGCTTCCAGGGCGTGGGTGCGCAGCTCCGTCTGGCGCCGAGTGGAGACGAAAACGTCCGCACCCTCCATCGCCGCCTGGCGGTTCACCGCCGCCCCGGTGAAAGTCACCGACTTCAGCAGTCCGAGTTCGATCACGCGGCGGCGGAGCTGCGGTTCCAGGGGACCGGTCCCCATGAGAAACAGCATCAGGTCCTCGTTGCGGCGGATCAACTCGCGGGTCGCCGCCAGCAGCTTCATCAGCCCGCAGTTGCCAGCGAACCGTGCGTAACTCAGGAGGGTGACGGTCTCACGATCCGCGGTGAAGCAGGTGGGTTCGGCAAGCGCGTGGAGGCCCGGTTGAATGAGCGTGACCCGCTGGCTTTCGGCTCCGAGCACCCGCCGCGCCGCCTGCAAGATGGGCGAGGTCATGGCGACGTACTCGACGGCCGGGTCGCCGGTGTCCTGCTCGAGCACGCTGAGATCGGCCAGGCCCGTCAGTTGCACGACCATCGGAATGTCGAACTGTGTGGCGAGGGCCCGAGCCAGCGGAGCCTGAGCCCCGGCCATCGCATGCACGAGATTGGGCTCGTTGCCGCGGAGGGCATCGACCACCTTCCGCACGGACCGGTCCCGCAGCAGCCAGCGGAGCGAGCCGTGGCGCACGGCCTTGGCCATGCCCACGAGCAGGCTCTGAGGATCCGTCCCGGCCGGGCACAGAATCGTGGCCCGAATCGACTCGTCGACAAAACCGACGCACAAGCGGCGAAGGACCGGCCCGAAACGCCGCAGCACATCGTCGTCCAGCACGAGCAACACGTGGAGGGGACCGGCGGACCAGGATTCGTCAGACTCGGCGGCCATGTCGGGACTATCGGCCAGCGCGACGGTGGTTGTCAATTGCGCCCCGGATCGATAGAGTGACGAGCAGTTCTGCCGCATCGCGTGGTGGCAGTCTCGCTGCCGGAACCCTCCGGTGTATCCGGTGCGGAACAGGTGCGTCTGACGCTTTCCCAGGATCGTGCGATCGGGGCGGGACCGCATCGTGTGCGTGTCGCCGCCTGAACCGAAGGGCGCAATCCGGGTTTGTATCGGGAGAGTCTCTATGCAGGAACCGATCCGCCACTACTGTCGGCTGGGCATCGTGCACGGCATGGCGTGGCCGGCCTGTCTCGCCGGCGACGGCCCGGTCGTCGAGACGTTCACACAACTCGCCGAGGACGCCGACTTCGACGTGATCGAAGCGGGCCGGATCAACGACGAGGGAGCCCGGCGCGAGGCGATTTCCATCGCTCACCAGGCCGGGCTCGAGATCGTTTTCTCAGCCCAACCGACGGTCCTGATCAACGGCCTGGCCCCCGCGAGCACCGACGGAGCCGAGCGCCGCAAGGCGGTAGATCAACTCAAGGCCGACATCGATCTGGCATACGAATACGGAGCGGTGGCGCTTGCGTTTCTGTCCGGCAAGGACCCGGGCGAAGCGAAGCGGGCGGAGGCCACCAAAGCCCTGACCGTCTCGAACCAGGAGCTGTGCGACCACGCCGCTGCCGGCGGGAATCTGTTGGTGTTGCTCGAGACATTCGACCGCACGGTCGACAAGAAGTCGCTCGTCGGCCCCAGCACCGAGGCGGCGGCCCTCGCCAAGCAGGTGTCGCGCGGCAACTTCGGTCTGATGCTCGACCTCTCGCACCTGCCGTTGCTGGGGGAGACGCCCCGCGAGGCGTTGACCGCCGCTCGTGAGTACCTCCGGCATGCCCACATCGGCAACTGCGCCACGCGGGACACGTCCGACCCGGCCTACGGCGACAATCACCCGCGCTTCGGATACCCCGGCAGCGAGAACGGCGTCAAGGAGCTGGCCGAATTCCTGCGGGTGCTGCTGGACATCGGTTACCTATCGAAAGAGCAGCGACCGATCCTGAGCTTCGAGGTCAAGCCGCAGCAGGGCGAAAGCACGCCGGTCATCATAGCCAACGCCAAACGCACACTGGCTGCCGCCTGGGCCGAGGTGTAAGTCCGGTTCGCGCAATACATGAAAGTCTTTCGTTCGATTGAAGCGCTTGACGCGTCGGTGGCCGGAGGCGTCCTGACCATCGGCAACTTCGACGGCGTACATCGCGGTCATCAACAGATCCTCGCCCAGGCCGGACTGCTGGCCGCAAACGTCGACGGCCCCGTGGTGGCGATGACCTTCGATCCGCACCCCCTCTCGGTCGTCACGCCGGAACGAGCGCCGGAGACGATCACCCCGGTCGAGGAGAAGGTTCGCCGGCTCGGCGAGGCGGAGGTCGACGCGATCGTCGTCGCCCCGAGTACGCCCGCTCTGCTGTCGCTGACCCCGGACGCATTCGTCGAGCAAATCGTGATGCCCCGGTTCCGACCGCAATGCATGGTGGAAGGCGCGTCGTTCGGCTTCGGGCGCGGACGCGCCGGGGATGTCGACGTGTTGCGACAGCTCGGCAAACGACATGGTTTTGAAGTGCATGTCGTCGAGCCCGTTCGGCTTGCCATCGACGAACATGAACAGGTGCTCGTGTCCAGCTCGATGATCCGGGGCCTCCTCGGTCGGGGACGCGTGCGGCGCGCGGCCCTGTGCCTCGGGCATCCGTACGTACTGGCGGGCCAGGTCGTGCGCGGCGCTCAACGCGGACGCAGCCTGGGTTTCCCCACTGCGAATCTCAGCATCGATTCGCAACAGCTCATCCCCGCCCGAGCGGTGTACGCGGGGCGCACGCAGGTGGGCGACCGCACCATCGCGGCCGCCATCAGCATCGGTACCAACGCAACCTTCGACGGCACGCAGGTGTCGATCGAAGCCCATCTGCTGGATTTCGATGCCGATCTGTACGGACAGTCGCTCCGCCTCGAGTTCGTGAACCGCGTCCGCGATCAGCGCAAGTTCGAGTCACCCGACGCACTTCACCAACAACTGCAACGGGACGTGGAGACAGTCCGCAGCATGGTCGAATGATGCGCAGCGCTGTTTAGCGGCGACCCGAAGGGGAGCGCGTATTCGTATCGCGTTCGACCGACAAACACCTCATCGCCCCAAACACGGCATTCCCGCTCATCAGTCGAACGGCTCGACGAATGACCACGCCTGCCGTCGCTTGCCCTCTTTCACGGGATTCTGCTCCGTGTAGTCGATGGCTCGCCGAATCCCTACCTCATCATTGAGGTAGACCTTCCAGAGCCCACGACCCCACATGCTGGGCAGACGCCCGGTGCGCTGCGGAAACCCGCGAAGCGGGTGCAAGTCCTCGCCAACGATCTGACGAGTCGCTTCACCTTTCAGGAGATTGACGACCTGCTCCACCGGATAGCGATGCCTCCCGATGACAAGGTGCACGTGCTCGGGCAGAATTGAACATGCCCAGACTACGAGATCGGTCTTGGTGACGAGCGCGGCGAATCCGCGTCCGACGGCCCGCGCCTGGACACCGGTGAAACGCACGGGCGGATAGTGCAAGGCGCGCTTCGCAGCGAGACGTTGCGCGTGGTTGTGGGCGTGTGCCGCCACCGATTCAAGCGTCTCGACCTTCGTTGCTTTGCCGAACCGCAGCAACTCCCAGGATCGGACGAACTCGGACCAGGATCCGCGCGGATCGTTCGGCAGCCAGAAACCGTAGGCGCTGACGACCACGTGGTAGCCGAGGACCATGATTGTGGCTCCGGGAGGTCACGCGCTCCCCTTCGGGTCGCCGCTAAACAGTTGCAGTAGTCGTTCGCCGACGCACGTTTGGCGGCGACCCGAAGGGGAGCGCGTATTCTGCATCATTGCTGACTCAGGAACTTCGACGCGGAGAGCATCAGAGTCCGCATCTCCTTGAGCGCCCGGTGGCAGAGCATGTGGACCGAGCCCTCGCTCTTGCCCATGATCGCCATCACCTCGGAGACCGGACGCCCCTCGAGGAATCGCAGTTGGATCACTTGGCGGTACTCCGCCTTGAGCTGGGCAAGGCAGGTAAGGATGGCGGCCGCACCCTCCCGGCCCGCGGCCACGCGGCTGGGCGTCCGACCCGATGCCTGGATGCGGTCGAACAGGTCGGCGTAGGAGGCCCGCCGGTCCTCACGCACTTCCCGGCGCGGGTCGCGTTTCTCGGTCCACAGGGCCCGCTGATGGTCGGTCAGCTTGTTCCGGACGATCGTCCGGAGCCACTCGTAGAAGCCGTTCGGCCCGTCGAAGCAACACCCGTTGACGTGCCGACACGCCTCGGCGTAGGCGTCCTGGAGCACATCCTCGGGCTCGAGGCGCGCACGGAGACGAGGCTCCATCAACCCCGCCACGTAGCGGCACAGCCCCTCGTGCTGCTGGAGCAGCAGACGCTGCATGGCCTCGCGGTCCCCCGCGACGGCCTCCTGCACCCACTCGAAGACCACGTCCGCGTCACCGCTCTGCCCCGCGTCCGCCGGAAACTCTCCCGTCTCGTCCGCCATGGCTGCGAGTCTACCGGTGGGCGCGACCAGGGCCAACCTTATCAGACCGGCGAGGCCCAATGTCGCCTCGACACCGATGCCACTTGGCAGGCACCGATCGGCGGCCTACCATTCGAAAAGGGGAGCAGCCCGAAGCAGCGCACACATGGCAGATCAGAGCACAATCCGTTGCGAGCGATGTGGATCGCCATCCCACGTTCGCCTGTCGAATATGTACGATACGGTCTTCCTGTGTCTGCCGTGCTACGACAGGCAGTGCGAGGCGGGGATCAACCCCCTCGGCGGCGGGCGGGCGTTCGACGCAGTGCGGCTCCGCGGTCAGATCGCCAGCGCGATGGTCGTGGTCGGGACCGTAATCGCTTCCGGCACCGTCGCTGCGGACTTCATTCGGGTGGGCAACAGTGAGGGGTTCGGCTGGAAACAGGCCGTTACCCTCGTGATCGGCCTGCTTCTGATGAGTTCCGGGGCACTCTTCCGCATCGGCGTGCTTGGTGGTGTGGGCGCCGTCTGCGTATTCTTGGCCATCTTCGCGGACTGGTGCGTCGTCGTGGGGGGGGCGGGCTTCGTGT
>CAYMME010000257.1:0-13000 GCA_964391465.1 uncultured Planctomycetales bacterium
CGCCCGGCCCCCCCCGGCCCCACGGCCTGCGAGGCGCAGGCCGCTACGAAACCAGGTCTCAAGGTCTCACGGCGTTCTTCAAGTTGCCCTCCGGCGTCGCTCGTGGTGCAATACGCTCGACCAATCGTTCTGATCTGGGAGACCTGGAATGCGACGCGCTCGAATCGGAATCTGTGTGATCTTGCTGGCCGCCGTGCTTATGCCGACCGTAGGTGCGGACGCCAAGGACTTGACGACGATCGATATCACGTCGCCTGTGGCCCCGCCGCGGTGGGCGCTGATGGAGCGTCATCTATTCGACGTGATGCACGAGGCCGCGGTCGCGTTCGTCAAACGTTACACGCGGCCCGACGGCACGTTGGTCTGGCGCGACGAGTGGCCGGGCATGGACGGCTCCGACGACGGGTACGAGAGCTTCTTCAACTTTCCGTTGTACTATGCCTTGGGCGGCCACGAGGAGCTTCACACACTGGCCCGCAAGGAGTGGGACGCCGTCACCCGCCAGTTCACCGAGTACGGCCTGGTGCACAACGAGTTCGACGCCTACTACGACTGGATGCATCACGGCGAGAGCTACATTTACATCTACTTCTACGGCCTGGCCGACCCCACCGTGGCCAAGGATCGCGCTCGCGCCCTGCGTTTCGCCGGCATGTACATGGGCGAGGACCCCGAGGCCCCCAACTATGACGCCGAGCACAAGCTCATCCGCTCGCCGATCAACGGCAGCCGCGGGCCGCGCTTCGTGAACACGGCCGAGGACTGGTCGACGCACCGCGAGGTGCTGAGCCACTACCCGCTGCCCTACGACGACATCCCCGGCGTGACCGACGGCAAGGCGTGGGTGGACGACAAGCTGTTCCCGAAGATCCTCGAGGCGATGAACGAGCGCATGATGCGCTCCGACGTGCCGCAGAACCTGGCCTGCACGAGCCTGATCACCAACGCGTACCTCTACACGGGTCACCAGAAGTACAAACGTTGGGTGCTCGAGTACGTTGACGCGTGGCGGCAGCGGGTGCGAGACAACAACGGCATCATGCCGGACAACGTCGGCCCTTCGGGCAAGATCGGCGAGCACACCGGCGGCAAGTGGTGGGGTGGTTACTACGGCTGGAAGTGGCCGCACGGGTTCTTCACCATCGTCGAGCCGGCCACCATCGCGGCCGAGAACGCGTACCTGCTCACCGGCGACGCGGCGTACCTGTCGCTGCCGCGCTCGCAACTCGACCTGATCGCCGGCCTGGCCAAGACCGAGAAGGGTCGCCGCGTCTATCCGAACCGGCACGACGAGCGCGGCTGGTTCGACTACCGGGGACTGCGGCCGACCTACCACATCCATCTCTGGAACATGTCGCAGACGAAGGCGGACTGGGAGCGACTCGAGAGGCTGCGCGGCGATGAGGATTGGAACGTGGTCGGCGACTTCAGGAGCAAGGGCGACTACGGGCACGAGGCCCCGTGGGTGCGCTACGTGACGGGCCACAACCCCGAGTACCCCGAGCGAATCCTCGAAGTATCGTACTCGCAGATCCGCCAGCGTATGGACAAGATGGCCAAGGACGACACCGACCCCAAGACCTGGGACGTGCATCACTGGCAGGAGATCAACCCGGTCGTGCTCGAGGGTCTGGTGCAGCTCACGCTCGGAGGCCCGCAGCCGGTCTATCACGGCGGGCTGCTGCACTGCCGCCTGCGCTACTTCGACCCGGCTCGCCGTCGCCCGGGTTTGCCCCTCGACGTGGCCGCCCTGGTCGAACGCATCGAGCCGGACCGCACCATCGTGCAACTGGTCAACACGTCACCGCAGCACGCCCGCGAGTTGATCATCCAGGCCGGCGCATTCGGCGAGCACACGTTCACCACTGCCAGGCTCGCGGAAGCGAAGAAGCCCGTCACCGTCGACGACAAGCATCTCAGAATCCGCCTGGCCCCCGGCGCCGGGGCGAAGCTCGAACTCGGCATGAAGCGCTACAACAACCGCCCCGCGTACGGGAGCCCGTGGTAGGAAGGCGGCCGGTGGCCGCAAGCGGTCGACGATGAGCTGTCGGCTGTCAGCCATCAGCCGTCCTACTTCAATCACTGCCCCCGTCCGCCTCCACGGTTCCGTCTAGCATCATTGCGGCCACCATGCCGGCTTCCGAAGAACTTTGAAATCTCGGAGACAGGCTCCGAGTTTTCTGGTATCATCGGAGCCATGATCCCGCGAGATCGACACTGTCGCACCGTCCTCGGCTTGCTGCGGGAGTTCCCGGTCGTCGCCATTCTCGGGGCCCGGCAGGTGGGCAAGACGACACTTGCGCTCGATATTCTGAAGCGGCAGGACGCACCCGGCGAGCGGTTCGATCTCGAGGACCCGGCTGATCTGGCCCGACTGTCCGATCCCCGGCTGGCCCTCGCCGATCTGCGGGGGCTCGTGATCATCGACGAGGTGCAGCGCCGGCCCGACCTCTTCCCTGTCCTGCGGGTCCTTGCCGATCGGCGTCCACGAAGGGCGCGCTTCCTCGTGCTCGGGAGCGCGTCACCGGAACTCCTCCGTCAGTCGTCAGAGACCCTCGCCGGTCGGATCGCCTTCCACACGCTCGACGGCTTCCACCTCGACGAGGTTGGAGCGGACGAGGTCGACCGGCTGTGGCTGCGTGGCGGCCTCCCGCCGTCGTTCCTGGCGCGTACGCACGGCGCGAGCTACACGTGGCGAAGAAACCTCATTCGCACCTTCCTCGAGCGCGATCTGCCCCAGTTGGGTGTACGCGTGTCGGCATCGACGCTGTCACGGTTCTGGTCGATGCTGGCGCACTATCACGGTCAGATCTGGAACGCTTCAGAGTTCGCGCGGTCCTTCGGCGTTACCGACAAGACGGTGCGTCACTACCTTGACGTCCTCGACGCCGCCTTGGTCATCCGGCTGCTGTCTCCATGGCATGTCAACGTCCGCAAGCGACAGGTCAAATCTCCGAAGGTGTACCTTCGCGACCCCGGCATTCTGCACGGACTGCTCGGCATTCGAGATCGACGGGATCTCGAGCGACATCCGAAGGTCGGCGCTTCGTGGGAGGGGTTCGTGCTGCGGCAGGTCACGGAATGGCTCGGCGCGGCCCCCGAGGAGTGCTTCTTCTGGGCCACACACGCCGGTCCCGAACTCGACTTTCTCTGGGTCCGCGGCCGCCGTCGCTGGGGCTTCGAGTTCAAGCGCACCTCGTCGCCTGCTCTCACCCGCTCGCTGATGAGCGCGGTGGAGGCCCTGCAGCTCCAGAAGGCCTTCATTGTGCACGCGGGCAACGAGACGTTTCGCCTTCACCAGCGCGTTACCGCTATCTCTGCGTCCCGTCTACTCAACGATCTCAAGAACTCGTGATGCGGCGGCCGTTGGCCGACAGCGCCCGGCGGTCAGCTATCGGCCGCCCGACCTCAGTCCCTATGTCCCTATGTCCCTATGTCCCTTCGTCCCTGCCGTTTACGGCATCGGCGGCAGCGATTCGTACTGCCACGCACCGTGGCCGCTGGTGCCGTTCCAGAGCTGGCCAAAGACCGTTGCATCGTTCAGGTTGGCCTGCCCGTCGCCGTTCACGTCGATGCGATCCCGCTCCGGTGCGCCGGGACCGGCGTTGAACAGCGACCCGAAGGCCGTCACGTCGTTCATGTTGACCTGCCCGTCACCGTTGATGTCGTCGGGAAGGTGGCCGAGACAGATCTCGAACGTGCTCTCGACGCCGGTGGCGCCGGCCACGGTCAACGTGATGATGGTCCAATGGCCGACCGGGATCGGCCCGTCGAGATCGATCCGATGCACGCCGCCGGCCACGTGGGTGAAGGCACTCACGGCCGGAGCGCCTGATCCATCCGTCGTGACCACGCTGGAGCCGACGTAGGTGACGGGTTGGTCGGCTTCGATGTCACACGCCGCCAAGCGAACGTCCTCGGCCTTCGGCCAGACCCACGAGGCGGAGCCGTCCGCGGCATCGCTGCCGCCCACGATTCGAAGCAGCCTCGGCAGCCCGGGCAGCTCGTGGGCGCCCATGTCCACGATGGGTGGTGTGCCGTTCCCGGTGTCGGTGGTGTCGGGGTCATCCTGGAGCCGCGGGCGCCCGGCGACATCGAACGGCACGGGCTCGTCGGTGTCGCCGTCGCCGTCCAGGTCGGTCAGGTCGGCGGGCACGGCCGTGTTGTCTCCGGCATCGACGGCGGGCGAGCCGGGTAAAAGTTGCAGATCCCCCGCCGTGTCCAGCAACGGATCGTCATCGATGTTGCCGTTGGCCGAGCCCCCGAAGGGAATGTCCGCGTCGTCCGGGTTGCGGTCCTGAATGCAACTGTAGGTCACCGTGGCCGTGCTGTTCTCGTTGTAGATCTGGTCGCGTCCGCCGAAGTTGCCCCAGAAGATGCAGTTGACCGCCGTCAGGTCGCTGCTGCGATTGTACGCGCCGCGGCCCCAGTTCTGGGTGATGGTGCAGTTGGCCAGGAACGGACTGCTGTACTCGTTCATTATCCCGCCTCCCAACGGAGAGCCCACCGAAGCGGGGTGCCTGATGCTCGCGACGAAGACGCAGTTGATCACCGCAGGGCTGCTGCCGTCGAGGTTGGCCATTCCGGCACCGCCCTCTGATGCCCCGTTGGCACGGAAGGTGCAGTTGACCACAGTCGGGTTGCTACCGGCCGTGTTCGCCATACCGCCGCCGTAGTCCGCGTGGTTCGCTATGAACAGACAGTTCCTTGCTGTCGGGTGGCCCTTCCGGTTCTTCATTCCTCCGCCCACGAACGGCTCGGTCCCAACCGGAGCTGACGCGTTGCCCGCGGTAATGGTGAACCCGTCCAACACGGCGGTGGCATTGGTTCCGCTGCCGCTGACGACGTGACGGCTGTTGAACTCGGTGCTCCCGCCGGACGCATCGTCGCCGTCGAGGTCGCCGCTGAGGATGGTCTCGTTGGCGGGGTCGGTCAGATTGCGCTCGGCGAGACTGCTCTCGTGGCCCGCGAAACCACCGTAGACGGCCACACCGTCGACAAGCTGAAAGCTTGCGAAGAGCCGAGCACGGGAGTCGGGGTGGCTGAGCGGAGGCGCCGGGGTATACGTGCCGGCGGCCACCCAGATCTCATTCACGGCACCGTCGGCTACTGCTGCCGCCGTCAGCGCATTCTGCAAGTCGGTGAGTGCGTCGGCCCAGCTTGTGCCGTTCGCTCCGGGTGCGGCGTCGGCATCGACATAGAGACGCGACGGCAGCGAACCGCTGCCGAACTCGTACGCCCCCATGTCGACGATGGCCGAGGCCCCCGGTGGATTGCCCGTGTCCGGTGTTACGGGGTCGTCGACGATCCGCATGTGCCCATCGAGGTCGACCGCGGGCAAGGGCTGGATGCCGGCTACGTCTGCCTGTGTGTCGGCGGTGTTGTCGCCCGCATCGATGCAGGGTGACCCGGGGCTGAGCCGATAGTCGTTTGCCTGATAGGCTTCGGTTCCGGCGGCAGCCAGCGCGGAGAAGTTGCCCCAGGTAGTGATCGTCGTGGCCGTGTTCGATACGATCGAGGCTTGGAGCGCTTGCGTGGCGTTTGGGTTCAGGAACGAGCCGACCATCTCGTCGGCCGTCAATCCCGCGGCGGTATCGGTGAACGTGGTCTGGCCAGTAGCTGGATCGTACGTCGCGGGGGCGGTCCAGACCCCACCGGGACCGCCGACGAATGCAGGGGCGTCGCTGATGTTACCGACGCCGGTGTGGTAGCTCGACAACCCCTGGATGCAACTGTAGTTCGCTGTGCGGCCGCCTTGTGAGTCCCCGTCAGGCGGCGACCCGGGCTTGAAGTTGCCCCACAGGATGCAGTTGGTGGCCGTACCACCCAGTTCAAGTCCGAGGCCTTTACCACTGTTGGCGACAAGCGTGCAGTTGGCTACAGCTCCCCCACGCTGGCTTAGTGTATAGTCGCTTGGTCCCGCTTCGTTTCCGACGAATATGCAGTTGGTGACCGTTGCTTCTTCCGCGAGATGAACGGTTCCCCATCCCGCAGGGTTCGGATTCCCACTGAACGCACAATTGAGCAGCGACGCACTACCGGCATAGGAAAACGTGTGCGAGTAGATGGCGCCCCCGATGACGTAATAGAACTCGGTGCTGCCGTTTCCCGTGAACAAGCAGTCGGTCACGACCACATCACCACGGTTGTTGAAGATGGCACCGCCACCGGAATCGCCGTTAGAGGCAATCAGGTTGTCGCAGAAGACGCATCCAGTAATCGTCATCGTGGTAGTGGACGGGTACTGCATTCTGCTCTGGTTCGCGATCGCTCCGCCCCCACAAATGCCGCGATAGAAACCGGAGATGTTCCCGATGAAGACGCAGTCCTCGATTTGCGTGTCGGTTCCGTCATAGAGTTCGTCGCCAGCTTCGGCGTAGCTGTTGAGGGCGCCGCCCTGATACCTCGCTCGGTTGGACACAAAACGGCACCGGAGCAGTTGCGTCCGGGTACCCGCGTTGAAGACCGCGCCACCACCGCCCTTCCATTCGGCTCCCCCGCCCGCGCCGGTCCCAGCGGTACTATACGCCCAGTTGTTGGTGAAAGAGCTGTCGGTCACGGCCAGGTGATCGGTTCCGAAGACCGTTATCGCAGTCCCGCCGTTGGCGGCGTTGTTGGCGAACGTACAGTTCGAGACCGTCGGCGTTGCGGCCTCCTCAAGGTATACCGCCGCGCCGGAGGATGCTGTGTTGTAAGTGAACGTGCAATCGGTGATCGCGGGGCTGTTCGAGTCGTTATGGACAGCACCCCCGACGGGGCTCAGGTTTCCTGTGAACGTGCAGCGTTCCATGATTGTGTCGGCGCCCTCGTTGTGGATACCGCCGCCGTGACAGAGGCTGTAGTGCGCGTCGCTTCTGTTCCAGGCCGAGTTACCGGAAAAGACACAATCGGTGACGGTAGGGTCGCCGTTCGCGTTGTACATCCCACCGCCGCTAAGGTCCGCCCAGTTTCTGCTGAACGTGCATCCGTTGACCGTCGGGCTGCCGTCGATGTTGAGCATGCCGGCACCGTTGTCGTCGGTGGCACTGCCGCCGCTGATCGTGCAACCGTCGAGGACGGCCGACCCGTTCGTGCCGCCGCCGGTGACAACGTGCGCGCTGTTGTCGCCGGTGTTGTCGCTCTCGCACGTGAGGTCGATGAAGCCCGGTCCGCTCTTCTCGTTGGCCGCCCCGACGCGAATCAAGTAGGAGTTCGTCGCAGTCACGTCAACGGAGAAAGGAACGTATCCGGCATCGTCACTGGCCAGCAACGCCCCCGGCAGCCCGAAGCTCTCCTCGTAGACGGCCACACCGAAGCCAAAGGTGCCGCGAATCGCCAGCGTGCCGGTACAGGAAGCGGTATAGAGAAACCAGACGTCCTGGCCGTCGATGCCGTCGCCGGGCACCCAGATCGTGGCATCCGTCGTATCGAAGACGGTCCGTCCTTCGGTGATCGGGGTGGCGGAGGCCCAGTCGTCGCTCGCGACGACGGTCTCGAAACCGCCCACGTCGTCAGCGTTCAGATCACCACTGAGCGTCGTGATGTGGACGGCCGGGTCGCGGGCGTCGAACGTGCCGTCGCCGCCGCCGGACGGGAACCCGCCGTAGATCTCCACATCGTCGGCAAGCTGGAACGTGGCGACCTGATCGCCGGAGCCGGGGGTGTGGATCCCGGCCGGGGGGGTGTAGGCGCCATCGGGCATGTACGCACACGCGGCCACCCAGATCTGCACGGGGCTGCCGGGTGCGGCGATGCCCGACGCGGCGGTCAGGGCGTCCTGCAAGTGCACGTAGGCCTTGCTCCACGTCGAGCCGTCGGGGGCGGGGTCGGAGGCGGTGCAGTCGACCCGCAGAATCGTCTGGGCCTCGGCCCCCTGCGCGCAGAGGGCAATCGACGCAATCATGAAAGCACAGACATGTCTCATCGTGAACATCCTCCCTTGCCACCCCCTGACGCGTTCCGCCCGGACGTTGAGTATCCCATGGCGGACAAGGAAATGCAACACAAATTCTCCAGATGTATCAAGCAGTACCACTACATCGTGGGTACGCGACCCGCGCCAGCGGGTTGGCACCGTGGCCGGGAGGGCACGCCCCGCCCCCCGTTAGCTATCAGCTCTCAGATATCAGCCGTCAGCCGCAAGCGATGAAAGATGAGAGGTCAGGGATGAAGGATCGGTGGGACGCCCGGCGCGCCATCCGCAGCCCCTCAGTCCCTATGTCCCTATGTCCCTATGTCCCTATGTCCCTCCGTTCCTGCCGTTCACGGCCTCGGCGGCAGCGACGCATTCTGCCATTGCTGGTGACCGCTCGTACCGCGCCAGAGTTGTCCGAGGAGCGTTGCGTCGTTGAGGTTGGCCTGACCGTCGTTGTTCAGATCGATGCGGTCGCGTTGCGGTGCGTCCGGACCCGCACGGAAGAGCGAGCCGAATGCGGTGGCGTCGTTCATGTTGACTTCGCCGTCCTCGTTGATGTCGCCGGGCAGGTGGCCGATGTCCAACGTGAACGTGCTTTCGATGCCGGTGGCGCCGGCTACGGTCAGCGTGATGATCGTCCAGTGGCCGACGGGTATTGCCTCGTCGAGTTCGACCCGGTGGATGCCGTCGCCGAGATGCGCCAGGCCGGTTAGGCTCGGGCTCGTGCCGGCCTCGGTCGTGGTCGTGGCCGAGGCGACGTACGCCGTCGGCTGGTCAACCTCGATCTCGAACGCATCCAGCCCAAGGTCATCGGCCTTCGGCCAGATCAGCGATGCGGAACCGTCCGCCGCGTCGGCGCCGCCGACGATGCGAATCAGGTTGGGGAGGCCTAGCACCTCGCACGCACCCATGTCGACGACCAGTCCCGGCGGGACGGGGACGCCGGTGTCCGCAACGTCGGGGTGATTCTGAAGCCGCGGGTTGCCATCGCGATCGATG
Source organism: uncultured Planctomycetales bacterium (assembly GCA_964391465.1). GTDB lineage: Bacteria > Planctomycetota > Phycisphaerae > UBA1845 > CAYMME01 > CAYMME01. The sequence goes on from CAYMME010000257.1 coordinate 8,894, forward strand.
TGCACGTCCGCGAGGACGGCCGTGCTATCGCCTGCGTCGATGCACGGCGAATCGGACGCCAACCGGAAGTCCGTGTCGGCGAACCGGGGATCGTCGTCGATGTTGCCGGTTCCCGGATGCACGATCGCGTCGTCGGGATCGGAGTCTTGCAGGCAACTGTGGCCGACAACGGCTGTGGATCCGTAGAGCTGCGCGGTTTCGACGGTTCCGGTTTCGGCGGTGTTTCCCCACAGAATGGAGTTGACGATGGTGGGGCTTCCGCTACTGACGTAGATCCCGCCGCCGGTGCCGCGGCGGCCGTTTGCGCTGTTGGCGGTGAACGTGCAGTTGACGACCACGGGCGCTCCGTCGCCTATCCACAGCCCTCCACCGTGCTCGGCCGTGTTGGCGTCGAAGACGCAGTTGACTAGCTTCGGGCTTCCTTCGTCGCTGAAGACTCCGCCGCCGAGTGCCTTGGACAAGCTGCCCAGCAGTCGCGCCGCCTGATTGTCGCGGAATGTGCAGTTGGCGATCGTCGGATCGCCGCCGTCGTTGTACAGCCCTGCTCCCCGATCGTGCGTGCCGGACTCGCCGTTGGCAACGCCGCCGGTGATCGTGAAACCGTCAAGGATCGCGGTCTGGTCCGTCCCGCCTGCCGTGACCACGTGGTAGCTGGCGATGATCTCGCCTTCGACGTTGAACTCACCGTTCAACTCGGACAGGTACAGGGCGGGGTCGCGTTGGTCGCGGTGTGTCTCGTTGCCTGTAAAACCGCCATATAGGGCCATGCCGCTACGCAATCTGAACGTGCTCAGGCGTGATTCAGTTCCGCGGTCGGGTCGGTAGGTTCCCTCGGCCACCCAGATTTCGGTGACGAGCCCGTCCGAGTCTCGTGCCCGATCGATGGCATCCTGAAGGTCGGTGTACGCGTCCGCCCAACTCGTGCCGACGTTGCGTCCCGCCGAGGAGTCCGCGTCGACGTACAGGACGGCAGGCTCGCATTCGTCGGGGTAGCCGTTCTCGTTGGCGTCTTCGCTCGTGCCGAGCGCGATGTCTTGCTCGTCGTGGGTGCCGTTGCCGTTGCAGTCGTGTTCCGCGGGCGGAAGGTAGATCGGCTTCGTCTGCCAGTCGACCCACGCTCCCCCGGTCCACTGTCCGGCGCCGTCGGTTGTCCAGTGGTAGATAGCCACGCTCATCGTATCTTCGGTCACGCGGACGACGAGGAAGGCGTTCTGCGGCCCCGTTTCTTTCGCGGCCCCCGAGCTGTACACGTCGAACGCTTCCCATTCGTAGATGTCGGGCACGTGGGTATGGCCGTGGAAGAGGCCGAGGACGTTGTAGGGCTCGAGCGCCTCCCGATACCGTTCGCGGAAGGTGTCGGACCACTCGCTCCCATCCGGCGGTACATGATGGAAGACCACGATCGGGCGGTCGTAGTCCCCGTCGGCGAGATCAAGTCTCAGGATGCGAAGGTCGTCGTTGCTCGGAATGAGGGTGAGGCTGATCACGTGAATCGGCCCCAGGTCGGCGGAGTAAGGCAGGCCGCCGTGTCTGGCAATGATGGCGTCATGCACGGGGAGGGACGGGTAGTCGTCGTCATGGTTGCCGGGCCCCTCGAGCACCGGGTAGTTGAGCAAGCCGTCGGTGCCATCCAGGCCGTAGTGAGCCGCGAAGCTGTCCCACTGTCCGGGCGTGCCGTCTTCGGTCAGGTCGCCGGTCACGACCACGGCGACCGGAGTGCCGACGGTGCCGCCGATTTCGGGCGGGAAGGGCGTTCCCGGCAGCTCGTTCATCGCCGCGATCTGGGCCAGGTTGTTGAACTCGCCGTCCTGGTGTCCGTAGTGCACGCCCGAGGCGACGAAGAACGTCAGGTCGAGGTCGGCCGCGATCGGGGCCTCGTAGGCCCCCATGTCCACCGTACCGTTGACGACGCGTGGTCTCCCGTCACGATCAGTGGTCGGCAGGTTGGGTGCGGCGTTGGAGCCTGCATCAATGCACGGGGATTCGTCCGACAGTCGCAAGTCGCCCGCGCCCGCGTCCAGGAACCGCGGATCGTCGTCGATGTTGCCGGCTCCCGGGTACACGGTTGCGTCATCGGGTGCGCCATCCTGAACGCAACTGTAGGTCACGATCGGCGCGCCGCGATAGGTGTGAATCTGCGATGATTCAGCGGTTCCGTTGCGGTCGGCATTGGCCCAGAAGATGCAGTTTGTGACGAGGGGGTTGCCGTCCTTGTTGTAGATGCCGCCGCCGTTCCGCTCGGCGGAATTTGCCACGAACGTACAGTTGGTGATGGTGGGGGCGCTGCCTTCGCTGTTACACATGGCGGCGCCGCCGGTCCGGCCGGCTCCGAGCCCGCCGCCTGCGGCCTGGGTGTTCCCGACGAACACGCAGTTGATCACAGCGGGGCTGGCTCCGATGTTGCCCACTCCGCCGCCGAAGCGGGCCGTGTTTGCGGTGAACAGGCAGTTCACGAACGTGGGTGTGCCGCCGTTGACGAGCACTCCGCCGCCATGCTCCTGCTCCGCCTCGCCGTTCGCTCTCCCGCCACGAACGGTGAACCCGTCAAGGATCGCCGCCTGGTCGTTGCCGGTCGCCGTCACGACGTGGTAGACGTTGATGGGATTCAGCGGATCCGACGCGTCTTCGCCATTGAGTTCCGTCACGTGCGCCGACGGGTCTCGCTGGGCACGCTGGGTCTCGCCGCCGGCGAAACCGCCGTACAGGCCCACACTGTCGACCAGCCGAAACGTTCGTCTCTGTTCCGAAGTACCTCGATGAGGGCGGTACACTCCCTCGGCGACCCAGATCTCCCGGACCATTCCGGCCGAGAACTCGGCGACTTCGATGGCATCCATGAGATCCGTGAATGCGTCGGTCCAACTCGTGCCCACGTTTCGGCCTGCTGTGGCGTCTTGGTCGACGAAGAGCACCGCCGGCTCGCACTCGTCCGGGTAGTCGTTGCCGTTGCCGTCGGAGCTCGTCGAATCAGCGATGTCCTGGTTATCCGGTGCGCCGTTTCTGTTGCAGTCGCAGGGGGGCACCGGCGTGGAGATCGACTGCGTGTCCCAGGCGACCCAGTTGCCGCCGGTCCAATTGCCCAGGCCGTCCGTCGTCCAGTGGTAGATGGCCGAGGTCATCATGTCGCCCGTGATGCGGATGGCGACAATCACGTTCTGGCTGCCGATGCCCTTGGCGGAGCCCGTCCTGTAGATCTTGTGGCCTTCCCAGGTGGAGAAGCCGGGGGTGTGCGAATGGCCCTGGCAGATCGCGACGACGTTGTGCCCTTCAATCGTCTGCCGGTAGGCCTCGCGGGCGCTCTCGGGCCACTTCGCCTCGTCGATGGAGTGTTGATCGAACCCGAAGTGATGGAACAGCACGATCGGTCGATCAAAGCCCATGTCCGCCAGATTCTGCTCGAGCACGCGTTGGTTGGGGAAGGCAGGCGAGACGCCCGCGCTGGCGACGTATAGCGGTCCGAAGCGGGCGGTGAACAATTCAGTGCCGTGTCGGGCGGTGATGCCGCTCTGCACAGTCGGTGCCGGTGCGTACAGGTCGTGGTCGCCCGCACACTCGTACACGGGATAGTCCAGCAGGCCGTCCGTCCCGTCGAGCCCGTAGTCCGCCACGAACGCGTCCCACTCCGACTGCTCACCCCCTTCGGTCAGGTCGCCGGCAATGAGCACGCCCATCGGGGTGGCCACGAACCCGCCGATCTCCGGTGGGTAGGGCGTTCCCGGCAGCCCGTTCATCGCTGCGATCTGGGCCTTGTTGTTCGGATTGATGCCCACCTCGCCGTAGTGCGTGTCGCCTGTGACGAACAGGGTCACGTCAAAGTCGGCCGCGACGGTGGGCGCCGCGAACATCAGCAGAGCGCAGGTACATGAGCAGGCGCGTGTCAAACAGTTCAAGCGTACTTCCCTCCGGACGTGTGCCGGCCGTACCGCGCGTGCGGTCGGGTCACTCCCCTTGATTCCACCGTCTCCGGCTCGTTGGCCGAGCGGCGCCGTTACGCTCAGGCGTCGCACCTCGATTCCTCAATCCCTTAATCCCTTAATCCCTTCCCCTACGGTTTCGGAGGCAGCGACCGGTCCCGCCAGACGGCGTGGCCTGACGTGCCGTTCCAGA
>CAYMME010000258.1:0-12961 GCA_964391465.1 uncultured Planctomycetales bacterium
CGGTAGCCCAAGGCCCCAAACAGGGCAGTTGGCAACATTGTTGGAGGCGTGACGGCGTGAGCCGTGGGTAACCGAGCGCCGCGAATCCGCAGCCCCGGCAGGGGCGTAAGATCATCCAAGCGCGGACGAACCCACCAAACTCACCGAACGATCGAACGTTCCTATTCCCAGATGTACCGCTCATCATACGGAATCTCATGCCTTTTGAGCAACGTGAGGAACTCCTCCTGAAACGTCACACGTCGGTGATGATCCTCTTGCCCGTCGATGTAACGACGAACCGCGTCGACCTTCAACTGGCTCACACTGAACGCGCCGTAGCCGGTCTGCCACGCAAACCTGGCGCGATCCCGCCAAGTCTCGTGAATCCAACGCGAGGAGTCCGTCTTGAGCACGCGCAAAGCGTCGGAGATCGCCACGGTCGGCGGCAACACGACAAGCAGGTGCACATGGTCCGCCGTGCCGTTGACGTCGATCGCGTTCCCACGAAGCTCACGGATGATCCCACCCATGTACGAGAACAACGTCGGCTTCAACTCGGCATCAAGACACGCAACGCGGTTCTTCGTACTGAACACGACATGCGTCAACAACCTAGCGTATGTGTGGGCCATGATCTTACGCCCCTACGGGGCTCGGGCGACTCCGCATCCTCGTTCCCACGGCTCGCGCCGTGGGCTAGTCTCTTACGCCCCTCCGGGGCTCCAACTGACGCATCCTCCTCCGACTTAATCCTTCACCGCTTTGCTCAAGGCCGGGTCGGTGGTCAGGATTGAATCCGTTGGCTGGACGGCACCGAGGATCTCGTCGACGATCCGGTCGGTCGAGTACCCCTCGGCTTCGGCCGAGAAGTTCGTGATGACGCGATGCCGCAGCACGGGATGGGCGATGGCGCGGACGTCGTCGGTCGATGCATGATACCTGCCGTTGAGAATCGCCCGGGCCTTCGCTCCGAGCACGAGGAACTGCACCGCTCTCGGCCCGGCACCCCACGAGACCATGCGCTGGATGATCTCCAGCGCGTTCGGGTCGGCCGGCCGGGTCACGCGGGTCAGGTCCAAGGCATGCCGGATCACGTGCGGGGCGACCGGCACCCGGCGCACCATGTGCTGCAAATCGACGATCTCCGCTCCGGTCAGGCCGGCCTCGACGTCGGTGTCGAACTCCGCCGTCGTCTTCTCGGCGATCTCGTACTCCTGCTCGTACGTCGGATAGTCCACGTGGATCTTGAACATGAACCGGTCCTGCTGCGCCTCCGGCAATGGGTAGGTACCCTCCTGCTCGATCGGGTTCTGCGTCGCGAGCACGAAGAACGGCGGATCCAGCGGATGCCGCTCTCCCCCCACCGTCACTTGACGTTCCTGCATTGCCTCCAGCAGGGCGGCCTGCGTCTTGGGCGGCGTGCGGTTGATTTCGTCGGCCAGGATCACGTTGGCGAAGATCGGGCCGGAGAGGAACTTGAACGCCCGCGTGCCCGTGGCTTTGTCTTCCTGGATCACCTCCGTGCCGGTGATGTCCGTGGGCATCAAATCGGGCGTGAACTGGATCCGGCTGAACGCCAGCGACAGCGAACGCGAGAGCGTCGAGACCATCAGCGTCTTGGCCAAACCCGGCACCCCCTCGAGGATGCAATGCCCCCCGGAGAACAGGGCAATGAGCAGTTCATCGATCACATGCTCCTGCCCGACGATGACCCGCCCCATCTGGCGGCGGATCAGATCGCGGGCCGATTTGAGGCGCTCAACCGCCTGGAGATCCTGTTCGCCCAAGGATACGGATGGTGTCGGCTGTGCAGTGGAATCAGTCATGATTCAGGGTTTCCTCTCACCTCTGCATGATTGGGAGGTAGCTGTACGGAAGTTGCAGAATGACCAGCGCGACGGCGGTCCCGTACACGGTGCCGACGCTGTCGCCGTTCCACGACCCGTCGCCCAATTGACGACCGAGCAGCGCATTGCGAATCTTCGGGAAGTACGCATCGAAGTCCCGGGACGAGGACAGGTACATGGCCTGAGCCATATACAGGTGGGCGTAGAAGTAGTGCCCCCCGCTACGACGCCCGATGCCGCCGGCCGTGACGTTCTGCCGGCAGTACTCGACCGCCTTCTTGACCGCCGGCGCCTCGTACATTCCCGCGTTGAACCAGCACACCACGGCCGCAGCGGAGATGGGCGGTCGGCTCCCCCGCTGACCGGCTCGATACGCGATTCCGCCGTCGGGCTGCCGGGAGTCGTGCAGATACCGCATCGCATTATCGATCGTCTGCTTGGGCACAGCGATGCCGGCGTTGCGGCACGCCCGAAGCCCTTGCACCTGGGTCACCGTAACCGACCCCTCGTCACCGCCGGAATCCGGCGTGTACAGCCACCCCCCGGCACGCGACTGGCTCCGTGCGGTCAACCTGATGGCCCGGTCGAGCACGCTCTTGATCTCGCGCTGCCGATGTTCGTCGGCCTCCATGCCATACAACTCGCCGAGGAACAGCAGCGCGAACCCGTGCCCGTGCATGCAACGGGATTCCTCCTCGGGGCGGGCGATCAGTCCGGTCTTCTGGCAACTGCGCGCAAGAAACGTGGCCGCACGAGAGACCTGCGGAGCGTACTGCCCCTGGGTAGCCGTGTTGCCGGCCGCCAGGAGGGCGAGGCCGGCCAGCGAGGTCATCGCCACCGGGTAGCCGCCCGTTTGCCCGCCGCTGCGCCACGAACCGTCGCGGTTCTGCGTGTTGGCGAGGTACTTGAGACCCTTGCGGACGGACGCGACGGTCCGGCCGTCCAGACCACGCGGGTAGAGCAGCGCTCCCGGCTCGGGCAAGTCGGCCCGCGGCGCGGGGGCGTCCGCGGCCAAGGCGGCGCGCGGAAGACCGGAGCCGAGTACGATCATGCCGACGATGAGACTGGCTGTGCTTCTCACCGGACCACCCGATTACGACCCCGTCCCTGTACGAAACACCACCGCCCCCTGGCGCCCGCCGACCACGATGCGATCCGCCCACACTTCGATGGCCCCACTGAACCCGAAGCCGGCGCTGATCACCGTCTGAGCGCCGCTTCCGATCGACTGACCGGTGGACTTGTCGATCAGCGTCACCCGTACCGCCGACTCCACCGTCTGCAGGCCTCCTTCGATCACCGAGTCGACCGGCTCGAGCAGCGGGATGGCGTTGCGGGCCGCACGAAGCTGCGTCGGCTCGCGGTACCGACCGCCCGGCAAGGCGCGGTCCCACAAGTACCTCCCCCCCCCCAGTGACCACCCGACGAGCATCGGCCTCGGTCGCTTGCCGTCGAGGGCGGCCCCCTGAACGACGATCAGGCTTTCATGGATGACGGCATCAAAGATCGGGCCTTGCAGCGCAGGCACGGACACGCCGTCGAGGAGGACCTTACCCTCAATCGGCTCGAGGAGGGTCAACTCCCCAACGTGGCTACCGACGCCCAGGAGGCCCGCTCGCGGCTTGAAGAGACTGGCGACCGAACCATTCGTCGCCCTGCGACGCCATGCCTCCTTGCCCGTACGCAGGTCGTAGGCGATGACGGCCTTCTCAACGGTACCGCAAACGACGGAGTCGAACACCACGGGGCGAAGCAGACGTCCGATGCCGCGCGCTGCCCGCTTGCGGACCTGCGCGTCGATCGCGATGGAGAACGGGAGCGACGCGATGAACCGCCCGTCCGCAAGGGCGAACAGCAGCGCCCGCTGCCCGTCCTGACTCATCGCCACCACGCGGTCCGAAGCGATTTCCACGGTCGACAGCGTCCCCCCGGACAGCTCCCGCCGCCAGATGGCCGAGCCGTCGCGTGTACTGACGACTTCCAGCACGGTGGGTGCAACCAGAAGCGCCATGCGGCCGCCTTGGGGCCCGTCGGGGTCGGCCAGGGCGATCGGCCCGGCCGCACCGGGAGCATAGCTCTGCGAAGCCGGCAACCCCCGAGCCCACAGCCGCAACCCGCTGCTCAACCCGACGGCATGCACACCCCGCGTCGAAGTGACCACCATCGTCTGCCCGTCGGCCAGAGCGTATGCCGGAGGCGGAGACTGCGTCTCCCTGTGCGTCCCCCGATTCCGCCTGAGCAACAGGGCCGCCTCCGACTGCGTCTGCTGCCCCGCCGCAAAGTCCTCCTCCAACGCCAGCGGAGCCATCCATTTGTGAGAGAGGGCATCGAGGTTCTCACACATCAGGATTGCCGGCGCACGCTCGACGGCAACGGCGGCATTGGCCCCACGGTCGTCGACGAGGAAGAACGCCGCATCTGTCACCGCTTCGGGTCGATCCGTGAGGAAGCGGACCGGCCAGATGTTGACCCCCTCGAGCACGCCCGCACGCCCGACCGTGGGGGCCGCACGGGGCAGTGCGGCAGCCGCCGCTCGGCCCCGGAGCAGACCGTCCGGCAGGCGCGTCTGAAGAGCGAGAACGACTTCGGCAACCGACACGCGACGCCCACCGTGAGCATCGGTATCGGGAGCGATCAGGTCCAACGGCACAGTGCGATCGGCGTACCGGGCCGACAGCTCGTCGAGATGCGCGGCAGCGGTCAACGGAGCGGCAAACCGCTCGATGGACAGCCGCGCCAGCCGAGCCAACGCTTCCGCCGTCAAGTCCGGATCCCCTGGCGGAGACACCGCACCATCGCGCCACACCGCCCGCCGCAAGTAGAACTGCGCCTCCTCGCACTGCGGCACGGGCTCATCGAGCGCCACCCGAGCCAGCGCGAGGTACGCCCGCTGCGAAACCGCCGGCGACAATTGGGCGTCCGCCAGGGCGCGGACGCCATCCAGATCGTGAGCAGCCAAGCCGGCATCCACACGGACGTTGAGCGCTTGGGCGGCCTTGGCCATCTCATCCGGTGTCAGTGCCATCGCCAGCGGCGCGACCCGACTCGCGAGAATGGTCGCCCCTCGGCAGCGCCATCCCGCATGCCAGGGCCCGTCGCGGCGTGCCGAGGCCTGCGTGTCGCTTGACGCCGGCGGCCGCAGCAGGTCGCGCCCGAGCGGGGAAATGCACATGTCGGCGTACTGGAGGAGAGCCGCAACGCGATCTCCGGCGGTCGCGCGGTGCGCGGCGAGAGCCAGGCCGGCCGCCAATCGGTCGTCCGACGCAACCGCAGCCGAACACGCCTCCCGCAACAGAGCAATCGTGTCATCCGCCGTGGTACGAGGCAACCGAGCGCTGGCGATCAGAGCCTGCACGCGAACGTGTTCGAGCCACGACCGCCGGGCCGCTCCTTCCGCCGTCGCCTCCGCACCGCGCACGCCGTCGAGGATGTCGACGGCGGCACGGGGGTTGTCTCGCTGCAACTCGAGGGATGCCAGTCGGATTGCCGCAAGCGTGTCGCCGGGGTTGTCGGCGTGGGCGACCCGGGCCAACTCGTAGGCCCGATCCGCTTCCAGAAAGACACGCACGGTTCCGGGGTCGACGCTAATCAGCGAGCCGCCCCAACTCAGCAGGTTGCCCAGTCCCGCCGGGACGGGCGGCCCGCCGCCCTGCTCTCCCCCTTCGGCGAAGACGGTCGCCGGCGGAGGGTCGGTTCGCCGCAGGATTTCGCCGGTGACCGCATCGACTACCGCCACCCATCGGTCGGTCGGCATGAACACGCAGTCATTCGCCCCCGCGATCCCGGCCACCACCGCCCCTCGACCGGTCGGTCGACCAAGCGCGACGGACCACACACTCTCGCCGTCCGCAACGTTGATCGCACTGAGGCGCGTGCCCCCGATCAGCAACAGATCTCGGCCTCGCTCACCAGAGGCGCCGGCGCCCTCGCGGGTCAGTCCCACAATGTACTGATGGTTGCCGCGAGGGATGTCCCACACGATCCGGCCGGTGCCGCGATCGAAGGCATGAAGTCGATCACTGTCGGTCGGGGCAAGCACGACGGTCGGCCCCGCCACAACCGGCGGGCAGCTCAGCCACAAGTCATTTTTCGAGACGGCGGTCCCGGGGTCCGGCGTTCTGATCTGGATCCCCCCCCTCACCACGACACGCCGCACCTGCCCGGGCCGAGCCCCGGGTTCGACGTGGGGATACCGCGACGCCCACCGAATCGAGTAGTCGGTCGTGTTGATCGCCACGAGCAGCCCCTGCCCGGTCGGCACATACGCCACCTGATCGGCAACGGCGGGATGAAGCGCCGCGCGGGTGTCCACGCGGGTGTTTCCGATACCGCACAGGAAGACCTTGCGTACCAGCGCGCCGTCGGCCGGGCGCAACACCCCCGCGAAGAGGTCGGCGTTCCGCGCGTACGGGGCGATCACGCACGCACCGACCGGAACGGGCGGGGCAAGAAACATCGCCCCCGCGAGCAGATCCTCAGGGTCTGCCGGGCCGCCGCGGACCCACTTCGGGAAATGCTCTCCGACCCCGGCCCCGCCGGTACCGTCGCCGGCGAGATCGAAGGCGAGCAACTGATTCTCCGAACCTCGAGAGGACCGTGCACGCTGAGAAGGCCAACCGGGCACGACCGTCGCGCCCTGTTGACGAGAAACGGCAGCGCGACCTCGGGCCGAGACAGGTGCCACGAGCCGACCCACTGCGAAGGCAAGGCCGTGCCCCAGCGTGATCCCGCCCGCCACATCGTCGTACAACTCCGTTGGCTCGCCGGACTCCGGGATACTCGCGCGGGTGCCTCCACTCGCCCCGCGATTCGGAGCGGCGAGCTTCGCCGACTGCCACAACGCGTCCAACGACACCGCATCGAGCGCGACGAGCCGGGCGTCGCTCTTGACCAGGAGTCGGTTGCCATCGGTCACGGCGTGGAAGACGGGCGGACGAAGCGTCTTCTTGAAAAGCTTCTCCAGCCTCGCAGGGGCCGCATGCGTAGGCAGGACACGAAGGTAAGGCGCCGTATCGAGGACCTCGGGCGCGAGTTGAGGCATCGGCGCGGCCCGGTCGGGCCTGCCGAGGAGCATGGGCCAACCGGCAAGCCCCTTGCCCTCAATAGGCGGTGCGATCCTCCGGACAAGCGCGCTGAGCTCGGTGAAACGGGCGTGCTGCTCCGCCGCGGGCAGATCCCGCGCATCCAGCTCGCTCAGCGTGCGCTCGGCCAAGCCGGGATCATCGAGCATCGCGTACGCCAGGGCCAGCTTGCCGCGGACCATCCACGCGGGCACGTCGCTGTCGGGGTAGATAGCCAGGAGGTCAGTGAGAATGCCTGCCGCTTCGCTCGCACGACCCGCGTCGAGGTACCACGATGCCAGCAGATCCGCCGCATCGTCGCCGTACGCCGTGAGAAACAGGCGGGAAACCACCTGCAATAGCGCGGATTCGTCGTGATCGCGCAGGGCTCGCTCGTACAGCGCCTTCGCCTCGGGATCGTGCAGCAATCGGTAGGCGCGCCGCCCCGGCGGCGGAAGACCGGCGATCAGTTCGTGGGCCTGCCGTCGGGTCGAAACGTAGACCCGCTTGTCCTTCGAGACAACCACATCCCCTCCCATGTCGATCAGCCGCTGGAGCGCGTCAGATGCGAGCTTCCAGTTCTTGGCCTCGACACCCTCAGCCGCACGCCGCATCCAGTTCTCGGCCTCGGTCGAGTCGGCCACGAGACCGCCAGCGTAGATCGGGGGGGGGTCCGGCGACGACGGTTGAGGCGCGCCTTGCGTAGCGGGCGCACCTCGCACCGGGGCGACATCCGGATTCCCGACCGCCCGAGCAACGCCGCGCCGCAGCTTATCGAGCAGCAGGCGCGGAACTTGGCTGCGCTGCGATGCCGGCTGGCTTGCAGGTCGGGCCATCGCACGCCCGGGCTGCTCTTGCGGTGCCGCCTGCACCGCCGACGAGCACAGCAACCCCGCCACCATCAGAACCGGTGCACCCAAGCGGGAAACGGTTATTCCGCCGAACTGGGTTGTGGCCGGAGGGCAGCCCGAGCGCGTCGAAGTCGCGGGCGGAAGGTCGCACATGGTCAGGTCAGTCATCATAGCGACGGTAGCGCGTGCATGCCAGAATCCGGCATGGCGCATCGGTCGAGCTCAGTACTCTTGTACGACTGCGCACAGGAAAAGGTTGCCCCCACACCGGCCCGATCATGGACAATCCGTGCCCCTACGGGACACCCGAGCCGGATCGTGCGCGTCATTCACTGTGGCGCTCGCACGCACGACGCAAGCGGTCCAACTGCTCGGGGATCTGCCCGCGTTCGGCAGCGTATTCGAGCGTGACCAACCGAGGGCGGCATCGGCTCAGCACCCAGTCGAGCACTTCGAAGTCCTCTATAGTCAACGTCCCGTGGACATCGGAGAGCGTGCCGTCAATCTGCCCTGGCCCCGAGATGTGCAACTCCGCCACACGATCCAGCGGCAGTTGTTCGAGGTACTCGGACACGTCCATGCCCATGTGCGCTGCGCTGACGCGGGCGTGAGCGATATCGAGCAGGAACCCGCAGTCCGTGGCCTCCAGCACCTGCCGAATGAATCCCGGCTCGCAAACGAACTCACATGCCGGCTGGACCTTTCCGCGGCCGACTGCGGCCAGATTCTCGAGCGTGATCGACCTGCCCAGCAGGGAACGCAGCAGCTTCACGTTCGCGACGATCGTTCGCCGAGCCGCAGCCGGCACGTAGCGTCGCGCGCGTGCGGCCGGCGCCACACACTCCTCACCTCGAACGACCTGCGAGCAGTTGTACCCCAGATGTGCCGAGACCCACTGCGTCTCCGCCAGACGTACGAACTCGACGATCGGATCCGTGATGGATCCCGGCAGCGGGCTCGGATCGCTCAACGACGCGGAGAGGTGAGCGTAGAGAGGGAGCTCGGGGAAATCCGACCGCAACAGCGTCGCCATCGAACCCAACGACTGCGGCACCATCAGCCCGTCAACTTCAAGCTCGCCACGGCGGAGCAGGGCCAGTACGTCCTTCGTCGCGGGGGCAGCGATTGGGATCATCCGTGAAACCTCGTCGAAAGCTGGGGGCCCGTACACCCGGCATTACTTCGCACCGGCAAGGATCTCCGCGTAAGGCCGGCCTTGTGAGGTGTCCGCCACGCGGATCGCGGCCGCGACGCGGCTCTCCCCGCCTTGGAGCGCACGAACGAACTCGGATCGTGCCGCGTCCAGAGTGAGGCGCCGCCCGCGCGCATCGGCGAGGTTAAGCATCGCAAGACGCCGGGTCGCCGCCACGCGCTCGGCCAGCAGCGTTAGATCATAGTGGTGCAGCGCTCCGACGACCACCGACGGTAACTGCCTCTGCGCCAGCGTCTCACGCTGAACCAGCGACCAGGATGCCAATCCGCCATCGGTGATCACCTCCTTGATCCGTGCGTCCAGGGCGGCCGCGTGCAGGACCACCGGGCCCGCCGCCCCCACGCCGATCACCGATACACCATCGTCACCGCCCGGCAGACCCGCACAGTACGCCGCCGCCGACAGTACATCCTGCGCCCGCAGAGCCAGCAGCGTCTTGCCCGTGTGAAGGGCCAGAAACGCATCCTGCCACTCGTCCGAGGCGTACTCGTTCAGATTGCCGTGCGGGCTGGCCTTGGCCTTCGTCTCGCCCCACCCGCGCAGGTCAACCGCCACAACGCGCCGACCGGCATGGACCAAAGCCTCGATGGGACTCACCTTCTTCTCTTCGCTCCTGGTCAGTCCGGCCTCTATCCCCCGCGCATTCACGTACAGCACCGGCCGCCCCGTGGCCGCACCGTCACCCGCCTCACACAACAGCACCGGTAGGGTGATCCCCTTCTCAGGTCGGAGCGCGAAGCGTTGAACCCGCATGTTGTTGTGCTGTGTCTTCCCCAAGACACGCACGTCAGGCTTGGTTCCCGGCGAGTCGATCCCGACGAGTTTCTTCACTTCGGCCAGCCACGAGGTAGCATCCGTGTTCTTGAAACGCTCCGCCCGCGCTATCACCAACCGCTCTTCCTCGTCACGGTTCAGGTCGAACGTTGACTTGCCGCCGAGGTCGTGCACGACCCGACCCGTCTTGCTGCACTGCAGGGCCTTCGGGGTCGCGGGCGTCATCTCGGGCTCGTTGACCGGTTCATCCCTGCCCTGCAACCATCGGCGCATCCAGCGAAGGACGGCCACACGACGCGGCTGCGTGAACCCGTGCTTGTCGTTGACTTCGATCAGGTCCACGCGCTCGGAGTATCCGTATGCGGTGTAGAACCGCTTGGCCTCGCGGAACGTGTCCCACGTACCGCGGATGTCGAAGAAATCCTGTGTGGCCGCACAGATCAGGATCGGCTTGGGGGCGAACACCTCGATGAAGTCCGCGTGATCGACGCCGTCGACCACCGCCCCCGTGAGATTCTGCTCTCCGTCCTGCGGGCCGATGGTCTCGAACAGTCGGCGGAACGAGGTGATGTAGCATGACGGCGCAGCGCACTTCAGTCGCTCGTCGGCCACCACCATGTACGCGGTCATCGTGCCGCCGCCGGAATTCCCGGTGACGCCGATGCGCTCGCCGTCGACCTCCGGGCGCGACAACAGGTAGTCGATCGATCGCACACCGTCCCAGATCCGGTAGCCGGCCACATGCGTGCCCAGCAGCATGCACTGCACGCCGATGACCGTGTGCTCGGTTGTCGACGCGGGGATGAGCGGCTTACCCTTGTCGTCGAGTGCCTGGTGACGCTCGCCCTGGCTGATCGGGTCGTAGCACAGCACCACGAAGCCGTGCTTGACCAGTCCCAGGCAGACCCGCTGGTAGGCATCCTCCGCCTTGCCGACGGCGGAGTGTCCGCACGGGACGAGCACGGCCGGGTACGGCGGATCACCGATGCCGGCACGCGGCTTGGGCAGATACAACGCAGCCGTCACGTGATGCTTCGGCCGGGATTCGTAGATCACCTTCTCGACGCGGTAGTCGTCACCGTCGATCCTCCCGACGACCTTCGCATTGAGCGGGGTCCGCTCCGGAAAACCCCCGATCGATCGGATGATCGTCTCGCGCACGTAGCGCTGTCGGGCTTGCAGTTCCTCGACCGTCGACAGCTTGACGACCTTCTCGGCCCGGGCGGCAAGTTGCTCCCGGGCGCGGTTGAGCAGATGCACGTGGAGCATCTGGTCCAGCGGAACGCCGTCCACCGTGTCGCCCAACACGCGCAGCGGCTCAGCGCCGCGCGCCGTCGCCACAGGGAGGATGAAGCTCCCCATCAACGCATACAGTTTCACGTGTCGCATGGCGGGCATTGTAGTGAACGACCCGACCCAGTTCGAGGCCCCGCGACCCAGACCCTCATTCCTGCCCGGCAGCCCGCGGTTTGCCTGCCCGCGGCAGTACGTGTAGAACCTTCGGACTACTCCCGCGCGATGACGGAGGCCCACGATTGATCGCAACGTCGTCCCTGCTCGCCGCCGGCAGCCCCCAATTCGGTATGGCGTTCTTAGCGCTGCTTCCGGTTCTGTCAATCATGCTTTTCCTGGTGATCCTGCGATTGCCGGCGACGCGGGCGATGCCGATCGGCTATGCGGTGACGGTTGTACTGGCCATGGCGGTCTGGAAAGTGCCGCTGCAGGGCGTCGCGGCCGCCAGCATCAAGGGCCTATCGATCTGCGTCACCCTCATTTCGATCATCTTCGGAGCAATCCTGCTGCTGTTCACCGTCCGCGAGTCGGGCGCGATTCACACCATCCGGCGCGGATTCCTCGGCATCTCGCCGGATCGCCGGGTCCAGGCAATCATCATCGCCTGGCTGTTCGGCTCGTTCATCGAGGGTGCGGCCGGGTTCGGCACGCCCGCCGCCATCGCCGCCCCCCTGCTACTGGCCATCGGGTTTCCCGCCCTAGCCGCGTGCATGGTCGCGTTGATCATCCAGTCCACACCGGTCACGTTCGGGGCTTGCGGAACGCCGATCATCATCGGCATGGGCAAGTCGCTCGACCCCGCCAAGGAAGCAGTGGTCGCCTTCGGACTCGAATACACCGACGGATTCATCGCCCAGATCGGCGTGTTCGCCGCCCTGCCGCACGCGGTGGCGGGCACGTTCATCCCACTCGTGATGGTGTGCATGATGACGCGGTTCTTCGGTGCATCGCGCCGGTTCCGCGACGGCCTCGGGGCATGGCGGTTCGCTCTGTTTGCCGGACTCGCCTTCACCGTGCCATACCTAGCCTTCGCAATACTCCTCGGCCCGGAGTTCCCGTCGCTGATCGGCGCCCTGATCGGCCTGGCCGTGGTCGTGCCCGCCGCAAAGATGGGGCTCTTCCTACCCAAGGGCGAACCTTGGGACTTCCCCGACCGCGATCAATGGGAACCGGACTGGCTCGGCAAGATCACACCGGATGACGACGACCACGGTCGGCAGATGTCGCTGGTTCGCGCCTGGCTGCCCTACGTGCTCGTCGCCCTGCTGCTGGTCCTGACACGCCTACCGGACACACCGTTCACAGCGTTCTCGTTGAAGGAGTGGCTGACACAGAAACGCTTCACGTTCGAGTGGTCCGGGATTCTGGGGACACAGTTGGACAGTGACAAGATCCAGCCACTCTACGTACCCGGCACCATCTTCCTCGTCGTCTCTCTGCTGACGGTGGTGCTGCACGGGATGAACGGGCAGCAGGTCAAGGCGGCGTGGGCCGACGCGATTCGCAAGCTGGCCGCGCCGACGGTGGCCCTGATCTTCGCAGTGGCTCTGGTGCGCGTGTTCATCGACTCCGGCCCGAACATGAATGCGGCCGGCCTCGACAGCATGCCGGTGACGCTGGCCGATGCCGCGGCCAACCTCGCCGGCGGCACCTGGCCGTTCTTCGCCGCGGCCATCGGAGCCATGGGGGCGTTCGTGGCGGGCAGCAACACGGTTTCGGACCTGATGTTCGGGCTCTTCCAGTACCGCGTGGCCGACACGCTGGGCGTCTCGCACCTGGTGATTCTCGGCCTGCAGGCGGTGGGCGGCGCGGCCGGCAACATGATCACCGTCCACAACGTGGTGGCCGCCAGCGCCACCGTCGGCATGGTGGGCCAGGAGGGGAACCTCATCCGCAAGACCGTCATCCCCAAGACCTACTACCTGCTCGTGGCGCGGATCC
>CAYMME010000259.1:0-12946 GCA_964391465.1 uncultured Planctomycetales bacterium
TCCCTCACGGTCGCGGTTCGGAAAAAATGCAGTCTGCCCGAGACACTACACTAGGAAACAGGTTGCGTGAGGGAGCCCGGCGATCCGGAGAGGCACGGCGCGGACGGGCGAACGTGGCCAGGTTCTACGGTGGGGGGATGGTCACTTCGAGCCAGACGCAATCGGTTTCGGTTCGGACCCGGCCACCCTCGAGGGCGGCGGGCAGCACCAGCGTGTCGCCGGCCTTGAACGCGACGGCATCGCCCGGGCCGTCGTGAGCGACCGACCCGCTGCCCGACAACACGATCCAGGTCACGAGTTCGTCGTACGGGATCTCCTGGTCCATGCCGCCGGAGAACTGCACCCTTTCGATCATGAAGTAGTCACAGGTGACGAGTCGGCTCACGGTGGTGAACGGGCTGGCCACGTGTGAGCGGGTCTGTTGCGGCTCGATCGGCTCGCCGAACCGGATCGATTCGAGAGCCAGGTCGACGTGCAGTTCGCGGGGCTTGCCGTCCGGGCCGGTGCGGTCCCAGTCGTATACCCGAAACGTGCTGTCCGACGGCGTCTGGATCTCGGCCACCACCACGCCGGTTCCGAGGGCGTGCACCGTCCCCGTCGGAACGTGGTAGCACTGTCCCGCCTTCACTGGGATCCGCCGCAGCATCGACGCGGTCGAACCGCCCTCGACGGCGGCCTGGAAGGCCTCACGCGTGACTCCCGGCCGCAGGTCGTGGTAGATGGCGCCACCCTCGTCGGCCTCGATCACGTACCACGACTCGTGCTTGACCCGGACCTGGTCCCCGAGCCGCCGAGCCACCGCCGGGTTCGGGTGTACCTGAACGGACAGGTTCTCGCGGGCGTCGAGGAACTTGATCAGCAGCGGGAAGCGCCCCTCGAAGGGTTGCGCGTGGCCCAGCAGGTCGGCGCCCCACTCGCGCGTCAGATCACCCAACGTCGTTCCTTGCGTCGGCCCGCGGGCCACCACCGACTGACCCTCTTGCAGGTCGGCGACTTCCCACAACTCGCCGATCGGTCCGGCATCGGCCGGCAGGGGCTTGTCGAACAGTGCGGCCAGGCGCCGTCCACCCCAGATTCTCGGCATGAGAATCGGATTGAAGATCAGTGGGTGCGGCTTGTGCATGTTGCGGTCTCCCGGCTCACGTGCCCACGTAGCGTTGGGATTCTAACCGCGGCGTATGAAGTGAGCGACCCGCGGATCGCTGCCCTCGAGGAGAAGTCCCACGCCCGGGACCTGGTGTTGCGTCACTGCCTGTTCTTCGGGTGCCACGGGCAGCTTGCCTGCCCGTGCGTTTGCTGTGGTCTGGCACGGGCAGGCAAGCTGCCCGTGGCACCCGACGCGAAACACGTACCCAACGTACGTCGGGACCAGTGGCATCCAACCCGAAGACCGAATTGAGACGCAACACTACACCAACGCGCGGATCAGGTCGGGTGGCAGGAGTGCACGGAGGGTCATGCCGCCCGGTTCCGGTGTGCCCTCCAGCCACGCGACCCCTCCCTTGTCGAACGCGATCTTCTCCCCCAGATCGCCGTTGCCCAATGTCAGCCACGCCACGAGCTGATTGGTGTAGGGGGCGTGGCCGACAAGGGCGACGCGCTCACCGCTGAGTTCCGCCAGGAGTGCCTCCGATGGTGCGCAGTTCAGGTTCGATGTGACGACAGTGTCGCCGCGCAGCACCGGCGCCAGCAACTCCGCCGTCTGCACGGCGCGGAGCAGGGGGCTGTGATAGAGTCGGTCGAAACGAACTCCGGACTTCTTCAGCCCCTTGGCAACCTTCTTGAAGCGCTTACACCCCTTTTTCGTTAGCGGGCGTGCGTCGTCGTTCAGGTCCGGTTGGGCCGACTCGGCCGCGGCGTGGCGAATGACGTAGAGATTCATATGGCAACTCACACAAGTTTGCGAAGGGCGGCACGAGCGCGCGGCCATGCGCGCTCCACACTGCGCCGCGTCTTCTTGACGACACGGACCATTTCTTCGGCGTACGCGGGACAGCAGTCCCGCTCCGGCCAGGCTTCATACTGCGTCTGGGCGACGTTCAAGTCTCCCAGAAGCCCGAGCGCGTCCTGCATCCGCTTGATCTCCGTCGGCTTCTCGTCGAGCCACTCCAGTGCGTACCGCAGCTTGCGGAACGACCGTCGAAGCCTATGCAACTGCTCGATGGGAGCGGACTTCCGCTCGACGCACCGGGCCTGCCGGAGTACGCGTGCGACCATCGGTGGGACCCCCGCACGAGCCTTCCGCACTGCCAGCGGCGGAAGGAGCGACAGCGCGTCGAGCAGACTGCGCGTTCGCGGAGCGTCCAACGCGGCCAGCAGGCTCGCTCGGGCCTGATCACGCTGACTGCGCAACCACGACGCAAACGGGTCGGGCACAGAGCCGGCGAGAAGCACGTCGATGTCCCGCAACACGGCGGCCGATCGCCGCAGCCAGCGCAGGTCGTCATGCAACAGCCGCACGTCGGCCAGTTGCAGCCACACGCGGATGCGCCCGCACTGAACGCGCAACTGATGAACGTCCTCGGCATCCTTGTCCGCGCGGGCGTCTTCCATGTGCCGGCGGAGGTGTTCCAGGTTCAGAGCCAGTTCGATCATCCGCGTCTTGCCCCCGGATCGTGCGGGCTTCCGGCTCGCGTCGGAGGCGGCTCCTTGGTCGCCCTCGGTCTGACCGTCGTCGAACCGGACCGTGGTTTCGCCGCCGCCGTTGTCCGCGCACCGCTCGGACAGCATGGCTGCGTACGTGGACTCGAGCGCGGGGGCTGCCGTGAGCCCCAACGCTTCTCGGGCCTCCCGAATCGCCGACTCGCTCGGGCCTTCGATCTCGACGAAGTTGCCCAGGACCGGCAACTGGTCAAGCTCGACCAGACATGGTCCCAGGCTCCAGGAATCGCGACGCTTCTCGAAGGACAGGACGCGGCGAAACCCGAGCGTCTCGAGAATCCTACCCGCCGCGGCGGCGCTGCTGACATTGATCTCGAGTTCCTCGCGGGCCTTGGTCTGACCCTCGAACCGTCTCGGCCCCTTCACGGTCAGCGTGGCGGAGCTTCCGGCCGAGCCGTTCGAGCTTTCGATTGCCCGCACGCGCAGGCCCCGACCGGCGGCGAACAAGCCGCCTTCATCATTGTCGAAGATCTCGTTGGTTTCGAACCGCTCGCCCTTCCGGGTCGCCGCCACGGCCCCGAGCATCGCTCGCACGGGCTCGAGCGCCTCGACTTTCAGCTTGATTTCCCTCTCGACATGAACGGGTGACGCCTCCTTGAGTCCCATCGGCCGTCTCCTTTGCCGTACGGTCCGGCCGCCGCAGACACGCCAACGGCGCCCGCGCCGCTGCACCGGTCGCTTCCTTTGCCGAACTGCCTGTTCGAATCCGTTCGTCGATCTGCTTTTTGGCCGTGGCGGATGTGCGGGTGCTCTCTCCTGGCCCTCCGGGCCTCCATGCACTCAAGGCCGCACGTGCAGGCGAGAGTACGAGGTGTCCAGAGCGGTCGCAAGCGCAGAACCGAGCGGATCAGCGATTTTAGCGGATTCGTCACAATCCGGAGATCCGGCCCAATCGGACGGCTGCGCCACCCCCTCCCCCGGCTCGCGGGTGCATCTCGAATTCGGTGGCAACCGGGTGCCACGGGCAGCTTGCCTGCCCGTGCTCATCACACCGGGACAACGGGAAACACTGGCGGACAAGCCGCCAGTGGCACCCACCACGTGGGGTGGTGCCACGATTCATGAGATGCACCCCGCCCGCGCGGCCAGCGGTGGTCGGCCTTCACCTGTCTGCCGGCGGACACTACACTGAGCAACGCTGTCGCCAACGACCAACGGCGGTCCGGCTCCGGCCCACGATACCGAAAGTACCGATGGAAGGAGGACACGAAGTGCATCTGTTCCGGAATGGCTCGCTGATTGTGAATATCCTGTGTGCGTGTGCCCTCGGTTCGGATGACACATCGCTGGTCGCACCGACGGTACAGCTCAATCCGGGCGAGAAGTATGCCGACGCTGCGCGGCAATGGCAGGGAATCCCAGGCATCGAACGGGCGGAGAACGGCCGGCTCTGGGTGTTGTGGTATTCCGGCGGCAAGGGCGAGGGTAACGAGAACTATGTCGTACTGGTCACCAGCGGCGACGACGGCAAGACCTGGTCGGGGCCGAAGGTGGTGATCGATCCGCCGGGGCCCGTGCGCGCCTACGACCCGTGCCTCTGGCATGATCCGACGGGGAGGCTGTGGCTGTGCTGGGCGCAGAGCAACACCTTGTGGGACGGGCGTTCCGGAACGTGGGCCATCATCTCCGAGAACTCCTGCGAGGCGGACCCCACTTGGAGCCGCCCGCGTCGGATCGCCAACGGCATCATGATGGACAAACCGACCGTTCTCTCGTCGGGCGAGTGGGCCTTCCCCATCGCCGTCTGGAACCGCAAGCCGTTCCGCAAGGACATGGACGCCCAACGGTTCTCGAATCTGTACCTCACCGCCGATGCCGGCAAGACTTTCTCCTTCGTTCGCGGACCCGATGTCCCGAAGCGCACCTGCGACGAGCACATGCTGATCGAGCGCAACGACAAGAGCTGGTGGGTCCTCGTCCGCACCTCCTACGGAATCGGCGAGAGCACTTCCCTTGATCGCGGCAAGACTTGGACGCCGGGCAGGAACTCCGGAATCGCCGGACCTAGTGTAGTGTCTCAGGCAGACTGCATTCTTTCCGAACCGCGACCGTGAGGGAGCGGCAATGCTTCGCCTTACCGCGGCCGCTTCCTAACGGGCGCGGTTCGGATCAGATAAGCCTCGACAACTCTGAGACACTACACTAGCGCGAGATTCTTCGTCCGGCGACTGCGCTCCGGCAAGCTGCTCCTGGTCAATCACTACAAGTTCACCGGCCGCTCGCACATGACCGCATCGCTCTCCGACGACGACGGCAAGACCTGGCACGGCCACCTGCTGCTCGACGAACGCAAGCACGTCTCCTATCCCGACGGCGTCGAGGCACCCGACGGTCGCGTCTACATCATCTACGACCGCGAACGCAAGAGAGCCAAGGAGATCCTGATGGCGGTCATCACCGAGAAAGACATCGCCGCCGGAAAGCCCGTCACGGACGCCGTGCGCCTCAAGGTTCTCGTCAACAGCGCCGCCGCAAAGAAGTAGATCCGGCGTTACTGGTCGTGTCGGGCGGCCCTCTTTCGGGCCAGGTCCTGCATGTCGACGACCTCGTCGGTTTCGTCGACGATCTCGTCGCCGAGAAGGGTTTCGAGGAGGTCTTCGAGCGTCACGATGCCCTCCGTGCTGCCGTACTCGTCGACGACCAGAGCGATGTGCTGCCCCTCTCTGAGCATCCGCTCGAGCGCATCCGCCACCGTGGCGAGTTCGGGGAACGTGATGAGCGGCTTGGCCAGTGCCGCCAGGGGCTCGTCGTCGCGGCCGGCAGCGGAGGCCTTGTCAATCTCGAAGCGCGGCACGTAGCCCGTGAGGTTGTCGGGCGAATCCTCGTAGACCGGGATTCTCGCGAAGCGGATGGGGTAATGTTGGGAGATGGCTTCGCGCACGGTCATGTTGCGGGGCAGGGAGAACACCACGGTGCGCGGCGTGAGCACCTTCGCCAGGCCGATGTTCGCGAGGGCAAGGACGTTCGAGACGATGCGGTGTTCCCGCGCGCCCAGTGATCCACCTTCGCGGCCGAGCCGGATCGTCGCCAGAACCTCCGATCGAGTGATGCGGTCCTTGTGCCGCTCGTAGCCGATCAGGCGGTTGATCTGCTCGAGTACCACGATCAGCGGGAAGCACAGCACGATCATGCCGCGCGTGGTGGTGGCGGTGAAACCGGCCAGGGCTCGGGCGTGCACCGCACCGAGCGTTTTGGGGATGATCTCGCTGAAGACCAGAATGGCGAAGGTCATCACGGCCGTGGCGATGCCGACCGCGACATCGCCGAACACGACCGCGGCCTGTGCGCCGACACCCGCGGCACCGACGGTGTGGGCGATGCTGTTGAGGGTGAGAATCGCGGCCAGGGGACGGTCGATGTTCTCCTTCATGCCCTGAAGGACGATCCCCGTCCGCGAACCCCGTTCCACCATGGCCTCCACCTGGCTTCGCGGCAGGCTCAAGAGACCGGCTTCGAGCATCGAGCACAGGAACGAAACCCCGATGGCCACGGCGCCGTAGATAATCAGCAATGTCATGTCAGTGGTTCACCTCGCATCCAGGCTCGGTTCGTGTCGTGCGACCGAGTCGCCGCAATATAGCCGTCAGGTTCCCGCACCGACAGTCCGTGGCCGCCGCACCCCCTGCGTGCGATGATCTGTCGCCCCTGCCGGGGCTTGGGGTTTTCGGAGGCACACCGTCCAGGGGCTTGCGCCCCTGGCTATGAAGGCGACGATAATCCACGGCAATTCGGCGCGGGTCATGGTCCGGATCGGCAGACAGACGGCGTACAGGATGATCGACATTCGGCACACCATCCAGAGAACGAACAACGAAGCGGCGTCCGGCCTTCCGGCAATCGAAGCCGCAGGGATCGCTAGCGTCGCCTGCGGACTCGGGTTAAATTGATCGCGTGAACGATGTGCGGCGACGGAGCGACGTTCGCGGACACGCGCCGGCATTCCGTGTCTTTGCCTTGAGGGTATCCGATGCGCTACTGGTCGTCGAAACGTCTCTTGACGGTTGCATGCGTCGCGGTTTGGTGCGCCAGCGCTGCTCCCGCAGCGTGGAGTGCCGAGGGGCTCGCGATTCCGCATGAAGCGGCGCTGGATCGCTCGGCCATCCGGGTGTCGACACTGAAGGACCGGCTGGACGATGCCTTGATCCTCGGCAACGGTGATCTGAACGGGCTGGTGTGGACCGAAGGCGGCTCGGTTGTTCTCACTGTTACCAAGAACGACGTGTGGGACGCCCGGTTGGACTCGAAGCTCGATCCGCCGATGCCGACGCTGGCACGACTCAAGGAGCTGGGCGCGGGGGACTGGAAGGATCGCAACTACATCCTGCCCGAGGGCTGCAAGTGGGAGCCCCCGGACAGTTACCACGCCCATCCGTACCCGTGCCCGCGGGCGTGTGCCCGCATCCGCATCGGCGGCACGGACGCGCCCCGGTGGACGCAGATCCGGGCCGAGGGCGGCGTCAACACGTGGCAGTGGTCGGGACAGGCCGCGGTGATGCGGATTCAGGGGAAGAAGGGTGCGTCGAACGGCTACAGCTACGGCCCGTTGGACCTGTCGACCGACGCGTACCCGAAGCTGCGGGTCAAGCTCTCGGGTAGCGCCAACGCTCGGTACTACGTGGACGCGATGGGGCCGAAGGGTGACGTGGTCTTTGCGAGCAAGTGGCTCGAATCGCCAGAGCAGGTCACCGAGCGCACGTTCAAGCTCCCGGCGGGCCAACGCGTCGCCCGCCTGATCCTCTACACCTGGACCGAGGACGGCAAGGATGCCCAGAACCGCTTCGAGCATGTGGTGTTCGAAGGCGAGGGGGCCAAGGTGGAGGTGGATCTGGGGACGCTGGCCACTTCGGCGGAGGCCACGCTCGACATCCGCCGGGCGGTGGCACACATCCGGCCGGAGCAGACCGACAAGCACAAGGTCGCACCGTTCGACCTGCGCACGCTGGCGAACCGAAGTGCGTTCCTGCTCACGTCGGCGAAGCCGATCGAGATCGCTCTCGAGCAGATCGCGTCGACCGGGCTGTCCGCGACGCAGACAGGCGCGGACGACGGCACCGAGTGGGTCGTGCAGCCAATCCCGGGCGACGAGGACTGGAAGGGTATGACCTTCGCCGTCGCCCTCTCGCGGGACCCTTCCCGACGGCGAGCGGCGGTGGCGGTGGTCACGTCGCTGGAGTCCGATGACCCGCGGGCCGCGGCCGTGCGTCTCGCTCGCTCGACGTGTCGAGAGCAGGTCGACGCAAGCGTCGCCAAGCACGAGGCCGTATGGCAGGCTTTCTGGGCACGCAGCGGAGTCGAGTTCGACGACGCGTTGCTCGAAAGCGTCTGGTACCGGAACCTGTACTTCCTTCGATGCGTGTCCCGGCCCGGCGCGATCAGCCCGGGCCTGTTCGCGGGTCTGCTCAACGACACACCCGCCTGGCACGGCGACTACCACACGAACTACAACATTCAGCAAACGTTCTGGGCGGCGTACGCGGCCAACCAGTGCGAGTTAGCCGAGCCCTACGACCGGCTGATCACCGAGTATCGGCCTCGGGCGCGGTGGATGGCGAAGACAATCTTCGACTGCGACGGCGCGTACTACCCACACGTCCTGTTCGCCTACGAGCCGCCCGAGCCGGCCAAGTGCAAGAGCCCGGTCGGTCGTCAGTACATCCATCACGTGTGGGGGTTCACGCTGGGTGTGGCCGGCTTCACCGTGCAGCCGTTGTGGTGGCGATACAAGTATGACCCGGACCCGGAGTACCTCGAATCAACGGCGTATCCGGCCGTGCGTGAGGTGGCCAACTTCTATGCCGACTTCATCGATACGTGTGCGACGCAGGCCGACGGATGGAAGGTCGTGCTGGGCCCGTCGGTCTCGCCGGAACACTGGGGGTGGACCCCGAAGTTCGAGCGCAACCGGGACTGCGCGTTTGACATCGCCATGTTCAGGTTCATCTTCGCCGCCGCGATCGAGGGAGCACGGACGTTGAAGCAGGACGGTGGTCGCGTGACTCGGTGGCGGGTAGCCGCGAGCCGCCTGCCGGCGTATCCGCTCCACGACGACGGTACCGCGCAGATCGTGGTCGATGTCGCCGGGGCCCCACCGACCACGTACAACATTCCGGTGCCGGCGACGCCGGTGTTCCCGGGTGATGTGGTCACGCAGTTCTCGCCCCCGGCCGAGCGGGCTCTGTTCGTTCGTACGATCGAGCGGTTGCGGCACAACGGTAACAACGCACCCATCATGCTGGCCGCCGCTCGACTGCGGTTGGACATGCCGGATGCGTATGAGCAGCTCCGGACCGTGCTGGCCGACCGGAGCCGGCCCAACGGCACGCTCTCGTTCAACCGGCTCGAGCCGCACCACCGGTTCAATGATTTCGGACACTACACGGAGATGTTCGGGGCGGTGCTGCCGGTCAACGAAACACTGCTGCAGAGCGTCGGCAACGTAATCCGGGTGTTCCCGGGGTTGCCGGCGGGTCGGCGGGCGGCGTACACGCGGTTGCGGGCTCAGGGCGGATTCCTGGTGACAGCCCGTCGAGCGGCTGACGGCATCGCGGAACTCAGTGTCGAGAGCACGCGCGGCGGCCAATTGAGGCTCGCCGCCCCCTGGCCGGCCACACAGATCCGGCGCGGCGACCGAGATGAATGGACGGAGATCAAGTTCGCCCCACGGGGTATCATTGCCGTGGAGGCGAAGAAAGGCGAGACGCTGCGCTTCCGTCGGGCGCCGAAAGACGGATAATACCTGCACGATGCTGAGATGCTTCCGCAAGGCGAAGAGGACTGCGTACGGGAGGGATTCCGCGTATGCGCTTGGGGCTCGGATCGGCACGGTCACCCTGACCGTGACGCTCGCGGGGATGGTGAGCGTCGCCGCGCAACCTGCCGGTGCGCCCCCTGCCGCAACGCAACCGGCAACGCCGGCCTCCTCGGTGAACATCCGACTCATGCCCGACGGGTCCTTGCCGTCGGGCGCCAAAGAACCCACGTTCACGGCACGGTTCACGGGGAAGTCGCTACGTTCGCTCCTGAACGAACAGACGCCGCTCCTCCCCCTGCCGTTTCAACTCGAAGAAGAACGTGCCGAGTACATCGCGGCCGTCGACCGGATCGGTATGGGCAGCGTGGTGGAGAAGCTCCAGCCCTGGCTTGCGCAGGCGTGCGCCGGTCAATTCGACGCGGCCGGCGACACGATCCGCGTTCCGGTTTCGGTGGAGCAGCAGGTCGAGATTCAGCCGCCCGGAGAAGGTTCGGCGCTCTATCGGGGCCCCAAGGAGGATGTCGTCGGGTTCCTGCTGCATGACGTCACCGAAGAGGAGTATCTTCGCACTGCGGTGCGGGTGATGAACGTCGCCCGGCAACTGCTCGACACGGGCGATGCACGGTACGACCGGACGTCGCAACGATACTACAGCTTATTGGCGGCGAGCGAAGTCGAAGCCCTGGTCAGCTCGAACCAGAAAGTAGTTCTGGCGGCGAAGGCACGCGAACTCGTGCGCCGCAGCGTCGGCACCGCCCTCGGATTGACATACGACGAGAAGACCAAGCGATTCGAGGGGGAACCGCGTTGGTCCCAGGAGTCGCGCCGCTTCATGTTCGTCGTCGACGCGGGCGGGGAATTCATCGACCGCATCAAGCCAACGGTCGAACGCATCAACCGTGAGATGGCCGACGCCGGCTTCCTACCATCCGCACCGACGGGCAAACCGGGTATCTACTTCGACAAGGACATCAATGAGGTCGACATCGTCTTGCCGACCGTGATGATGGCGACGTTCCTCGAGGAAGTCGACCGGCTCGAGATCCGCATGGCCGAAGACAACGTCATCAGCATCGAGGCCGTGCGGCTCACTGATTCCGAGATCATCAACGGGGCCATCGCCTCGCGCCTCACCGCTCAGGTGCAAGGCGTGCACGACGTCACCCGGGTGGACAATCGCGGCATTCTCCGGGAGGCGTCGATCAACTCGCTACTGGCGGTGGCCAACTACCAACTCGATCTGGCTCACTTCCAGGGTATCAACAACGGCGTGATCCCCGCGGGGACGACGCCGCTGTCGCTGCCCGGCCTGACGCTGCCGTCGCCGGTCTTGGAGCGGTCGTCAACCACGGTGGGAAGCGACTTCTCCATCGGCGCCGACGAGATCTTCTTCGACGGCCGTCAGCAGTCGTACGGGTTCTCGTACATCGGTCCGGACGGACGCGCCCACACCATGTCCCTCGATGTCGTCGACAGTCTTCGCGAGTTCTGGGACCGCATCGAGCGTAACCTGATCGTCCACAAGATCCTGAAGAAGAAGAACGAAGTGTTGGTGCCGTTCTCGGTGCCCGTCGGGCCCAAGGACAGCACGTTCGAGGGGATCGCGGCCCTGATCTCGCAGCGCGATCAGGACATCGTGGTGGCGACCGGGACCGGTGCCATCGAGAAGTTGCAGGCTTCGGCGGGCACGTGGCTCGTCATTCAGGATTTCGAGATCGCTCCCCTGCCCGGCGCCTCGACGACATTGACCACGGAAGAGATTCGAGAGCTTGAGGCGCGGGTCCTGATGACCATGTTCCTGCGCGATCCCACGATCTCGGTGGAGGAGAAGATTCAGCTCGTGCATCGAGATCCTCCTCTGACCGCCGTGGACGAAGGCGACGGGACGGACGACCCTCCTCGTCCCGCCGCTGCAGTTGGCAAGCGGGACGCGGTCGATGCGCCGGATCGCAACGGGATGAACCAGCGTCTGCGCACGCTGTACGAATCCCGGCGCGCGCGCCAAATCCGGTCCGGCCTCAACGTGCCGACGTACGAGGCGGTGTTCGAGCGCCGGCTTGACGCGACGCTGGCCGAAGCCCGCGTGGAGAAGCGGGAGCGCAACTCGAAGATCACGCTTTCCTTCTACTCCTCGCAGGGAGACATCATTCAGACACCGGCGTCGGGGGGGGGCGCCACGCTCGGCGACCAGAACGACCTCACGAGCTTCACGACCGAGGTGCGTCCCAACATCGTCACGCCGATCTCCTCGTTCCTGACCCGACAGGCGGGCGGCTCCAAGGGGCTCTCCCCGTTGACCGGCGTGACCAAGGGCGAGAGCAAGGATGAACAGAAGAACATGACGCATCTGGTCATCCGGGCGCGGTTTCCGACGGCGGAACGGGAGCGGGCCGATCTGGCCGAGGGCCGGTTTCTCGGCTACTTCCAACTCCCGCTCGGGCGCGAACCGCACAGTCAGGTGGACCTGCCGTTCCTCTCCTCGTCGGAGCATCCGCTCACGCGGCTGTCCGAATTGCGGGTGGGTCTGATGTTCCCGGCCCTGCAGCGAGACAAGGTGCGCAAGCCTCTCGGTCTGATCAATCCGAACCAGCTTCAGGGCACAGTTCCGTTGAACGTCTGGGAAACGGCCACCACGAGAATGTTGTTACTCCGCAAGATCATCAGCGACTCTCTCCATGCGGACCAGGCCCTGGCGGCCGAGTACAACGAGCGTTTCGAGATTGAGGTACGGAGCCTGCTCGAATACGACGAAGACTTCTTCGATCTGCCCAACATCGCCCTGCGGAACACGGTCCAGTGGAACGACCCGGACCGGATCGTGGTTGCCCTGAACAACAGCACGGGCAAGTTCGCGCTTGACCGGATGGTCGACATCATCGACGCCCTGGGCAGTCGGCTGGTAACCGACGAGTATGCGGCCCGCAACCTGGGCGCCTCGCGATTCAACCTGTGGGGACGGCATCGTGTGCGACCCCTGACCGAAGAGGAGTTGCGCGAACTGCGTCGCGACGTGGCCAACCACTACCTGCGGGTCAACGAAAGCTACGGAGACGCGTTTCTCGGGGCGGTCTCGGCGATCCTGCAGTTGGGGACCTACAACGCCACCGATGCCAAGCAGATGTTGAAGGGCCCGTTCCGCGGCTATCGCGACTTGGTCGTGTTCGACGCGCGGGAGGGACAGGGGGCCAATCTGGCCCTGTACGAGGGAGCGGAAGAAGCGTTCGCGATCCTGCTGGCCGGAGGGTACAAGGGCCGGCTTGGCGAGCGGTCCCTCGTCTGCATCGAAGATCTCCCTGCCGAGTACCGTCGGTTCGTCACGCGCGGCAACGAGGTCCTGGAGCGGGTGGACTGGTGGTGGTATCTCGACCCCAGATAGCCGCTTGCAACCGGCGCCGGGAGCCGTATACTGCTGCGAGCCACGTGGGTCGGCCCGGCCGGATCGACCTGCGAGTGCTCCGTCGTGGAGCGAGAATGCGGGTGTAGCTCAGTGGTAGAGCGTCACGTTGCCAACGTGAATGTCGTCGGTTCAAATCC
>CAYMME010000260.1:0-12920 GCA_964391465.1 uncultured Planctomycetales bacterium
GCTGTTCGACCCGGTGCCGGCAACGACCAGACACCGCCCGGCCGCACGCCGCACCACCGCCTCGATGACTTGGTCGTGTTCCTCGTGCGAGAGGGTCGGCGACTCGCCGGTGGTCCCGCAGGGAACGATCGCGTCGGTGCCGGCCTCAACCTGCCCGTCGACCAGGCGATCGAGAGACGGAAAGTCCACGGCGCCGTCGCGAAACGGCGTCACCAGAGCCGTCATCGACCCGGACCACTTTGCGGGGGCTTCTGCCGCCATGACGCGAGACTACCTCCTCCGCCTACCGCCGATGGTTCCGTCCCCCCGCCGCGGAGCGGCCTGAGTCGCGGCCGGCCTTCTGCCCCGGTCCCGCGGCCGGTTCTGCCCGATCGCACCGCGCGTCGCCGGCGCCGCGCGTCTCGTCGCCGCCGCCGATGGGGGCGGAGTGTTCCGCGCCCGGATCAACTCCGGCGTGATCTCCGTCAGCCGCAACGTCACATCCACGGTTCTCGGAATCGTGTTGATCCAATCCCGATAGCCCAATACGTATGCCTCCATGGCCTTGCCCATCAAGTCCTGCGCCTTCTGAAGCTCCGGCTGATCCGTGCGTCTCAGGTCAACTTCCTCCCACCACTTCCGCGTACGAATCAGGTTCTTGTGCCGGATGAGCTTGGCAAGCGTGTCCATATCCGCCCTCGAGCGGAGGGGCTCATAGCGAGCGAGGTCGATTCCCGCCTCCTCGAGCTGCATCTGCAGCAAGGGAAGTCCGCGTTCGACCGTACCCAGGAGCAGGCCTGAACCGGGGCAATTCTCGACCCACAGGGTCAAACGCGAGAGCTCGGCCATGGGCCAGTAGGGAGCCGGAAGCTCGTTCTTGCCGATGATCCGGGGCCAGGGCATGGCCATGTCGGTGATGTTGATCAGCCG
Organism: uncultured Planctomycetales bacterium; assembly: GCA_964391465.1. Taxonomy (GTDB): domain Bacteria; phylum Planctomycetota; class Phycisphaerae; order UBA1845; family CAYMME01; genus CAYMME01. Next base: position 910 of record CAYMME010000260.1, read on the forward strand.
CTCCTGGTCGGTAACCGCATCAACCTCCACTTTGCCGGAAGAGATCGTCGCCTTGTTCGCCTTCCAGTCGAGTCTCAGGTCCATCGTCAGGGGTTCGGCACTCCATGCCTTGAGCACCTCGGTGGCCACGAGCACGCCGACGATGGGTTCGGGAGCGAGACGCCGTGGCGAATGGTAGTTGAATCGCCGATCGTGCTGCCGGTGCTTCAGGCGTCCTTCCATCGAGAGCTGATACAAGTCGATCACCTTCACGCCGTGCTTCTCCCCCAGATTCACGATCCCGTCGGCGTACCGGCCGAGGACTTCGTTGTAGTGCACCTTGGCGAGCGCTTCGGCGAGCTCTTCCTCGATCGACATCGGGGTCAGGAGCCACACTCGGCAGCCTGCGCCCTCGAGCTTGTCAATGATCTTCGCGAGCGCCTCCTCGCACTCCTTGTAGCGCATCTCATCGTAGGCCTTCACGGCGCCGTCATGCATGCCGTAGCCGACCACGGCCACCGTGGGTGTCGGTTTGAGGCTGAGGATGTCGCGATCAAGACGATCGACTCCCTTGGCCGCCGTTTCGTTACCCCATCCCGACGTGAAGAAACGCAGGTCCAGGTCCGGGTAGCGGACGCGCACGAAGTTCTCGATCAGATCGGGATAGCCCGAGACGGCAGTCATCGTGTCGCCCATGAATACGACCGAGTCGCCGTTCTTGAGCTCGAAGGCTCCGGCGGGGGCGACGGGCACGAGGGCAACACTCAACGTGGTGGCGAGCACCATGCGGAGGGTGTTCATCTTGCTGTCTCCTTGCATGTGTGTCGGATCAGCAGATCCTTCATTTCGCGGACGGCATCCCGCATCCCGACGAACACGGCCCGCGAGACGATGGAATGGCCGATATTAAACTCTTCAAAGCCGTCTATAGAAGCGACGGCGGCAACATTGCGGTAGGTCAATCCGTGCCCCCCGTGGACGGAGAGGCCGCACTGCCGCCCAACCGCAATCGCTTCGCCCAGCACGCGAAGGGCCCGGCTGACGGCCCGCGGGCCGCGGGCGTGCGCATACCCACCGGTCCACAACTCGACGGCGTGGCATCCGAGATCCGCGGCGGCCCGGATCTGATCCGGGTCGGGCTCGATGAACGCACTGATCAGCGCACCACGGCGGCGCAGTTGCTTGACCGCCGGAGCCACGCGCCGGCGGAGCCGGACCACGTCGAGGCCGCCTTCGGTCGTCAACTCCTCCCGGCGCTCCGGCACCAGCGTGCACTGCGTGGGCTTGAGCTTCGCGGCGATCCGGACAATCGACGGGTCGATCGCCATCTCCATGTTGAGCTTGACCGAGACCGTCTCCCTCAGCACCCTCGCGTCACGATCGACAATATGGCGACGATCCTCGCGCAGGTGGAAGGTGATACAGTCGGCACCTCCCAATTCCGCCTCGGCGGCCGCCCACACGGGATCCGGCTCGTCGGTGCGTCGCGCCTGGCGGACCGTGGCCACATGATCGATGTTTACGCCCAGGCCCGCCACGTGGCTCGCTCCTTGATGGAATCTGCTCTGCACAAACCGGGCGACATTATAGGGGGGCCCCCTGCAATGTAAACCAGCGCACCCCGCGTGGATGCGCGTCGGGTGCATCTCATGAATCGTGGCACCACCCCACGTGGTGGGTGCCACTGGCGGCTTGTCCGCCAGTGTTTCCCGTTGTCCCGGTGTGATGAGCACGGGCAGGCAAGCTGCCCGTGGCACCCGGTTGCCACCGAATTCGAGATGCACCCATGCGCGTCCGATTCCCGCCGGCGGAAGAGCCGAGTCCCCCCATCGAGTCACCGGGGTGGGGCCGGCCGCGGCCTCAGAAGTCGTCGCATGGGACGGGGCGCCCCTGCCGCGCATTCGCGCGAATGGCGAGACGGCCGCGGCGGTTTGTCCCTTCGAATCAGTCGCTATCCGTACCGGGCCGCGATGGGCATGCGCCGGCCGAAACCGAACGCTCGGCTTGTGACTCTCAGACCGAGGGCCGCCTGCTTGCGCTTGTACTCGTTGCAGTCGACCTTGTTGAGCACGTCCCGGACCACGTCGGGATCGAAACCGTCGGCGACGATCTCGTCGAACGAACGCTCGCGCTCCACATAGGCCTCCAGGATCCGGTCCAGAACCTCGTACGGCGGAAGCGAGTCCTGATCGGTCTGATCGGGGCGAAGCTCGGCCGAGGGCGGCTTGGTGAGCGTCGATTCTGGAATCAACTCGCGGCCGGCGCGTTCGTTGATGTGACGAGCCACCGCGTACACCATCGCCTTGGGCACGTCGCTGATGACGGCCAGTCCGCCGCACATGTCGCCGTAAAGCGTGCAGTAGCCCACCGCCAGCTCGCTCTTGTTGCCCGTGCTCAGCAGCAACCATCCGAGCTTGTTCGACAGGGCCATCAGAATGTTCCCACGGATGCGAGCTTGTATGTTCTCCTCGGTGATGTCGGGCCCCCGCCCGGCGAACTGTGGAGCGAGTTCGTCTTCGTAGGTTTGGTGAATCCCGCCGATGGGTACGACGCGGCACTCGATGGACAGGTTGTCGGCCACGGCCCGGGCGTCGTCAATGGAGTGTTGCGAGCTGTACCGCGAAGGCATGGCGACTCCGTGGACGGCGCTCGGACCCAACGCCGCCGTCGCCACCGCGGCCGTCACCGCCGAGTCGATTCCGCCCGAGAGACCCACGACGACCTCGGTGAACGCGCACTTGCGTACATAGTCGTTGACGCCGAGCACGAGGGCATCATGAACGGCGGCCACCTCGCCGGGGTACGACTCGAGACGGTTGGCCTGCGCGTTGGCGAGGTCGACGACGAGCAGGTCTTCGGCGAATGGCTTGGCCCGGGCGACGACCCGTCCACCGGCATCGAATGCCATGCTCGCCCCATCGAACACCAACTCGTCGTTGCCGCCAACCTGATTCACGACCAGGAGGGGCACGCCGTGACGCTCGGCCTGGGCCCCGTAAAGCTCCTCGCGAAACTGTTGCTTGCCCACCGCAAACGGTGAGGCCGACATGTTCACCAGGACCCGAGCCCCCTTCGCCACCAGGCCCGCGATCGGGTCGTCGCGGTAGATCCGCCGACCTACGAACTGCTCGTCGTTCCAGAGATCCTCGCAGATGCTGACCCCGATCTGCTCGTCGGCCACGGTAACGACCTCAACCTCCGAGCCGGGTTCGAAGTACCGGCGCTCGTCGAACACGTCGTAGGTCGGCAGCAGCGACTTGCGATGGGTGCTCACGATTCTGCCGTCCGCGCACAGCGCCGCGCTGTTGTGCAGGTGCAGCCCGACAGATGCGGTGTTCTCCTCGACGAAGCCCACGAGAGCGGCGATGCCCTTGCACCGTTCGGCAATCCGCTCGACCGCTTCCCGATTCGCCCGTACGAACGCCGGTTTGAGCAGCAGGTCCTTGGGCGGGTAGCCGCACACGGCCAACTCCGGAAACACCACCAGCGCCGCGCCCTGCGCGTGGGCGGCGTCGATGTCGGCCACGATTTTCTCGGTATTCCCGGCGATGTCACCCACGACCGGATCGGGTTGTGCGAGTGCGATGCGCATGAGGTTACCCTTCTCGTGGACGCCACTATAGGCGTAGTCGCGGAGATTACCACGGGGGGCCGTGCCGCGCCCGTTGCACATCGCTGCGGTCTGACCTATGGTCATCCTGGCCCACAGGGGCGAATCACGCAGCCTTTGATCCAATCGAGGGAGGAAACAGGTGATGAGCAAAGCAATGAATCGTCGGCAGTTTCTCGCGACCTCGGCCGGAGCCGGTGCCGCCCTGAGTTGGACGTTGGGCTCGAATCATGCCGCCCGGTCGGCCGCTCCGGCACCGAAGGGCGGCCTGAAGAAGGCCCTCATCGTCAAGAAACCAACCGCCGAGGTGTTGGCGAAGTACAAGGCCGCCGGCTTCGACGGCGTGGAAGCGGGGATCGTGGAGGTCAAGGAGGCTGAAGGCTGCCGAAAGGCCGCCGAGAAGCTCGGCATGAAGATCCACTCCGTGCTCCGCGGGTGGGCGAGCTTCAACGATCCGGACGACTCCAAGGTGGCCGAGTCCATTGCCACGAGCGAGAAGGCTCTGCGGGCGGCGCAAGGCTACGGCGCCGACGCCGTCTTGCTCGTGCCCTGCCGAATCAAGGGGGACATGCCGCGGCCGTGGGAGTTCCGCTACGACTTCGACCCCGAGACCGGCCACGTCAGGAAAGTCACCTACGGCGACAACAGCCCGTTCGCCGACTTCATCAAGACCAACAACCACGCGATCGACACCTCGCGCGAAGCGATCAAGCGGCTGATCCCGACCGCCGAGAAGACCGGCGTGGTGATCGCCGTCGAGAACGTCTGGAACAATCTCTGGGTCCGGCCCGAGATCTTCCGGCACTTCGTCGCGTCGTTCAAGAGCAAGTGGGTCAAGGCGTACTACGACATCGGCAACCACGTCAAGTACACCCGATCCACCGACTGGATCCTGGCCCTCGGCGACCTCATCGTCAAATGCCACGTCAAGGACTTCAAGCTCGACCCGGCCGATCCGAACGGTCAGGGCAAGTTCGTCAACATCCGAGACGGCAGCGTGCGTTGGCCCGCCGTCCGAGAGGCCCTCACTCGCGTCGGCTACAACGGGTGGATGACCATCGAAGGCGGGAACCTCTCGCTCGAAGAGCACAGCAAGCGGCTCGATCTCATCATCGCGGGCCAGTAGCCCCGGCGTGGCCCTGCGCAGAAAGAAGGCTGAACGCAATACGCTCAGCCCCGCAGAGTCCTGCTTCTCAGGATCTCGCAATGCGCCGCCAGGGACTCGAACCCCGGACCCGCTGATTAAGAGTCAGCTGCTCTGCCAACTGAGCTAGCGGCGCTCCGTGCTGTGCGGTGGCCGTGAACCACCGCCGGCAACCCGGTGGACCGGGCCTATCTGCCCAGACCGAGGAAATTAGCAGCCTGCCTCGTTTTCGTCAAGCGTTGCTGCGCGAACGGTGGGCCGAAATGCGGTGATCGTCTATACTGGCGCGTTCGCCCGGCCGGTGGGCGGCCGATGGTCTCGTGAACGCACCATGAACGCTTCGCCATCCACTGCTGATGCCCTCGAGAAGCTGCACCGGCTTCGACAGAACGTCGAGAGCGTCTTCTTCGGCAAGCCCGAGACCGTGACGGAGGCGCTGATCGGCCTGCTGGCCTGCGGGCACATCCTGATCGAGGACGTGCCCGGTGTCGGCAAGACGGTCCTCGCCCGAGCCCTGGCCCGGAGCATCGGCTGCAGCTTCTCCCGCCTCCAGCTCACGCCCGACCTGCTGCCGTCCGACATCCTCGGAACCAGCATCTACAACGACCGGACGGGCGAGTTCGAGTTCAAGCGAGGCCCCATCTTCGCCAACATCGTGCTCGCCGACGAGATCAACCGGACCACGCCTCGCACGCAGTCGGCCCTGCTCGAGGCGATGAACGAGTTCCAGGTCTCGACCGAGGGCCGGTCGCTCCCGCTCGGACTCCCGTTTCTCGTGATCGCCACGCAGAACCCCTTCGATTTCGAGGGGACCTACTTCCTGCCCGAGAACCAGCTCGACCGGTTCATGCTCCGGATTCGTATCGGGTACCCCGGCCGCGAGCACGAACAGCGGATCCTTCGCGAACTCCCGGGCCCCGTCCAGATGGATGGCCTGAAGCCGGTGGTCCACGCGGAAGACGTGCTGGCGCTCCAGGACATGGTCAGGCGCATCCGGGTGGACGAGCGGCTCCTCAGCTATATCCTCGACATCGTTGACGCCACGCGCAAGCACGATCAGTTCGACATCGGTGTCTCTCCGCGCGCCGCGCTGGCCCTGCGTTGTGCGGCCCAGGCGGCGGCCCTGATGGACGATCGTGACTACGTCGTTCCGGACGACATCAAGGCGCTGGTCGTTCCGGTCTTCGCGCACCGGCTCATCAGCCGCTCCTATGTGCAGAACGGCAATACCAGCGGTGTCGAAACGATCCTGGAGGAAATGCTGGCCGAGATACCCGCACCGGGGTAGCCGCACGGCCGGTCGTTGGATCGGATGGGTCGGGGGACGTGCCGTCGCGGTGGTCACGTACCCGGGCCACGAACCGTGCGTATGCGATTGTTCCGTACAACTTCGTCGGGATCGCTCCCATCCGGCTTCCGGATCACGACGGCCGGCTATCTGTACATGGCAATGGTGGCGGCGATCGGAATCGCCTCGCTGAATACCGACGCGAATCTACTGCTCCTCGTGTTCGGCGTCGGGCTCGGGACGATCGTAGCCGCGGCACTGCTCACCGCATCGGGCGTACGGCATCTCGGTGTGACGCGAACCCTGCCGCCAGCAGCGACCGCCGGCCGGCCGTTCACGATCCGCTACCACGTATCCAACCGGCGACTCTGGCGGCGGGCATTCTCCCTGAACGTGACCGATCGCGTCGACGGCCCGCTGCTCTCCGGCCCACCGGCAGCATACCTGCCGGTGGTTCAGGCCGGGACGCCCGCCTCAGCCGCCTTCACCACCGCCGCGAGCCGACGGGGCCGGCTGACCTTCACCCACGTCGGCCTCGGCACCACCTTCCCGCTGTCACTGTTCGCGCGACACCTGCGCCGCTGTGCCACCGATGAAATGCTCATCTACCCGGCGCCAGGCAGGCTCCGTCGCCCTCTGTGGAACCCGCGCGCACCCTACGACACGACCGCGTCGGGACGGCACCCGACGGGAATCGGTGCCGGTGAGTTCTACGGGCTGCGCGAGTACCGCTACGGCGACAACCCTCGCTGGATCCATTGGCGGCGGTCGGCCCGCACCGGGCAGTTGCTCGTACGCGAGATGTCGGAGCACCGCCCGCCCCGGGGTGTCGTGGTGCTGGATCTGCACAGCCCGGACGCATCGGACGAAACGCAACAGGAGCGGGCCGTGCGGTTCGCGGCCACGCTGTGCTGCGACGGGCTCGACAAGGGATACCAGATCGGCTTGATCACCCAAACCGAGCCGCTCGCCGCCATCCCTCCTGCCGCCGGCGGACGCCACCGAGCGAAGCTGCTCGGCGCGCTCGCCCTTGCCTCCGACGACGGGCGCGGCGTCGCCGAGACCCTGCGGCACATGCGCTGGCGCACCGGCTGGCGTGAATCGAGCTGTGTGGTTGTCGCCGCCGCCGAGCACGCCCGAACGCGCGAGATCGCGGCCTGGCTCACGAACCGCGGCGCCCACGTCACCCTTCTGATCGCGGGTGCGCCTGCCTTCGACGACGCCTTCGACGATTGCCGGAGTGATGCCCTCCCCGGAGGCGCAGCGTGATGGCAAACCCGCCGACTCAGCACGAAGTCGTCAGCGAGCGCCGGTTCTCGGTCTTGATGTCGTTGCTGCTGGCGGCCGGCGCGGTACCGGTGGCGGCCGCAGAGGATTCGTTCGGTTTGCTCGCGGTCTTCTTCTTTGCGGCAGTGGTCGGTCCGGCATGGATCGACCCCCGCGGCCGGAAACTTCTCCCTCCGAATGTGATCCGGGGCGCCGTCCTCATCGCGACAGCCTGGGCGTGCTGCGAGTACGCCCTGCTCGGCTGGTATCCCGAGATCGTGCTCGGACGCTTCATGATCTGGGTGTCCGTCTGCAAGCTGTTGGACCGGAAGTCGAACCGCGACTACGGCCAGTTGCTCGTGCTGGCCCTGCTGCTGCTGATCGTATGCTCGCGCGTGTCGACGACGGCACTGTTCCCGATGACGCTCGCCGCGTACCTGGCGCTCGGGCCGTACGTCGCAATTCTGTTCCACTTCAAGTGTGAGGCCGGTCGGCAAGAAACGAGCAGCGCGCCGTCCCCTCGTGCCGACGGGACGCGCCGACTGCGACTCGGGCCGGCCGCGCCCACGACGATCGTCGTTTGCTCGATCCTCGCGGCCGTCTTGGCCTTCTTGTTTGTGCCGCGCTTGGGAGCCGGGGCACTGGGGCGCACCCACCGTCTGCGACTGTCGCGCGTCACGGGCTTCAGCGACCATGTCGAGTTCGGCTACATCGGGTCAAGAATCCGATCAGGTACCGAGTTGGTCATGCGCGTACAGATCCGGCGAGACGGGATGCCGTACGGCGGAATGCACGTCCAACCCTACCTTCGCGGCCAGACGCTCGAGCTCTACGAATCACGACCCGACCGAAGGGGCTGGCGTTGGCGGCACAAAGGCGGCGGGGGACCCAAGTCGCGGGAGTCGTGGGCGCCCGACGGGGCCACCGTGCATCTGTGGCCGGCCAGCGACGACCGTTCCGAGTGGATCGAGCAGGAGATCACCATGGTGCATGCCGGCCCCAACCAGCCGTTGTTCTCCGTGTATCCACCGGCACGTGTCGTCGCCCGCGGATTCAAGCAGGTCGATCGCGAATGGCGCACGCAACTCCTCTACGGAACGCCGAGGTCGGATCGAGCGCCGCACTACATCGTGTATTCCCCGGTTCACATCAGCGAAGCGCTGGCCGATAAGCTTGCCGACGCGGAACCGGCCGTCATGCCCCGCACGTCGCCGAGGGTGAAGCAGTACACGGAGGCGCTTCTGACCCGCGCGGCAGTGGATCGCAACGACCCGGCCGCGGTTGCAGAAACGATCGCGGCACATCTGCGGTCCGATCGATTCACCTACACGCTGGACCAGTCCGACGTCGACCCGACGGCCGAGCCGATCGAGGATTTCCTGTTCTCGCTCCGGCAAGGGCACTGCGAGTACTTCGCCTCGGCGATGACCGTCATGTGCCAGTTGGTGGGAGTGTCCGCCCGCATGGTCAGTGGCTATCGCGGCGGAGACTACAACACAATCGGTGCCTTCTACGATGTGCACGAGGACCACGCCCATTGCTGGGTGGAGGTGCACGTGCCCGGTCGGGACTGGGTCACCTACGATCCGACGGCCCCCGCAACGGAGGAGGAGGCCGGCTCCGGCACCTGGTGGGCCGCGATAGATGCATACATCGGGTACTGGCAGTTCAAGTGGGCAAGCCTCGTGATCGCCTACGACGCGGAGCGGCGCACTCGCGTGCTGGAACGCATCGAGACGTGGCTGACGGAGTCGATCGCCGGCCCGGCGGAAACCGCGAGAGGAGGGATGAACGCCGTCAGGAGCTGGGCGGCGAACGCGTGGGAATGGGCCACCGCGAGCGCTGTGCGGCTGGCGACGACCGGGCTTGGGCTGGCCGGGCTGATCTGGGCGGCGATCGCCTTGCGCGGCCCCGTACGAGGATTGCTGGCGCGGTTGCTGAGCAGCAGCTCCCGGCGCACCCGCGACCGGAGGCGGCGACATCCGGACGGCGGATTCTTCGACGAGTTCGTAACCATCGCCGGACGACTCGGCTGCGCGCACCATGCCCACCAGACGCCGCGGGAGTTCGCCGACGAGGTGACCCGGCACATCGGCGGGGCCACGTCGGCCCGCCCCGTCGCCGACGCCCTCTACCAACTCGAGTACGGCGGGCACGCCTTGAGTGACCCGCAGCGCCGGACGATCGCCGAAGTCCTCGATCAACTGCGGCGCTTGCGTGACGACCGCACCCGGCGGTAGAACTTGGTCATACGAATCACGGGGGCACTGGAATCATGCAGGGCCGCCGCTCGAGCGCGGGCGGGGCGGAGCCCGAAAGCGAGGGTGCGGACATGCGTTTCGGCGTGAACTTGATGCTGTGGACCGGGAACTTCACGAGCGAGAATCTGCCACTGCTGGAGAAGGCGGCCAAGTTGGGCTTCGACGGCGTCGAGTTGCCCGTGTTCACCCCCGGCGAGGTGGACGTGGCGGCGACCAAGAAGGCCCTCGATGACAACGGCCTGTCCTGCACGATGTGCACGGTCCTGGCTCCGGAGCAGAACCTGATCAGTGACGACGCCAAGCACCGTCAGGCCGGGATCGATCATCTCACAAAGGCGATCGAGCTGTTGGCGGCGCTGGGCGGTGACGTGATCTGCGGACCGATGTACTCGCCCGTGGGCGCGCTGGTCGGGCGCGGACGCAACGACGCCGAGTGGGGCCGGGCCGTCGAATGTCTTCAGAAGGTCGGCAAGACCGCCGAGTCGTGCAACGTCACCGTCACCCTCGAGCCGCTCAACCGCTTCGAGACCTACTTCCTCAACATCGCCGCCGACGCAGTCAAGCTCTGCAAGGAGGTCGGCAGCGACGCGGTCAAGGTGCACCTCGACACGTTCCATTGCCACATTGAGGAGAAAGACACGCCGGCCGCCATTCGGGCCACCGGCGCGATGCTCGGCCACTTCCATGCGTGCGAGAACGACCGCGGCATTCCCGGCTCGGGCCAGGTGGATTGGGACGGTGTCTTCGCCGCCCTGCGCGACGGTAAGTATGACGGCTGGCTGACCATGGAGTCCTTCGTGCCCGCGATCAAGGAACTCGCCGCCGCCGCCGCCATCTGGCGACCGTTCGCCAAGGACGGCGATGAACTGGCCAGCGAAGGCCTGAAGTTCCTCAAGAAGATGGTGGGGTAAGAGAAGTGGTCGGCCAGTCCAGAATGTCGCCCCGCCGAAGGCGCGGAGACGGCTCATGGAACGCGAAGAGAAGCTGATCGGCTTTGATGCGCGCGAGATGTGGACCGCGTTTGACCCAACGTGGACTCCCGAGCGCAAGGATCTGTTCCTGCTTCGCACGGATATAGACAAACCTCTCTCCACGGACGAACAGGTCTGGAACTCGGTGTTCGACGTTCTGCGCCTGATTCTGTCATCCGAACCTATGTTCCCGCCGTGGTGGGAAAGCCTGGATCGGCTGCGCTCCTGTCTCAGCGAAGAACCTGCACTGCACGGAAAACCGTACTGGGTTGTCGCCTCCACGCGCTTTCGCAACGATGAGATTCCGAATGACCTCGGGTCAGACTGGACCGACTACGAGCCCAAGTCACCTTCTGTACGTTCCGACGAATGGCAGTGCCTTGGGCTTGACGTCTCGGACGAATCGACACTCAGCGGATTGATGAACTGTGGGTACGACTCGGAGGAATCGCGAACTCTGCGAAGACGCTGGGGGCCGAAGCTGAACGAGCGCCATCTGTTCGACGACATGGAGCAGGCCCTTGCGTTTCGGACACTGACCGACGATCGCGTCAGAGAGCACGCCCCGTTCTTTGTCTACGGGTTGTGGTTGGTGGAGCGCGTAAACGGAGCGTAGGTCCACCCGCGGCTTGCACCGTGTGCCCGTCCCGTGCGGCGCTCCGCGGCCGGATGATCGCAACCGCGACGTGGTGACATGAGATGAACCAGCACAGACCGCTACTGTTTCTCCTCGCAGGCGCCTCGGTCGCCTTGGCCTGGTCTGCGATCCGACCGTTCGACTACGGCGTGTGGTTCTTCGAGGTCGCCATCGGGCTGGCCGGCATTGCCGTTCTGCTGGCCACGTACCGGCGGTTTCGGCTCTCCGGCCTGGTCTACGTGCTGGTCTGCATCCACTTCGTCATCCTGGCCGTGGGAGCGAAGTACACCTACGCCGAGATGCCGCTGTTCAACTGGCTGCGTGATGTGCTCGACCTCTCGCGCAATCACTACGACCGCGTCGGGCACTTCGCCCAGGGCTTCTTCCCGGCCATCATCGCCCGCGAGCTGCTGCTGCGCACGACGGGGCTTCGGCCGGGCAAGATGCTGTTCTTCCTCGTCGTGTGCGTGTGTCTCGCCCTCAGCGCGTTCTACGAGTTGATCGAATGGTGGGTGGTGATCGTCTTCTATCCCGAAGAGGGAGCCGAGTGGCTCGGCCTACAAGGCGACGTGTGGGACCCGCACTGGGACATGACCATGGCGATGTCCGGCGCGATCCTCTCGCTGCTGCTGCTGTCGCGCCTCCACAACCGGTCGATGCGGGCCCTGGGCACGTTTCCGAAGTCAGAGCCACGCCTGCACTGACGGCACGATAGCACTCGTGCGAGAATCCGTTCTCGCGTCGCAGTGTCCTCGTCGGGTGCCACTGGCGGCTTGCCCGCCAGTGCGGAGACACGCCAAGAGCACGGGCAGGCACGCCTCCAACAATGTTGCCAACTGCCCTGTTTGGGGCCTT
>CAYMME010000261.1:0-12889 GCA_964391465.1 uncultured Planctomycetales bacterium
TACGCAAACGCCTGCTAGAACAACAACATGCAGCTTAGCTTAATGGCATTCGGGCATCGGCCCCGACTTACTCGCAGGTCTTCGGCGACGAGATGGTCCGCATCGGCGAGACCGACCCGCGCGTCGTCGCAGTGACGGCGGCGATGACGAACGGGACCGGCCTGACCGAGTTCGCGTACACGTTCCCGGACCGCTTCTACGACGTGGGGATCGCGGAGCAGCACGCGGTGACCTTCGGGGGCGGACTGGCGCTGGGCGGCACGCGCCCCGTCGTCGCGATCTACTCCAGCTTCCTGCAACGCGCGTACGACAACGTCGTCCATGACGTGTGCCTCCAGGATCTGCCCGTCACCTTCGTGCTGGACCGGGCCGGACTGGTCGGCGACGACGGCCCGACGCATCACGGCCTCTTCGATTTTGCCTTTCTCCGAACCGTGCCCGGAATGACGGTCGCGGCGCCGAAGGATGGCAACGAATTCCGCGGAATGCTGAGATGGGCGATCGGTCACTCCGCCCCCGTCGCGATTCGCATCCCGCGCGGCTCGGTCCCTGAACCGATTCCCTGCAGTCAGGAGCCGGTGCCGATCGAGTCGGGACGTGCGGAGCTTCTGCGAGACGGAAGTGACGTGGCCCTCGTGGCGATTGGCAGCATGGTTGCCGCGGCGATGGAGGCGGCCGAGGAACTGAGCACCCAGGGTGTATCGTGCGCAGTGGTCAATGCACGCTTCGTGAACCCGCTCGATGAGGATCTGCTCACGAAGGTCGCGGCCCGCGTGAATCATGTGCTCACCATCGAGGAGCATGTGCGCCACGGCGGCTTCGGCAGCGCCGTTCTCGAACTGTTCGCGTCACACCGTGTCGACACGCCGGTCCGTGTCCTGGCCTTGCCCGACGCGTTCCTCGAACATGGAAGCGCGAACCGGATGCGCGACGAAGCGGGGCTGACCGCACCGCGGATCGTCGAGTCGGTACAACAGACGCTGTCGTCGAGCCGGCGGGAGGTGGACTGGAGCGACCTGCCCGATCCCGCGTCGCTTCGGCCGGAGATGGAGACCATCATCCAGCGGCCGTTGCCCTCCGACCTGGCCCACTGGGTCGAGCGGTACGACTCCGTAGGCGAGCGCCATCCCTTCTTGTGGAAATGGTGCCTGAAGGGGGTGGAACTCACGTGCCTGCCCTGCGTCGATCCGGAGCTGTACGATCCGAACAACGAGACCAAGGTCATCGGGGTCATGTTCGACGTGCTGCTCGACGACGTGGCGGACGAGCTCAAGGACACCCGCTTCCTCGAACGACTGCTGGCCATCCCCTTCGCCGAAGACGCAGTCAAGCTGGACTCCCTTCCTGAGGATCAGCAACGATACGGGGCGATCGCGGTCGAGGTCTGGGACGCGATTCTCCAACGGGCGAGCGGCTACCCCCGGTATGACGAATTCAAGGAGCTCCTGCGTTTCGATTACCTGCAGCTCCTCAACGCGATGCGCTATGCCAGCCTCATCAACAGCACACCCCAGGTGATCAACCTGGCGGAACACGATCTGTATCTGCCGCACAACATGCACATGATGGTCTCGGGCACCCTGGACCTCATGTGTTCCTCCGACTTCCGACCCGAGGAGCTGGGCCGGGTCCGAAGCGTGCTGTGGAACGCCCAGTGCATGGGGCGCATCGGGAATCTGGTCACCACCTGGGAGCGGGAAGTCTCGGCGCGTGACTTCAGCAGCGGCGTGTTCTCGCAAGCCCTCGAAGAAGGGCATCTGACCCCGCACGACCTGGCGCATGCGGAGCCCGACGAACTGAAACGACGCATCCAGGAGCACGGGTGCGAAGCATTCTTCCTGGAGCGGTGGCGACACCACCGCCGGCGAATCGCCGCATTGGCCGAGCAGATTCGCTCGTTCGATGTGACGGAACTCTTGGCAGGCCTCGACAACCTGCTGCGCATCCACCTCGGAAGTAGGGGACTCAAGTAGCCGTCGCTTGAGTCGTCGTGGGGGTCCGTTGGCGGCGGAAGTCGGCGATCGGGGGCCCATCCGTCTCGATTCCACCCCATCGACGACACGGAGAGTGAGCAAGGAACGATGCTTGACCGTCTCATACCAAGGCATGGATCGAAATACGTCGTCTGGATGATGATCGTCACCCGGTTGTTCGGATGCGTGGGCGGCGTCCTTGTCGTGTACTACGTCGACCTGACGATGGGACACGACGCGGGTCTCCTCCAGCATTTCAAGCTCGCGGCCACCGTGACCGTCCTTCTGGCTCTGGCCGCCACGACCGTGCAGGGATTGTGGGAGACACGAAGTCTACGAGAGCTGCTCCGACGCATGTCCGATGGGAGACCGGCTTCCGCCGAGCTCAGCCGGGCCGCCGGTCGGGAAGTGCTGGTCTTCCCGTTGCAGCACAACCTCCGGGCCGCCGTGCTCGTTCACCTCTGTTGTGTCGGTGGATGCAGCCTCTACCTACGTTGGGTCGCCGATGCGCCGGCCATCATGCTCGTGCACATCGCGATCGCCGGCTTCATGGGCATCGCCGTCGCATTGTCGCTGACCTACTTCCTCATGACGACGATGCTGCAACCCGTGGTGCGGTATATCACGCACAGCGGATTCGAAATCGACTTCGACACCATTCCCATCGGGAAGCTGCAGATCCGGCTGCTGTTCTCCTTCACGATGATCACCTTGATCACCGCTCTGATGATCGCCACGGTTGCGAATCAGAAGGCGGCCGACATCATGAGGTACCCGGACGGGCAGGCGCAACTCGTCTACAACTTGCGGCTGCACACCATCATCATTTCCGCCTGTGCCGTCCTGGTCGCGATGGTGCTGGCGACTGTCCTGGCCCGGTCCATCGGGTTGCGGGTCGCCGAGATGGTGCGGGCGATGCAGCGTGTTCAGCAAGGCGACTTGGGAGAGCAAATCGAAGCCCTCTACATCGACGAGATCGGCGTGCTGGGCCGCAGCTTCAACCGGATGGTGCGGCAATTGAAGCAGAACCAGGATACGATCCGCGAGCTGAATGTGGACCTCGAGCGCAAGGTGCAGGAGCGCACCCGGCAATTGTCCGAGAGTGCCGAGGAGCTTCAGCGGTCGTACGAACAACTCAAGGAACACGACCGACTGAAGACCGCCTTCTTCTCGAACATCAGCCACGAGCTGCGCACGCCGCTGACCCTGATCCTCACGCCGGTGGAAGGGCTTCTCGAAGACGAGGATGCACTCCCGCCGGCGCATCGGCGCACGTTGGGGATCGTACGCCGCAACACCCTGCAGCTTCTCGAGCTCATCAACGATCTGCTCGATTTCGCGAAGCTGGAAACCGGCAAGGCCAGTTTGCGGCTGGGGCGCCACAACGTCAATGATCTTCTGAGCGAAGCCGCTTCGTCCGCCGCCAGCCTGGCCGATCACCGGAAGATCCGCCTTCAGTTGGAGATCGACCCGGCCGTGCCCGAAGGCCACTTCGACCGCCAGAAGGTCAACAAGGTGGTCACCAACCTGCTGTCCAACGCGCTGAAGTTCACGGAGAACGAGGGCCGCGTGGAACTGCGCAGCGCCCGATACGGCGACACGGTCGAGATCAGTGTTGCCGACACGGGAATCGGCATCGCACCGGAGGATCAGGACAAGATCTTCGAGCGTTTCGTCCAGATCGACGGGTCGCTCTCGCGGAAGTTCGCGGGTACCGGCTTGGGTCTGGCCCTGGCCAGAGAACTCGTCGAGCTGCACGGCGGACAGATCGGCCTCGAGAGCGAGCCCGGCCGCGGATCGCGCTTCTACTTCACCCTGCCACTGAAGCTGGCCGGCGGTTCGGGAGACGTCGAGGATCCCCAAGAGGCGCTGCGGCGGCCGGAACTGTCCGATCTGATTCTCACCGAGGAGGTGTCCGACGAATCGCACGCGGATCCTCCACCGAAGGATGCCCCCAGGCTGTTGCTCGTGGACGATTCGTCCGAGGTCCTCGCGGTTCTCGAGAGGCTTCTGGGGGCGGAGTACAACCTCATCACCGCTGCGGACGGCGACGAAGGATGGACGAAGCTGTCGACCGAACTGCCGGACCTGGTGATTTCCGATGTGATGATGCCCGGCATCGACGGATACGAGCTGTGCCGGCGGGCGAAATCGGACCCGTCGACGGCGCGGATTCCGCTCATCCTGCTCACCGCCAAGGCGGCCTTGGGCATGAAGATCGAGGGGCTCTCCCAGGGTGCCGACGACTACCTGGTCAAGCCCTTCAACCCACGCGAACTGCGGGCCCGCGTTCGATCGCTCTTGCGCCTGCGCTCGATGGACAAGGAACTCGCCGACCGGAATCGGGAGCTCGAAGATCTGCTGTCCGAGCTCAGAGAGACCCAGGACAAGCTCATTCACTCGGAGAAGATGACCTCCCTGGGCCAGTTGGTCGCAGGTGTTGCCCACGAGATCAACAACTCGGTCAACACCATCTACAACGGGATCAAACCGCTTCACGCCAAGGTAAGGGAACTGGCCGACGAAACCGCGGCGACGTCGGGAGCCGCCCCTCCCGCTGACGGTGGGCACGACGGTGGAGATGGTCGGAGCGGCCCGTTCACCATGGTCCTCGACCTCGCCCAGGTCGTCGAAAACGGTGCGAAGCGCGTCGCCGACATCGTGGCCGACCTCAAGAGATTCTCGCACCCGGGTCACGAAGCCTTCGTGCCCTACGATGTTCGCGAGGCCATCGATATCCCCCTCAACCTGTTGGCCAACAAGTTGGCCCATCGTGTGGAGGTGCACAAAGACTACGCGGATGTCGGAACGATTCTCTGCTCCCCCAGCCAGTTGAGCCAGGTCTTCATGAACATCCTGGACAATGCCCAGCAGGCCGTGGGGGAAGACGGAAAGATCTTCATCGGCGTGACACGAAGTGACGACGAGGTCGTCGTGTCCGTACGCGACACCGGTCCGGGCATACCGCCCGAGATCCGCAGCAAGATCTTCGACCCGTTCTTCACCACCAAGGAGGTCGGGGTCGGCACCGGGCTCGGACTCTCCATCAGCTACGGGATCGTGACCCGCCACGGTGGAACGATCGACATCATCAGCGAACCCGATCAGGGCACCGAGTTCGTCGTCCGCTTGCCCGTGGCCGGCCGAGAGCCGTCCGCCGACGGCGACCTTGCCGCGGCGGCCACCGCGACGGAGGTCACAGCATCATGAAGAGAACGCTGCTCTACGTCGACGATCAGCCGGACAACCAAGTCGTGTTTCGCGCCGCGTTCCAGAGCGAGTTCGAGGTGCTGGAAGCGGCGTGCGGGCAGGAAGCGCTCGCCATCCTGGAGAAACGCGAAGTCCCGTTGATCCTCTCCGATCAGCGCATGCCCGGGATGAGCGGCGTGGAGCTGTTCGAAGTCGTCAAGCCCCGATACCCGCATACGATCCGTATGATCCTGACCGGCTACAACGAGCCGGAGGTCATGATGGATGCGATCAACAAGGGGCACGTCTACAGCTTCATCACGAAACCGTGGGAGCGCGAGGCCCTCCTGTCGACCCTCATACGCGGGTTCGAAACCTACGAACTGGCCACGTCGAACAGCGCCCTCACCGAACGGTGTGCCCAGGTGGAACGATGCGCGACGCTGGGTCGGCTCGCCGCGGGGATCGCCCATGAGATGGGCAACCGGCTCTTCATCGCTCCGTTGTTCGAGCTGATCGAAGAGCAATATCGCGATCAGGAAGACCTTCTCAAGATCGCCAAGATCGCGAGGCAGACGCACGAGGGGCTCAGCGCCCTGATCGAGGAGATCAAGTCCTTCGTGCGCATGGAGCACGGCTCGTACGAGATGACGGACATCCGCCTGGATCATCTCGTCCATGAGACGATCTCCTTCGCACGCTTCGACAAGAAGATCCCGGCGGACTGTATCGCAGTGCGGGTCGAGGCCGAGTCGACGGTACCGGCCAACCGGCTCAAGCTCCAACAGGCGTTGCTCAACCTCCTGACGAACGCGGCGGACGCCGTCAGTGATCGCGATCAACCCCGCATCGCCGTTTCCCTCGAGCTGCATGGCGAAGAAGCGGTGCTGTGCGTGGAAGACAATGGATGCGGGATCGAGGAGGAGACACTGGCGAAGATCTGGGAGCCGTTCTTCAGCACCAAAGGCACCGACGGAACCGGTGTCGGTCTCGACATCACGCGACACATCATCGAAGCACACGAAGGGAACATCGACTGCTCCAGCACGCCGGGTATCGGCACGACGTTCACCATCCGCCTGCCTCTGGCCGAAGGATACCGAGAGGCCGCTTGCTGCGCCGGCGCACCCGTCGAAGTCGCGACGTGAACCAAAGCGCCGTCTGCCGGCACCGAGACGCGACCGTCAGGGAGCGTGGGATGCCGGCAGAGCCGGCGTCCGCTCCGCGCACAAACCACCGATTGGCCGAAACACCACACGAGGATGAAACCAGGGTTGTCGACTAGGGCTGATACGCGAGGTAGAGCTGCAACGACGTGCTGGCCGTGCCCAGCTCCATGTCCCCGCCGGTGAAGAGCAGATCCGAGTCGGTCTGCAGATTGCCGAACGTGCCCGCGAACGCACCGGAGCCGTTGAGCAAATCTCCCGTGGCCGCGGTCTCGAGTCCGATAACCGTCGGACTCCCACTCTCATCGACGACAGTGTTGCCGGAATCGTCCGTGAGCAGGATGGGGCCCGTAACCGTGACGATGTTCGTCGAGGAGATGGTGCCGACTTCGGGTGTGTCGAATGTGAACTGGGAGACCGACAACGCACCGATCAGATTCCCGTCGCCGTCAAAGACCACCTGAAGGATGCTCTCGCTGTAAGTTCCTGTCAGATCACCGGTTATGGTTCCAGAGAGCGTCTGCGGGACACCGGTGGTCGCATCGACGGAGGTCACGGAGGCTTCGATCGTGAGCTGCGCAGGGCCGGACGGCGCAACCGGGAACAGGGGGATGCACGAAGTCAGGAGGAGACAACCGAGCGAAGCCGCTTTCGCCGTAGGTCGGAACATCGTAGCGGCCTTATAGCGTCGCTCGCCGGCAATTGCAAGACCATTTTTTGAATGTTGCGTATTCCGTTGAAGTCCTGGTGCGGAGTCCCGTTTCGTGAGGTCCGCCGCGCATGATTCGGCGGG
The DNA here is from genome assembly GCA_964391465.1 of uncultured Planctomycetales bacterium. Taxonomy (GTDB): domain Bacteria; phylum Planctomycetota; class Phycisphaerae; order UBA1845; family CAYMME01; genus CAYMME01. Next base: position 7,122 of record CAYMME010000261.1, read on the forward strand.
CCGTCGCCCGCGCGGGTCCGCGTCTGCGTTCGACAGCTTGCTCAAGGTCACACTTCGTCGAGCCGACGATGCGCCGGGGTACTTGACCATCTTGGTTCGGGCACGTTCGCGCCTGGTGCAAGGTGGCGCTCGAGCGAATCATGAATCCGATGCACACAAGACGACACACGCGTCAGATCCGTGTCGGTGGCGTGGCCATCGGCGGTGGCGCGCCGATCTCCGTCCAGTCGATGACCAGCACCTATACGCATGAAGTCGACCAGACCGTTCGGCAGATTCAGAACCTGGCCCGGGCAGGATGCGATCTGATCCGCGTGGCGGTTCCGAAACCGGCCGACACGGCCGCATTGCCGGCGATCATCGAGCAATCACCGGTGCCCGTGATCGCCGACGTGCACTTTCACTACGAGCGCGCCATCGAGGCCATCGAAGCCGGCGTACACAAGATCCGCCTGAACCCCGGCAATATCAGCGATCGCCGGCAGGTCGACCGCGTGATCGCCGCTTGCCGCGACCGCGGCATCCCCATTCGTGTCGGTGTCAACGAGGGCTCAGTGGTTGAGCGCCATGACCAGCATGTGCGGACGGAAGAGAAGGCCGCGCTACAATCGAACCCCAGCGCGCACATGGTCGCGCTCATGGTCAGGAAGCTCGAAGACTACGTCCGGATCTTCGAGGACAACGATTTCTCCGACGTGGTGCTGGCCGCCAAGAGCAACGACGCCCGAATCGCGATCGACGCCTACCGCGCGATTGCCGAGCGGTTCGACTATCCGCTGCACCTGGGCGTGACGCACGCGGGCCCGCCCGAGACTGGACGCATCCGGTCGATTGCCGCGCTCGGCACGCTCCTGGCCGAAGGCATCGGCGATACGATCCGCATCTCCTACGCCGCCGATCCGATCCATGAAGTCGAGGACGGCAAGGAGCTGCTATGCTGCCTGGGCCTGCGCACCCGGACGGAGCCGGAACTTATCGCCTGCCCGACCTGCGGCCGGATCCAGGTCGATTTGTTCAAGCTCGTCGCCGACGTTCGCCGCAAGCTCGCCGAGGAGATCAAGGTCCCGGTCAAGGTTGCCGTCATGGGCTGCGTGGTGAACGGCCCCGGCGAGTGCGAAGGCGCCGACGTGGCCATCTTCGCCGGAAACGGCAAGGGCATCATCTACGTTCAGGGGGTTCAGAAGCAGACCGTCGACGAAGACGTGATGCTCGACGCCCTCCTGCACGAGTGCCGCGAATTCGCCGCCCAAGTCGAACGCGGCGAAGCGCAACTCTCTTCCGCAAACAACGCCGAGATCATCCCACCCGACCTCGTACCCCTCGGAACCGCAAGCTGACGCCGGCACCGCATGTCGGCGCGGACCCCGCTTGAGTGTTGCGTCTCAGAATCGACGAGGCGCATCCGATCCGAACCGTCCCGATGTGCATCGGGATGAGGGAGCCGCCGCGGTGCTCCCGGTGCGGTTCATTGGCTCTTCTTTGTACCGGTTCGGCGTGAGCGTGAGCCCGTCAGCCATGAGTCCTTTGCCGTCCAGTCAATACTCACGCCCGACTCCCTATCCTTGTATGTGCCGGTCGTCGCTCTGCCCATTCTCGCGATCCGAGCCTTCGCCCTGCTCGCTCGCATCGGCCTGCCGACAATCGCGTATCTTTCGATGAGCACCTTGTCGAACCCTCCATCCAACACACCGGGAATTCCGCCCGCCACGACAAGCTCTTCGAGGGCCCCGTAGAACACGAAGCCGGTGAACACGTTCTGATACTTCACACCTCGCGCGGAAGACGGCCAGTAATCGAACGAGTCGTCACCGAACGGCGAGTCGGCAAAATCGAAGCCCAGATTGCGATTGCCCGCGACCTCGAATGCCGCGTCCCATCTGCCGTCCTGAATCATCTTCGGTACCGGTCGCCGGTCCGTGCTTTTCTTCTGGAACGCAAAGCTGTTGATCATGACGTTGGCGACCTTGCCGGGGTGTGCCTCGAACAGGTACCTTCCGACATTGTCCTTCCCCTGTCCCTGCCGAGCGTCCTTGAACCGATCGTTGAAGGCGTGTCGGTAGTTCATGATCACGAGCGCCTTCTTGCGTTTCGCCCCCGATGTCGCGATCTTCTTCAGTTCGCCCGTGATCTGCTTCGCCATGATCCGATCACGGTCTCCCAATCTGTCGCGGAACGCCTGGTACTTCTTCTTCGTCATTCCGTCCCACGAGAACGGCATGTCTGAGGGGTAGAGTTTCACCTTCTCCGCGGCGCTCAGGGAGCCGTTCAGCGAATGCAGCTTCCTGAGGAAATCGAAGAAGTTGCGCTTCTGCCACAACGGCGTCCATGTGAGGTTTCTCCAGATGTCGAGCGCCGCTTTCTCGACTTCCTTCTCGCTGAGGTTCTCCGAGCAGAGAAACTCGAGCATCTCTTCTCTCACCGAGCTCGTGCCGACTTCCGTGAACACGCTTCCGACCTGGGCAATGAATCTGGGGTCACTGACCAGCTCAAAGAAGAGGTCGTACTGCGTCGTTTCCCGATGGTCCCGTTCGCAGAGAATGACAATGTCGTGCGAACGGAAAAGCCCCATGATGTAGTCCACCGGGCCTTGCTTCTGCTGTTGAAGGAAGGAGACGTAGGGCTCGATCTCTGCGCGGTATTCGACTGCCCCGCGGGGCACAGGTGGCGCCGCGCCCAGAAGCGGGACACACGGCAGCAGGACGCCACACAAAGACAGTAGGCTCTTCATTCCGCTGACTCCTTGTGCAATAGGTCGCGTAATCCGGCGGTGCCCGGGATGGGCACGCACAATCACCAGCGCCAGGGCGGCAGCCGGCTCACAGGCCCCAGGCCGAGCGAGATGACCACCAAGAGCGCGCAGGGGCCGCGTCTCGCGGGCTACGCGTGAGCGGTCGCGCTTCCCCTAGGTATTCGCTCGCGGGTCGGGATTATTCGGCCGCCCCCGTTTATTCGATCCCCGAGCGCCGGCGAGCGGGCCCCCCGTGGCACTCGAAGCCTCGACTGTGCTATCCTTGGCGGCACGATGAATCACGCAGACTCGCCCACGTCGGCCGACGGTCGTCGCGTCGGAATCACGCGCAATCGGAGGGCTCCGATGATAGCTGAGCGTCGTTTCTGCCATAGAACCGCACGCAACCGGCCGCCGAGCGGCGCCGGACTTCTTGCGGCATCGCTCATCGCCACCTTCGCGCTGGGGATCTCGACGGGGTACGCCGCTGCGCCGCAGACGTCGGACGTGGTCCGGCGCATCGACATCGTTCACATGACGCACACCGATATTGGGTTCACCGATCATCCGCTCGTTTGCCGGCAGCAGCAGGTGCGGTACCTCGACATCGCCATCGACGCGGTGCTGGCCACGCGCGATGCGCCGGCGGAAGGACGCTTCTTCTGGACGGCCGAAACCACGCTCGCCGTCGACGACTGGTGGCAGGCCGCCGACGCCGCGCGGCGTGGAGACCTGCTCGAGGCGCTGGGCACCGGTCGGCTCGAGGTTGCGGCCATGGCCATGAACCAGACGCCGACGCTCAATCCGGCCGAGTGGCACACCGCGCTCCATTGGCTGCCCGACGAACTGTGGACGCAAGCCAAGCCCCGCGTGGCGATTCAGAACGACGTGAACGGGTTCCCCCGCGCCGGAGCGTTGGCCATGCTGGAGCGGGGCGTCGAGTATCTCTTCATGGGCATCAACGCGACCAACGGCGGCCCGCCCATGCGGACGCCGGGCGCGTTCTGGTGGAAGATGCCCGACGGGCGCCGCATGTTCGTCTGGCTGGGCGACCACTACGCGCGGGGCTTCTACTACTTCCATCCGCAGACGTGGCGGCGCGGCCCGGTGCCCGAGTCGACCGACACGCGCTACCGTCCCGCGCGGCCGGGCGACTTCTTCCGTGCCGACGACGCTTCGGTTCGGGCCGCCCACGCGCATCTGCTCGGCCAGCTCCGCGCGCTGGTGAAGCGCGGCTACGACTACCCGACGCTGATCCTGTCGGTGACGAACGAGTGGCGCATGGACAACGACCCGCCGTTCCCGCCGCTGGCCGACTTCGTGGCCGCGTGGAACCGCCTGAAGCTGAAACCGGAGTTGCACATGTCGACGGCCGCGGACGCCCTCGACCGGATGCGGCGCGAAGTCGGCGAGAAGACCCCCGAGCACGCCGGCGAGTGGACCGACTGGTGGGCCAACGGCGGGGCGTCCGGCCCGCGCGAAGTGGCCGCCAGCCGTCGCGCCAAACGGCTCGCGGCCGCAGCGCTGTCGCCCGTCTGGGGAGAGCCCGACGAGCGGACGCTCCGAGCGGCCGACGCGATCTACCGCGACCTGTGCCTGTTCGACGAGCACACCTGGGGCTCGGGCGACAGCGTGGCCCGACCGCACACCCTGGACACGTGGGCCCAGTACAACGAGAAGTCGCGCATGGCCTACCGCCCGATGGCCCTGGCCAAGCTGCTGCTCGCCCAACGGGCGCGGACGGCAGTGTACGGTCGCGACGAAGGCTTCTACGTGGCCAACACGGCGAAACTGCCGTGGAGCGGATGGGTCACCATGCCGGCGACGTGCCTGCGCGGGGACTTCCACTCGCTGGAGGACCCCGAGACGGGGAAAGCGATCCCGCTGCTCTTCGAGCACGGCTACCGACCGTTCACCCGCCCGGAGAGTGAGCAGCAGTTGACGATCGCCAACACGTCGGAGACGTTCCCCGACCACTGCCCGAACCAGCAGGTGCGGTTCTGGGTGGAGGGGCTCGACGGCCGGTCGATCCGCCGATTCCGCTTGAGCGAGAAAGCGGTCAAGCCGGCGCCTGTGCCCGACGCGGCCAAGGTGTCGCTCGACGCACACGGTTGGCCGACGTCGGCGTCGTGGCCGGGCATGAAGCAACCGTTGTTCGAGGCCGGGACGGGCGACTTCCTTTCGGTTGCCATCGGCGGGTTCGCGGGCCGCTGGGCCTACGGCGAGATCTTCGGGATCACCGACCCGGCCAAGCGCGAGGACAAACGCCGCCGGACGCTGGAAGAAACGGCCGCGGTAGCCAAGGCGTCGGCCCAGGTCAGGCGGAACGCGCACACGACGGTCTACACGCAAACGCTCGAGCATCCGCGGGTCAAGTGGCTGACGCGATCGCTGGAGTTGTTCGGCCGCGAGCCCCGGGCGCGGCTGACCGTCCGCTTTCACCGCACCGAGTCGGAACGGCCGGAGCTCTTCTTCGTGGCGTGCACGCTGCCCTGCAAAGGGCGGCTTCCGGACACGAGCAACGGCGGCCTACCGTTCGTGCCGTATGACGACCAACTACCGGGCACCTGCCGCGACTACTTCTCCATCGACAGTTGGGTCCGCTACCAGACCCCGGCCGGTCGATGGCTCTGGATCACGCGCGACGCACCGCTGATCACGTTCGGCAGCCACCAGGTCCTCGCACGTCGAGCGGATGCCCCCGAGCAACCCAACCGCATCCTGGCCATGGTCTTCAACAACGTCTGGTTCACCAACTTCGTGGCCGACAGCCACGGTGCCCTCGAGTTCCAGTTCGACATCGCCTGGCAACCACCCGACGACCCCATCGCCAACGCCCAAGACCTGGCCGACACGCTGCTCTCGAAGCCGCAAGTCGTCATCAACCCCAACCTGCGCGAGCACCCGATCTTCGTCCAGCGCCTGCACCGGCCGTAGTAGAGTCCGGGGCAACCGCAATCCTCTCGACCGCCACGAATCACTGTGGGGTGTGCGCCTCGATTGTGGTGGTTTCGGTTCTCGCCCCGAACGGGGCGCAGGA
>CAYMME010000262.1:0-12877 GCA_964391465.1 uncultured Planctomycetales bacterium
CGGAACGATGTGCTCAATTATGGGGTGGTTGGCAACATTGTTGGAGGCGTGGGCATGGGAAGCGTGGCTGGACCGGAGATAATCATCTTGCAGCGACCAGAGAGGCGGTTTCGCAGACTGCATGCCCGCTGCTCCGTTCACGACGCGGGCCTCGTTGGCGATGAGGGCCTCGGCGGCGAATGCGCCCCCGCGTTGACGCGCACTGCGCGGCGCACGACAACGTACATGCACATCGAAAGTAGCACCGACAAGTCGTAGGGCGAAGTCCGCAACGGAGCGTGCGTCATGCACCGGTTCTGGAGAGCGGCGATCGAGGTGGGCGTGATCGCAATCTACGTCGGGTCCTCTTGTGCGGTTGTCTCGTTCATCAATCCTATCCTTGGCATCGTCCTGTGCACGTCTGCGCTCCTTGTGCACCTCCTGCTCGCCGCCGTGCACGCCAGTGAGCGAGGCAAGCTGAGCCACTGCGTCGCGTGTGGCCAGGACCTTCGCGGGAACGTGTCGGGTGCATGTCCGGAGTGCGGCACCGCCGTACCGGAGACCGATTCGACCGACGTCTCTTGAAGGTTGGCATTGCGGGTGCAGCGCAGAAGGGGACTTCCGCCCGCTCGGAACAAGAATCGCACACAGCAACCGTGTTGTAGCGGAGGTCAGGAGACAATAGCCAGTAGCGAGCCGGGATGACGTACCGATTGGGGATTCCGGCCCGAACCCGCCACAGCCCTCATCGGAGCACACGGGCAACCACTCTTGCGGAATCCCCCCGATGGCACGCGGGGACGGGCGCAAAGAAGCGGCCCCCGACCACGACCGAGCGCCGGGGACCGAAAGTCTCGAAAACCCACTACAGTCCACTATCGGCGAGCCGCCGGCCCGTTGCCAGGATTCCACCAGGGTGGCAAGCCGCCCCATGGGCCCCGCGGCTGGAATCATGTCCGCAGTTCGCCTCCGGCGTCGAGCGCTGCCGACCGCTTAACCTTCTCATCACGTTCCGGCCGATCGTCTGGCTCCGGCTGGCACTTCCTGCGACCCAAGATGACGTACAGCTTGTGCGGCTGGGCGTCATGGCACGGAAACGTCTCTTGAATTCGACGTTCAGATCCCGCAGCTGAAAACGCCCAAACGTAGGCGCAGGCGGCGCAAAGACTGACGTGCCGCGGTTATGGGACTTGCCGACTGAGTGCGCTCTATCCCCGGACCGGATCCGGAGTGTTTCGGGAGTCGTTCGTGCACAACTTGTTGCACGACTCGGGCCGTGCACGTTGGCCACGTGGAGGCAGACCGGGCGGCATCGCCTGATCCCGCGGCCGGAGGAGAGAACCGCTGCCAGCGCGAGCGGCATCCTCTATTCTTCGTGTGACAAAGCGGAGCATCTGCGACCGGCCGTTTCACCGGTCACGTGCTGATGTTGCTCGATCAGCCATTGAACCAACCGGTCATCGCCAGACAGCCCTGTTCCCGCTCTAATGATCGGAGCGGATGGGTTCACTACTCGAATTGCCTGAACTGCCTTGGTGACGTCGAAGTCCGTATGGCTGATCAGATCGCATTTGCTCAGTACGACGTTCGTCGCGCGAGAGAACAGCAGCGGATACTTGGCGGGCTTGTCGTCACCCTCCATAACGCTCAGCACAGCCAGCCGGGCATGCTCGCCGATGTCGAACTCGGCGGGGCAAACCAAGTTTCCCACGTTCTCAACGAAGACAAGATCGAGCTCATCCAAGGGTAGGGCTTGGAGGCCGTCATGCACCAGCCAGGCGTCGAGATGACATGCGCCCGCCGTCTGCAACTGAACCACCGGCACACCGAGGTCCGCGATGCGCTCAGCGTCGTGGACCGTGGTGATGTCCCCCTCAAGCACGGCGCATCGTAGCCCGGGCGCCAAGCGTGGGATCAATCGCTCCAGGAGCGTGGTTTTCCCGCAGCCCGCCCCGCCCATGACGTTGACCATGCAGACGTAGTGGGCGGTCAGCAGTCCCCTGATGTCATCCGCCGTGGCGTCGTTGTGCTCCTGCACGTTTCGAATGATCGCTATGTCCATCGCCCGTCTCCTGGTCCATGGTTATCGATGTGATTTCCATTGCCCTGCCCCCCTCCACGCTGATCTCGTATGAACGGCAGGCCGAGCATCGGTGCGGGATCTCGCCCGCCTTGCGGACGACGCCGCAGGCGCCGCACGTCATCGTCACCGGATCGACCTCGATTACCAGATTCGCCCCCTCGGCTATCGTCCCCTGGCAGCAGGCCTCGAAAGCGGTCTGTAGCGCCGACCGGACGACTTGCCGCATGGCGCCAATCCGGCACCGCACCGTTCGCACGCGTGTTGCCTCGTGAGCGCCTGCAGCCTCCAGGGAAACCTCGAGCATTGACTGGGCCAATGTGAACTCGTGCACGGTGCGACCTTGACTCCGAGAGCGTCGAGACCTGCCCTCAGCAGATTCGGGGTAGTTCTTCTCCGTGTGGGCGTTGCACGATCCGCGCTCCGCCGACCGACGTATGCAGCTCCACGAGCGGGGGTTCCGCGTCGACGACGGTTCCAACGATCGCGGCGTTCCGGCCCAACCGGTGCTGCCGGCAGGCAGCCAGTACGCGGTCCGCCTCTCCCTCTGCTACCACGGCTACGCACTTCCCTTCATTGGCCACCATCAGCGGGTCGAGGCCCAAGACCTCGGACGTGTGGCGCACGATGGGTGGCATCGGCAAGCTCTGTTCCGCCACGCGGATGCCCAAGTGGGTTTCCTCAGCCACGTCGCACAGCACGCCCGCCACGCCTCCACGAGTTGGGTCGCGCAGGAACTTGACGTCGCCGCCGGCCTCGAACATTGCCCCGATCAGATGGTTGAGCGGCGCCGCGTCGCTTCGCAGATCGGAGTCGAACTCGATGCCCTCCCGCACGGACATGATTGTCAGGCCATGCTCCGCCAAGTTGCCGGTGACGATGATTCGGTCGCCGGGGGTGACACGAGACAGGGACAGATGCACATCATCACGCAATGCTCCCACACCTGCAGTGGTGATGATCAGGCCATCGCCGCCACGGCGCTCGATCACCTTCGTGTCGCCGGTGGCGATAGGTACGTTCGCTTCGGTGGCTGCCTGCCCGATCGACTCGATGACGCGGTCGAGCGTCTTCATGGGCAGGCCTTCCTCGATGACCAAGGCCAGCGACAAGACCCGTGGGACCGCTCCCATCACCGCCAGATCATTGACGGTTCCGCATACGGCCAGACGGCCGATGTCACCACCGGGGAACACCAAGGGCTGAACCACGAATGCATCGGTGGTGAAGACCATTCGAGCGGATTCTGAGGGGAGAATCGCCCCGTCGTCGAGCGGGTTGAGCAAGCGATTGCTCAGCGGCGGAACGATGTGTTCGGCGATCAAGTGCTGCATCAGTTGTCCGCCGCCACCGTGGGCGAGCACAACCCGCAGAGGTGTGTCTGTCAATGTCTGCATGCGCGTGGGGCCTCACTTCACTGTCGACGCCGTCTGCTCTCCCATCTGCGACGGAGAACGCTGGTACTTGTGCCAAGCGGCACACGTTCCTTCGCTGCTCACCATGCACGGACCGACTGGATTCGTTGGCGTACAGGCTTCTGCGAACAAAACGCAATCGGGCGGCTTCAGCTTCCCCTGAATGACTTCGCCGCAACGACAGCCCGGCGGATCGTAGTCAGGACCTACGGTCAGGCCGAAGTGCTTCAGCGCGTCGAATCTCTCGAACTCGGGTCCCAGTTCCAGACCGCTTTCAGGCAAATCGCCCAGTGCGCGCCAAGCCGTCGTGGCCACGACGAAAACCCGCTTCATCACATGCTGGGCGATTGCATTCCCCGAGTCACCCACCGCGACAGGGTAGACGTTTTCCAGTCGCGTCTCGCCGCGACGAATCTGTTGCAGCAGGCTGTGGATTCCCTCCAGCATCTGCTGCGGCTCGAAACCCGCCACGACGCAAGGCTTGCCATAGTCCTCCACGATGGGCTGGTATGCCCGGGACCCGGTGACGACACTGACGTGCCCCGGACACAAGAAGCCGTCGATTGGGACGTCACCTCCCTGCAGGAGGGCCGCCATCGCCGGGACCACCAGCTTGTGTGCGGTCAGTACGAGGAAGTTCGTCAGCCCCAACCCCTCTGCCTGAAGCACAGCGGCGGCGGTAGCCGGTGCCGTGGTCTCGAACCCGACCGCCAGAAAGATGACCGTTCGGTCCGGGTGATGCACTGCGGTGCGCACTGCGTCGCGGGCCGAATAGACGACCCGTACCTGCGCCCCCTCGGCCCGCTGAGCCTCCAGGCTGGTACCCCGGCCTGGTACACGCACCATGTCTCCATACGTACAGACGATCACACCCGGGTGTGCCGCAAGCCGGCAGGCGACGTCGATGAAACCCTGCGAAGTCACGCACACCGGACACCCCGGACCGCTCACGAGTTCGAGGTTGGGAGGAAGAACCGACCGGATCCCGCTACGGAAGAACGACACCGTGTGCGTTCCACATACTTCCATCACCTGAACGCGGTCCAGGCCCCGTCCGATCCGAGCGACCTTGTCCACCATGGAGTGTAGGTTCTCTTGGCGCATTACAACACCGTCTCTGCGTCGCCCGCGTCCTCGAGGTACGTCCACGTTGCCAACGCATCCTTTTCATCAAGCAGGTGAAGCGCGAAGCCGGCGTGGACCAACACCCAGTCGCCGGTTCGGGCTTCGGGCGTGAAGGCGAGACTCACTTCGGTTCGAGTCCCCTGGAAATCGACCTTCGCCACGTTTCCCGCAACCGCGTCACTGTTGGGTCGCGGCACTTCGATGATTCTTCCCGGTACGGCTAGGCACATTCGATACGGCTCCTCAGCCGTGCGGTGGCGATCACGGCCTGCCCCAGGGCGACGCCGCCGTCGGTCGTTGGTACTTGTTGATGGATGAACACCTCGCAGCCCACGGCGCCGAGTCGATCCGCCACGCGCTCGAGCAGCAGCCGATTGGCGAAGCATCCGCCGGAGAGCACGACGCGCTCCAGACCCGTCTGTTCGGCCACCCGATGGGCCGCCCTGACCAGCATGACAGCCACGGTCTCGTGGAATGCGCGGGCCAGCTCTGCCGCGGCACGACCAGCTTTGATGCCCGCCACCAATTCGCGGATGAGGGGACGTGGATCGAGCATCATCGGCGCTTGGCCGACCGTCTGAGGTTCGATGAGCCCATATGCAAGCGGCTCGACCGCCGGCCCCTGTAACGCGAGGGCTTCGAGCGTCGCTGCGGCTTCCGCCTCGTACCGGTTGACGCGGCAAACGTCGAGCAGACAGGCAACGCCGTCGAAGAGTCGGCCGAGGCTCGAGGTTTGCGGTACGCCACGCTTGCTCTCCAGGCGCCGGTGGGCAAACCCGACCGCTTCCGGGACCACCCCGTGCAGTGCGAACGAGGCGGCTTCGCCGAGGTCCGGTCCATAGGCTTCATGAAGCAGCCCCAGCGCGGGACGCCAGGTTTCGCGTGCCGCTGCGTCGCCGCCCAACAGAGGGAAGTTGCGAAGGTGCGCGGCCCGTCGGTAGTCCGCCTCGTCGCAGACGAGCACCTCGCATCCCCAGATCGCCCCGTCGGCACCGTAGCCCGTACCGTCACATGCCAAGCCGATGACGCGGCCACGAAGGGTGTTGTCTGCCATGCAGGCGACGATGTGCGCGTGATGGTGCTGCACCGGCTCGCATGCAAGCCCGAGGTCCTGGGCATAGCGCGTGGCCGCGTAATCCGGGTGGAGGTCGTGGGCGACAATCCGAGGCTCGATGCGGAGCAGGTCCTTGAATCGCGCGATCGTGTCAACGAAGTTGCGGTACGCGCTCGGATTCGAAAGCTCTCCCAGGTGTTCGCTCAGAAAGGCATTGATACCGGAGACGAGGCAGATCGAGGACTTCAGCTCACCCCCGACGGCCAGGATCGGGAGGGCCGCCGGTTCGCCCAGAGCAACGGGCGCAGGTGCATGCCCGCGGGCGCGGCGAATGGGGAGTGCTCGGGCAGAGAGCCCACTTGCGGAATCGCTCGCGCCGACGATCGCAACGACCGAATCGTCTACGCGCCGCTCGATGTCGCGGTCGTGTAGCAGGAAGGCGTCGGCAATGTCCGCCAACCGGCGCTGAGCCTCATCGTTACCGCAACAGAGCGGCTCCTCGCTCGGGTTGGCAGAGGTCATCACGAGCGGGCCGACGTTCTCCGCAAGCAGCAAGTGGTGCATCGGCGTGTACGGCAACATGATGCCGAAGGCAGCACTCCGCGGCGCGACGTGTTCAGAGATCCCGGCCGTACTCCGCTTCGGCACCAGCACGATTGGTCGGGTGATGCCGGTCAACTCTTCGGCGGCGACCTCGTCCACTTCCACGACTTCACGAGCGTCTTGCAACGAGCGAACCATCAGGGCCAGCGGCTTGGCGTCGCGTGCCTTCCGCCTTCGAAGGCGAGCTACCACAGCGTCGTCGTCCGCGCGGCAAGCCAAGTGAAAACCTCCGATTCCCTTGATCGCGACAATCGCCCCGCCTCGCAGTTGTGCGGCTGCGGCTTCGATCGCCCTCTGCTCTCGTTCCTGCCCGTCACGGTCGACAAGCCGCAGACGAGGACCGCACGCCGAGCAGGCATTGGGCTGCGCGTGGAGGCGACGGTCCGTCGGATCGTCGTACTCCGCCTGACACGCTGGGCACATGCGGAAGCGCGACATGGTCGTGCGGGAGCGATCGTAGGGGACCGCCTGGATGATCGAATAGCGGGGTCCGCAGTTGGTGCAGTTGATGAACGGATAGTGGTAGCGTCGGTTCTGTGGATCGAACAACTCGGCCAAGCAGTCTTCGCAGGTGGCGGAGTCCGGCGTTACTTCCGCATCCTGGTTCTCGTCGTGCGTGCTGGACACGATGCGGAACTCGTGCTCAGACTGAGACGGAATGTCCCGAGCAGAAAGGCACGTAATCCTGGCCAGCGGCGGCAGATCGCGCTTCAGACGTCGAGCGAATTGCTCGAGATCTGCCCCCCGACCTTCGACCTCTATGAAGGCCCCGTGCGCACTGTTGCCAACAAGACCGCCAAGCCGTAGGTCGCGGGCCAGACGCCAAACGAACGGACGAAAGCCTACACCTTGCACACGTCCGTATACTTCCAGACGATGCCGCGCGAGGCCCGACGCGCGCGGTGGTTCGCACTGTTCTCGTGCCTTCTCCACAACAGCGCCAGATCCCGTAGGCATGGCCTCGCCGCTCGCTGCGCCAATCCCAGAACAAAGCCGGTAGCCGAGTTATCGGCAATGCAACCCTTCGCATTGACGCCAAACCGATGGAATCTAGTGGAATGCCAGACGGCGTGATTGCCCGCTGACGAAAGCCCGCCCACCCGGTTGCCGATTACACCTAGTGACGTGCACCGTAGCCCGGTTTCTCGGCCCGATAATCGGTCGAGAAGCATCGGCATGTGCACAGCAATTCCAATCTCGAACAGGGACGCCGCGGAAAGCCGGGTGCGGCGAGGAGCAACCGAGGAGTCGCATCATGACCGAAACCGTAACCATCAGTCCGCTCACCCGCATCGAGGGGCACCTGGCCGTGCACACCGACACCGAGCCGACCGGCACGGGCGATGATCAGCACTTCCGGGTGACTGCGGCCCGATGTCAGGGCGAGATGTTCCGCGGCTTCGAGCGGATCCTGGCGGGACGCGACCCGATGGACGCTCAGCAGATCACCCAGCGGATCTGCGGCGTGTGTCCGGTTGCGCACGGGATCGCATCAGTCGGCGCCCAGGAAGCGGCATACGGGATCAGACCGACCCATAACGGCCGGCTTCTGCAGAACCTCATCTTCGCGGCCAATTACCTCCAGTCCCACGTCCTGCACTTCTATCACCTTGCCGCCCTCGACTTCGTAGACGTCACGGCCATCCTGAAATACGAGGGCTCGGACCGAACCCTCCGGTCGGTCAAGGCGTGGGTTGAAGCATCGCTGGCGCGGGCGGATACATTCCCGGCGGCACCCCTGCTGCCCCGCTACGAGATGGATTACGTCAAGGACACGGACCGGAACGTAGCGCTCCTGGCCCACTACATCGAAGCCCTCGAGATACGTAGGCTGTGCCACGAGATGGGAGCGGTCTTCGGGGCTAGGTTGCCGCACTCGACCGCCTTGATCCCCGGCGGATGCACGGAGATACCCACGACCGAGCGCGTTGTGACCTACGCGTCGCGTCTCAAGGACGTCACCGCCTTCATCGAGGACGTCTACCTGCCGGACCTGCTGGAGGTGGCGAAGGAGTTCCCGAGCTGCTTCGAGGCGGGCGGCGGCTACAGCAACTTCCTCTGCTACGGCGTGTTCCCGATGGACGATGCGGGGAACGACAAGTTCATCCAACCGGGCGTGATCATCGACGGCAATTGGGAAGCGTTTGATCCACAGCACATTCTCGAGCACGTTGCGTACTCGAAGTACACCAAAGACGCGGCGAGGCATCCGTCCCGAGGTGAGGTTCGTCCGGAGCCCCACAAGAACGGAGCCTACAGCTGGCTCAAGGCGCCCCGCTACAAGGGGCACGCGATGGAAGTCGGGCCGCTCGCCCGCGTGATGGCCAACTACCTCGCTCCGACCCACTCGTGGGTAAAGAAGGAGGTGGATGCCTTCCTGGGGCAGGTTCAGCTGCCGGTGGAGAAGATGGTATCCGTGCTCGGACGCCACGTGGCACGGGGGCTCGAAGCACTGTGGGTTGCGCGGCAGGCGGCGCGGTGGCTGGAGGAGATCGAGATCGGTGCGCCGGCCGCCCGCAAATTCTCGCTGCCCGAGACCGCCACCGGGGTCGGGCTGACCGAGGCTCCGCGCGGTGCGTTGGGCCACTGGCTCTCAATCAAAGACCACCTCATCGAACGCTACCAGTGCGTCGTGCCCACGACCTGGAACTGCTCGCCGAGAGATACCGAGGGGAAGGCCGGACCGGTCGAGAAGGCTCTTGAAGGAACGACGGTTCAGGATCAGTCGCAACCGATTGAGGTGGGGCGCGTGGTCCGTTCCTTCGATCCCTGCCTGGCTTGTGCGGTTCACTGATCCGCGAGGACTGCGGCACCGTGGGCTCGCGGAAGGAGTAAACAGCAATGCACGGCTACACACGACGAGACTTTCTTCGCATGGGGGCTTCGCTGGCCGCCGGCCTCGGTTTGGGGCAAGGTCAGGCTGAGGTCTTGGCGAAGGGCCTGAAGAACATCTTCAACCAGCAGGCGAGGGTGCTGTGGCTGCAAGGCATGTCCTGCAGCGGGTGCTCCGTCTCCTTCCTGAATTCCGAGCACCCGGGCCCACTGGAGATCCTCACCGAAGTGATCTCGCTTGTCTTCCATCCGACGGTTTCGGCCATTCAGGGGGACGAAGTCCTGAGCATGATCGAGAAGCTCACGGAAGAGCGGAACTACCTGGTGGTTCTCGAGGGCGCTCTCCCGCAGGACATGCCGGAAGCGTGTGTGATCGGTGGCAAGCCGCTGACCTCGATCCTGCCTCCGGTGCTCCGCAACGCGAACGGGATCGTGGCCGTAGGCACCTGTGCTTCTTTTGGCGGCATTCCCGCGGCCGAGGGCAAGCTCACCGGTGCGTGCTGCGTCAAGGACTTCATGGAGAGCAAGAACATCCCGGTCAAACAGCGGCTGATAAACTGCCCGGGCTGCCCGACGCATCCCCAGTCCGTCGTGGCTACGCTCGCTCACGTGGCGGCGGCCGGCTACCCGGAGGTCGACCCTGTTCTGCTGACACCGAACATGTGTTTCAGTCTCTCCGTGCACGACGAGTGCCCGCGGTATCACTACTGGGAGAAACGCGTGTTCGCGGAGGAATTCGGCGAGGAGGGATGCCTGTTCAAACTCGGCTGCCTGGGCCGTCTGAGCCACACGGAATGTCCGCGCCGGCAGTGGAACGGCGGGGTCAACTGGTGCATTCGTGCGGGTGCTCCGTGCACCGCATGCACCAGTGAGATCTTCGCCCAGAAGCGAGATTTCCCCTTCTACCGCAAGGGTGAGGCGCATCACGCGGTGGCCTATCGAGACGACGATCGAGGGGGTGCCTGACCATGAAACTGAAACAGATGAACCTGTCGAAGAAGACCGCCGCGGCCATTCTCTGTGTCTTCGTGCCCACGGTCTTCGTCCTGGCCGCAATCCAGCACACCCTGCAATCAAGGAACTTCGAGACGGTCCTCGGTGATTTCCGGCAGTCCGCGCTCGAGATGAAGCGCGATGCGGCACTGGGGATTCTCCAGGAAGGAACGATTGCCGCCGAGGAGTCGCTGGCGCGAGGTGAGCTGATTCAGTTCATGAACTTCGCGAAGAAGCAGGAGGAGTTGGAGGAAGTCCGAGGGTTCCTTTTCTACGATCGCTCGGGCAAGGTGGCGCTGGCGCCCGACCCGGCTCGTGTGGGCCAGCCTCTGGATCCCGAGTTGTGGAAGAAAGCCCACGACAGCCGGGAACTGGTCTTCGTCGACGGCGAGGAGCTGTTCTCCTTCTATCATCCGCTGCACGTGGACCACGATGTGCGACGACTTCACCCGGACTGGAACGTCGGCGAGCTTTACGGAGTGCTGCTTCTGGAGTTCTCGAAAGAGAAAGTCAACCACATGCTCGCGGCGGCACACGAAAGCTACCAGGCGAGCACCGCAAGGACGCTTGGCATTGCCCTCTTCTCCACGATTCTGGCGATTGCGGTCGTTGCGACGGTTGCGGTTCTGATCGGCAGAGGTATCGCCAAGCCTGTGGTGAGCGCGGCGGCGTTCGCGGAATCGATCGCCCGGGGCGATCTCACTACCACGTGCGACACCAAAGCCTCCGCGGAGATCGGCGACCTCATCACCGCCATGAACGAGATGCACGGCAGTTTGCGCGGCGTCATCAACGATGTAACGGGTACCGCCGAGACCCTGGCCGGCTCATCGACGGAGCTGTCGACGACAGCGACGCGGATGGCCGACGGAGCCGGCGAGATGCGCGGTCAGTCCGCGGCGGCGGCCGCCGCCGCCGAGCAGATGTCCGCCAACCTGAGCAGCATCTCAGCAGGCACCGAGCAGACGACGACGAGCGTCAAGACAGTTGCATCGGCCGTGGAGGACATCACGGTCAGTATCGGGGAGGTGGCTCAGAGCGCCGAGCAGGCGGCCGGGGTCGCCGATAACGCGGCTCGCCTGGCCGAAGGCAGTAACGAGAAGATCGGTGAACTCGGCGCCGCCGCCGAGGAGATCGGCAAGGTGGTCGGGGTCATCCAGGACATCGCCGAGCAGACCAACCTGCTCGCCCTCAATGCAACCATCGAGGCCGCCCGTGCCGGGGATGCCGGCAAGGGTTTCGCCGTGGTGGCCACCGAGGTCAAGGAACTGGCCAGGCAGACGGCTGGGGCGACCGAGGATATCCGCACGCGCGTCGAGGGCATTCAGGGCTCCACCGGCGACGCGGTACAGTCCATCGGCGAGATCCGCGAGGTGATCGGCAACGTCAGCGAGGTCTCCCGGACGATCGCGGCAGCGGTCGAGGAGCAGAGAGTCACGACGAAGGACATCGCCGAGAACGTGGCCCAGACGGCCACAGCGGTCGAGGCGGTCTCCACAGGCGTGGCCCAGTCAGCCGCGGCGAGTCAGGAGATCACCCAGAACGTCACGAACGTCGACGAGGCCGCAAAGGAGAACGCCCAGGGGGCGGTCCAGACGCAAGCTGCTGGCCAAGAGCTGTCCAAGCTGGCCGATAGGCTCCAATCGCTCGTCAGACGGTTCGAAGTCTGACGGAAGAGAGGGGGGCGCGCTCGACTCCTTGATTAGCCGAGTGTACCTCCGACCCGGGGCCCGGCTCTCGCCGAGGGATCTGGAGGCCGTCGGCGTAATGGGATGCGATACCCCCATCGATGTACCCGACGACTGGTCGCTTGCTGATGAACTCACCGATGAGCAGATCGAGCAGGATCTGATCGAGCTGACGTATCGACTACATCGGGACGACGCTCAGCCAGACCTTGTGTGTACTACAAGGGAGAAGCTAATCGGCGTGCGGCCGACGGCGTACAGCCCGGTCGAGGTTGAGATCGTTAACGGCGACGCAGACGGCGATGAGGAGCCTGAATGAGCCCGCGGCGTCGGGATCGGCCTGTCGGCAGCACACCTTCCCATCGGCGCAGATAATCTTGAAGCCAAAACGGTACATACCGTTTTGCGCGCGCCGGTACCGCGATAACACGCGAAAAAACGCGATTCCAGGCGAAGGCTTGCGAAAGGGTCACTCGGCGCGTAAACTGATGCCGCAGAAGAGCTTCTTGGGCTTTTGGGCGTGGTGGAGTTCTCTTTTCGGGACGCAGAGGTCGCTGGTTCAAATCCAGTCACCCCGATTGAACGGGCCGAGTCCGAACCACCTCGGCCCGTTCAATAGAGCAGGTGAGCAGGAGAAGAGTCGAGCAGGAGAAACAGCGGGTCCCGCCGCTGGTAGCCAGGTGTTTGATCGTCGACGCGTTCGCTCATCTGCGGTCACCTGCTCACCTGCTCAAATCAGAGGGCAGGAGTCGGGTCAAGTCCGGATCGTGCTGCTGGTGGTGAGATGCTCGTCAAGGGGTTTCACGTATGATGACACTTCACCTGCAAAACGACGGAGCGATCAGACAGACGGCCCCCGGCCTGCTCCAACTCGCCGCCGTGACGGTGCTGGCGGCTCTGGTCGTGCCCTTTGCCGGCGCGCAGGGCGCATCGGCTCTGCCCCAACCCGGCGGCACCGTCTTCTACGTCGCGACGGACGGCAACGACGCCCATTCCGGCTCGCGCGAGCGACCCTTTGCCACGCTTGCCCGCGCCCGCGATACCGTGCGGGCCAAGATCGCCGCGGGACTCGACGCCGCCGTGACCGTGTTCGTTCGGGGTGGGACCT
>CAYMME010000263.1:0-12811 GCA_964391465.1 uncultured Planctomycetales bacterium
AAGGATACGGATTTCCGGCCTAAGTTGCAACACTTATTTTGTCGCAGACCCTAAGCTGATGCAGCCAGCGCTTGGCAGCATTCGAAACACGGGGGTGGTTGCATGACAATCCGGCCCGTCGCACGACGAACGGCAACGGCGTTCACGCTCATCGAACTGTTGGTGGTCGTGGCGATCATCGCTCTCCTGATCGCGATCCTGCTGCCGAGCCTCTCCCGCGCGCGCGAGCAAGCCTACCAGGTCAAATGCGCTGCGAATCTCAGCGCGATCTTCAAGGGCATCTACTACTATGCGGAGGACAAGGCCAACGGGAATGGCTATCTCCCGCAGTTGAGCTACTACGTCGCCGAGCAGATCGGCACGCAGCTATACGACGGGGGGATATGGTTCAACCAGATCTTGCGGTATGTCGACGTCAAACGCAGCGCAGCGGGAACGCGCGGTGGGCTCTTCCGGTGTCCGGCGGACAAGAGGCCGTGGCACCGCTACATCGAGAGCACACGCGACAGGACGCTCATCGGCTCGAAAGTGTTGGATGACCCCATCGCGGCGAAGGCCGCTGCGGATCACGGCTGGACGCCCGGCGAGATCGGCGGGTCGAGGAAGGGGTTACAGGACTGGATCGAACCGGTCAGTTTCAGTGGTTCGTGTGACACGAACTGGAATGTGACATGGGTCTGGGACGGCGGCTGGTGGGAGGAATCGCCGCGGAAGCTAGATGACATCGAACGGCCGCACTGCTATCCGCTGCTCGGCGAGACCGACCCGGAGAACTACGGAGGGAAGGGCTGCTGGCGTTTCTTTCTGCTGAAGAACACCATGAGGCATCCTTCAGCCTCCGCGGTCTACCGCCGTCACTACGGCGGCACAAGCCCGATGGCAAACGGCACCAACTGGCTCTTTGCCGACGGCCACGCTCAGTGGTACTCCGGTCATGCCTCGGGAACCGACCTGATCTGCTGTATCGACCTGGGGGTACCCCTCACATCCGTCGTGCGCGAGCGCGACACCATTCGGGAGTATTGCGGCTCGCCGCGGTGACCGATTCACGCGCAGAGAAACACGGCCGACGCGGGCCGTGTTTCGATACACCTGGTTGCTGTTGCGCTACTACTTCTTCTGGTAGTACGCGGTGTTGATCTCGATGTACTTGTGCCACTCCTCGGGCAGATCCTCCTCCGGGAAGATGGCCTTGACCGGGCATTCGTCGACACAGAGACCGCAGTCGATGCAGTCCTCCGGGTTGATGTAGAGCAACTCCGCCGATTCGAAGTCCTCCTCCTCCTTGGTGGGATGGATGCAGTCCACCGGGCATACGGCCACGCAAGCGGTGTCCTTTGTGCCCACACAGGGTTCAGCGATATAGTGAGACATTCGATTCTCCCGTCGTCGTAACCAGTCGTGCCGGCCCAGCGGCCGACGGTGCGGGATTATAGGGGGAGCAGCAATCCGGGCAAGTCGGCAGAACGGGAATCCTCGTCCACTGCACGGCGAGACCGGCGCCGCGACTTCCGGGAGCGCCCGCTTCCCGCCCCCGGGTCAGCCGCCACGGATCACTCCGAGAAAGACCGCTATCGCGACCGCGCCGAATCCCGTCGGGAGCAGCAGCGCAGGTATGAGTACGAGGCAATGCCAAACCGACAGCCGCTTGGCCAGGGCGCGTTCGAGCGCCGCCACGTGGTATACCATCCACCACACCGCACTAACGGCGAGCCCCGTCCCGGCCGTCCAGCGAGCCACCATGGCCGACGTCGCAAGGGCTTGCGCCCCGGTCCCGAATGCTCCAAACTGAGCCGCCGCGAGGACATCGAGGATGATCAGGGCGGGCAGCCAGCACGCCGTGCCGTACGCCACGATGGGCCAGACGTTGTGCTCAACTTCGACGTAGTGTCCCCGGCGAGCGAAGGTCACCGCCCCCTTCAGGCCGCACTCCGGACATCGGTCGCTCGGCAGCCCGGCCAGATTGTATCCGCATTCGGGGCAAGCGAGGTCTTCGTCGTAGGCCTGCGGGGCACTGAAGGTCTCCACGTCGTCCCCCCTCCGGGGGTTGGTTTGCAGGACTCGGCCGGCCCGCCGCGCGACCAGGCTCACCAGCCCGGCTTGCCCCAGCACCGTGCACATGAGGATGACGGCCGGGACCGGCACCAGGATGAGAAGCGTGCTGAGCATCCCGATCGTCGACGCCGTGCCCGGAGGTCCGAAGAGCTGGTACGCCAGAAACGTGTTCGCGAATACCCAGACGCCGATGATCCACGCGAACCGGCTGGACTTGCGTCCCTCCTGCAGCGAAAGCCGGCCCCACCGGCCGAGATGGCATCGATTCAGTGCGAAGACGATTGCTACCGTGCGCACGAATGCGAGCAGTGTTCCCTGTCGGTGCCGCCATGCCCAGGGACTGAGGTCGTCGGATTGCGCCCGCGCGGCGGCGTCGGAAAGGTCGCATTGCGGGCACGGTCCGTAGGCGGCGTGTGCCAGGTCGTAACTGCACTGCGGGCAGGTCAATCCTGCCCTACCGGGCCGCTGAGTCTGCGGGGTTGGGGGGCTCGCAGTCATGCCATCCCAATCGGACTGAAGCGGTCATATGCGACCCAGCGCGGGTGCCACCGTCAAGGGCCGGCGTTTCATTCGGTCGGTGCGAGCCGAGCCTCCGTCTCGCGGGCCTGCGCCTCGATGCTCAGGAAGAGCTGCTCCTCCGCGCTCGACATCCGCTTCTTCCGGCGCGCCATCACACGTCGTGCGACCTGCACGCCGCGCCGAGGGTCGTAGTCACCGCGATCCGCGTCGGTGTACCAACTGAATGAGGGCACGAATTTCGGCGGGTGCCGGCTGAGAAACACGTTCGAGGCGAATCCGACCACCGCACCGGTGGGAAAGCTCAGGTTGATGCCTCCCTTCGAGTGGTCACCCATTGTCAGGCCTGCGAACGTCTCTCCGGTCTTGACTTCCACGCCGTTGACC
Organism: uncultured Planctomycetales bacterium; assembly: GCA_964391465.1. Classification (GTDB taxonomy): domain Bacteria; phylum Planctomycetota; class Phycisphaerae; order UBA1845; family CAYMME01; genus CAYMME01. Next base: position 2,959 of record CAYMME010000263.1, read on the forward strand.
GGAACCGTGACTTCGCCGTACGTGTTCTTCAGATCGGAGTTGATGCAGTCGGCTGCGATGTTGATCCATTCGCCCAGGTAGCTGTGGCCGAGGAAACCGTCGTGCTGCTTGTTCGAGTAGCCGTGAATGATCGACGCCTCGATCTCTCCGCCGACCTTGCACGCCGGGCCCAGGCTCGTGCCGTCACGGATGACCGCTCCGGGCTGGATCAGCGTACCGTCGCCGATGTAGCACGGGCCCTGGATCGTGCAGTTCGGAGACACGGTCACGTTCTCGCCGATGTAGACCGGTCCTTCCTCCGCGTCGACGACCGTGCAGGGCTTGACGCGACTTCCTCGGCCGATATGGATCGCGTCCTCGCCCAGCAGGAAGGCTCCGCGATCGATCTGCCCCTCGACGCCGGCCGCACCGTCCCATTGGCGCATCAACTCGGGGCCGTTCGCGTGCACGAGATCCCAGGGATAGCGGATCATCCCGCGCGGCGGCAGCGACACGTCAACACGCGGCACCCCGGTCAGGGCCTGACCAACCGCCTCGTCGTCCTGGAAGCACACCGTCGCCAGACGGGCCGCCAGCTCCCGGTCGGCAGCCGCATAAACGATCGCGCCGTCCGCAATCCCCACGGAGGGCCACTGCCCGATCTCCAAAGGAGCGGTGAGGAGCAGTCGGCCGTTCAGGTACAGGACGCGGTCCGCGTCTGATGGCGGCGTCACGCTGAGTGCGAGTCGATCCACCACGACCTGCCGCAACACATTCCGCACGTGAAGGCTGATCGTGGCGCCTTCGTAGGCTCGGCTCACCTTCGACAGCAGGCTGTCTCTGCCGCACCGCAGCTCGAAGACCGCACGCCAGTAGGCCAGCGGCAGGAGGTTCGCATAGAGAGGGTCCTCGAAGACGACGATTTGCATGGCGGCGTCCCCACAAAAGCAAAGAGAAAAGCCCCACCCGAGTGCCGGTGTGTGGCGTTTGATCAAACCCCAAAAAAACAAAGTGGGTGGCTTCGAGCCCCGCAGCCGGCCCGCTCAGGGCGGGATACGCCGCGAGAGACACTCGGGAACAGCCTCCCGGGGTTCGCACTAAGGTTCTGATCAAACGCTGCCACACGTGTCGAACACGGCAGTAGCTCTTCTCTATCTCTACCTATAGCACGCGGATCTCGCACAGGCAACCGATTTCCGAAACGCCTGTCAGGAGATGTCGTGATCGCCGCTGCGCGCAAACCGTGCCTTCGTGTTTCAGCGCCATCGCCTCGCGCGGGTCCGCGCAGCTTCGGAGCACGCTCGGCTGCTGCACGAAGGACCGTCGAAGGCTTGGCGGGTCTCGGGCGATAATCACGGCCGACACATCAAGCGAGGACCGCCGGACTCGCCGGAGACGACTCCAGCTTGACACCACTTTCGGCGCTTCCTATACTTCCACGGTTCGAGGGTGTGTTGATATGCGGAGCCCTTGTCGCAGAAGGACTTAGGGCGAATCCTCGCTGGTCGGGAGTGACGAGTCGGTGGCGAAGCAAAAGGCCAAGGCGAGTACGAAATCGAAGCGCCCGGCGAAGCCAAAGGCCCGGGTCGCGAAGAAGAGTACGCGCAGTCGCTCGAGCGCCACCGCAACCGCCAAGAAACGCACGACCCGGAAGGCGGCATCCACAGCGACTCGGAAGAAAGCCAAGAAACGCACCGCGACAACGCGGTCTCGGACGGCACAATCGAAACGCACGAAGACGACCGCGCCTGCGAAGGCCAAGACCCGCACCAAAGCGGCGGGAGGCAACAACAGCCAGCAGACCGCTCGACCGGCGAAACGTCGGCGTTCGAGCCGTCTCTCCAAGGACGACTTGGCCGCGTTTCGGGAACTGCTGTTGTCAAAACGGGCTGAACTCGCCGGCGACGTCAGCAATCTCCGGCGAGAGGCGATGCGGCAGGACGCCCAAACCAGCGATCGTAACTTGTCCAACATGCCGACCCATATGGCCGACCTGGGGTCCGACAACTGGGAGCAGGAGTTCACTCTGGGATTGTTGGACAAGGACATGGCGTTGCTCAAAGAGATCGACGACGCGCTCGAGCGCATCAACGACGGCAGCTACGGACTCTGTCTGGGGCTCGAGAAGCCGATCGGAAAAACGCGGTTGCGTGCGAAACCCTGGGCCAAGTACTGCATCGAATATGCAGAGATGCGCGAGAAGGGCTTGGTAGACTAGCCTTTTGTTTGGGGCTCATGCCCTATCCGGACACGTCCAACCCGCTTCCTGACTCACCGGTCGAGCAAAGACACCTGTCTGCTGCGCGGCATCTGCCCTCGCATTTGCGTGTATGGCCCGTCGCGGCGGCGGGGCTGGCCCTTGACCTGTGGAGCAAGGACTGGGCCTTCCGTGACGGTAACGTCGGGGAAGGGCGCGTCATCATCAAGGACCTGCTGTCGTTCGAGTTGTCGCTGAACTCGGGAGCGTTGTTCGGCCTGGGTCGCGGCATGGCGCCGCTGTTCGTTTGCGCGTCGGTGCTGGCCCTGCTGTTCGTGTGGTACCTGTTCGTGCAGTCGTCGCGAGAACGGTGGAGCCTGCACGTGGCGCTCGGCCTCGTGCTCGGCGGGGCGCTGGGAAACCTTTACGACCGTTCGTTCAAGGATGCCGACGCCATCTTCGGTCCTCCGCTGCCCAACTTCTGGCACAGTCTGCTGGGTGACCACGTGTACGACACCGGGAAGCTGCTCGAGTCGGACGACGATCAGTTCTGGCATCTGGGGAGATTCCCCGACGGGGGCGAACCCGTACGGCCGATTCGCAAGGGCGAGGGGTTCTACGTGAAATCGGCCCCTGTGGTGCGCGACTTCATCAAGATCGACGCGACGCTGGCCAGTCGGCCTGTGTGGAAGTGGATTTTCAATATTGCCGACATGTTGCTTGTGTGCGGGGTCGCCCTGTTGCTGTTGAACTTCTGGTGGGACCGCCGGACGGTGCACGCGGCCGCGGCCTCCGCAAGTGAGGACGGAGAGCCCGCACCACCATCCGAGTCGAGCTGAGCGCGATGCCCGGCCGCTCACCCATCTTCTCACCCGTCGATGACCGCCACATGCTCCGTGCCCTCGCCCTCGCCGAGAAGGGACGCGGACGCGTCGAGCCGAATCCCCTCGTAGGGTGCGTGCTGGTCGGACGCTCGAATGTCGTCGCCGAGGGTTGGCACCGACGATTCGGCGGTCCCCACGCTGAAGCCGACGCTCTGAACCGATGCCGCGGCGCAACGGCCGGAGTTACCGCCTACGTTACGCTCGAACCCTGTGCCCATCACGGCAAGACACCGCCTTGTGCCGACGCCCTCATCGCGGCGCGCGTGGCTCGGGTTGTCGTGCCCGTCGCCGACCCGTTCCCTGCCGTCGCCGGCAAGGGCTTCCGCCGACTGCGCCGGGCCGGCATTCGGGTCGACGTCGGCCTGCGGCGCGACGAGGCCGTTCGGCTCAACGCTCCGTTCTTCAAGCTTCGTACGCGGGGGCTGCCGTGGGTGATTCTCAAGTGGGCTCAGAGTCTCGACGGCAAGATCGCCACGAGGACCGGGGACTCGCGCTGGATCACCGGAAAGCCGGCCCGCCGTGAGGCCCACCGGCTTCGCGCCCGCGTCGATGCCGTCATCGTGGGGATCGGCACGGTGTTGGCGGACGACCCCATGCTGACGTGCCGGCATGTTCGCCCGCGACGCATTGCCGCCCGTCTCGTCGTAGACAGCCGACTGCGCACGCCACTGCGGTCAAAGCTCGTGCAGACGGCTCGGGAAGTCCCCACCGTCATCGCCACGACACGCGCTGCTCGACAGGAGCAGGGCGGTCGGGTCGCCCGCCTGGAGCGGGCCGGATGCGAGATCATCGCGCTCCGGAGCCGTGCCGGACGCGTGGATCTGCACGCACTTCTGGAGGCCGCCGGGCAACGAGAATGGACCAACGTCATGGTCGAGGGCGGCGGTCGACTGCTGGGCGGGTTCTTCGATGCCGGGCTCGCCGACGAGGCCCTCGCGTTCGTGGCCCCACGACTGATCGGCGGCGCGGGCGCACCGGGACCCCTCGGCGGCACCGGTGACGCCACGGTGGGGGCCGGCGCCGGCGTCACACTCCTTCGATGCTGCAACGTGGGCAACGACCGGCTGTACCGGTTTGCCCTCTGACGTTGGCAACTCGGGATCGGCTACGCGTTGCTGGCTTCGTGATTGTTCACGGGCGGCGCGGTGGCGAGCTTGCGTTGGAGCATCTCGTAGAACTGACGGGCGACGGCTTGTTCGGCTTTGATGACTTCGTCGGCCCCGAGACGGGCCGCTTGCATGCCGGCCGAGGAGTACGTCGTGCGGGCGACGATGTAGATGCCGGGGCGCAGGTCGCGCGCCGTCTTGACCGCCTTGAGGACGGCGTCTTCGTCGGGGATGGTCAGCAGCAGGATCGACGCTTCGTTAATGCCGGCCTCGCGCAGCGTCTCCGGCTCGGAGATGTTGCCCTCGACGATGTTCCGGCCCAAGTCGCGTTGCGTCGCGACCGTCTCGGGGTTCTGCTCGACGATGACGTAGCGGATGTCGTGCCGATCGAAGATGTCGGCTACCCACCGTCCGGCGAGCCCGAACCCGGCAATGATCACGAGGCCGATGTCGTCGGTCGCGGTCTCATCCAACTCCGCCACGCGTACGGTAAGTCGCGTGCCGTCCGGCCATTGGACGGGACTGTCGAGAACGACCTCACCGTCGCGGAACGTGGCGAGGTATTCGGTGGTTCGTGAGCGCGATTGATCTCGCATGGCTGTCTCCCCCTCAGTATCGTCCAGACCCGCCCGTGCGACACAACAATCATAGCGAGATTGCCGCGGTTCGTCCCAGGGCTTTTCGGTGCTGGCGGCGGATGGGGCCGACCACCTCGCGTAGGAACTCGTCCACCTGCTGGGGGGATCGGCCGACGTACCGCCGGGCGTCCAGTACTTTCCCTACGCTCAGCCCCGCGAAGGCCTCGTCCCGGGCGAGACGCTCTATCAGGTCGTTTGCTGCGCCTTCGGCCTTGATCCGCCGTCCCGCCGCGTGCGTGTGCCGGCGAAGGCGCTCGTGGAGGTCCTGGCGGTCGCCGCCGGCTGCCACCCCCGCCATGAGGATCTCCTCGGTGGCCAGGAAGGGTAGCTCGGCCGCGACGCCGGCTGCGATCACCCGGGGGTACACCACCAGCCCCGAGCCGACGTTCAGCACCAGCCGGAGCATCCCGTCGGTGGCCAGGAAGGCCTCGGGGATGACCACCCGCCGGTTCGACGAATCGTCCAGCGTGCGTTCGAGCCACTGCTCCGCTGCGGTCTGGTAGCCCGAGCCGGTCAGGGTCAGCGCAAGCCGGGCCAGGCCCGTCGCCCGTTCGCACCGCATCGGGTTCCGCTTGTAGGGCATCGCCGACGAGCCGATCTGGCTCTTCTCGAACGGCTCCTCGATCTCTTTGCGGTTGGCCAGTAGGCGGAGGTCGTTGGCGAACTTGTGCACGCTGGCCGCAATCCCGCCCAACACCGAGAGGGCCTGCCCGTCCACCTTCCGCGAGTAGGTCTGCCCCGTCACTGGATCGACGGTCGTGAAGTCCATCCGTTTAGCCACCAGCCGCTCGAGACGGCGCACCTTGGCGTGGTCGCCGTTGAACAGGGACAGGAAGCTGGCCTGCGTTCCCGTCGCACCCTTCAGGCCGCGAAACCGAAGCGTGGCGAGCCGGTGCTCGACGTCCTCGAGGTCCCGGACGAAGTCGTAGCACCAGAGCGTGGCCCGTTTGCCCACGGTCGTGAGCTGGGCCGGCTGGTAGTGCGTGAAACCGAGCGTCGGCAGCGCCCGGTTTGTCTTGGCGAAGCGGGCCAGGGCGTCGATCACGTTGACCAGCCAGTCGCGCACGAGCATGAGGGCGTCGCGGATGATCAGCAGGTCGGTGTTGTCGCCGACGAAGGCGCTAGTGGCCCCGAGATGAATGATGGGCCGGGCGGCGGGGGCGGCGTCGCCGAACGTGTGCACGTGGGCCATCACGTCGTGGCGAAGCTTCGTCTCGTATCGGGCCGCGGCCGCAAAGTCGATGTCATCGACCACGCGCCGCATGGCCGCGATCTGTCGCTTCGTTACGGACAACCCCATTTCGTGCTGCGCCTCGGCTAGGGCGATCCACAGCCGCCGCCACGTCGAGAACTTGTGTTGCGGCGAGAACAGCGCCGCCATCTCGGGCGAGGCGTTGCGGGCCACCAGAGGGTTGTCATATACGAGCTTCGATTGGTCTGGTCTTTTGCGTCGTTGAGCCATAGTGCCGCCAGTGTACGAGCCAGCCGGCGGGCGTCCAGTTCCGCGGTTCGTGCGGGGCGTGCGGTTGCCCCGAAGCGGCTGCGCCAGCAGGACCTGCGCTCGAGAACCCGGTATCATGCCGAGGTTCGTACCTAGCCAGCGACGGAGGCAGAATCACGATGCTCACGAGCCGAGTTCCGCTGATCCACGATGGGTGGAGGTGTTCGTTCATGTTCAAGATGGTGCTGCCGTTCTGCATGGCTACGCCGGCGGTGGGCGCGGCCCCGATTCGCATTGTCGGATTCGGGGATTCGACGACCGCTACCCGCGCCTCGGTCAAGCAGGTCTACTGCCGGCGGCTGGCCGAGATCCTGCCCGCGCGGGGGATGCAGGTCGAGGTCATCAACGCCGGCATCGGCGGGAACACGACCGATCAGGCACGCGGGCGCTTCGAGAAGGATGTGCTGGCTCGCAAGCCGCACGTGGTCATCATCCAGTTCGGTCTCAACGATTCGGCCGTCAACGTGTTCGACGGCAAGACCGAGCCGCGCGTCGACCGCGCGCGGTACGACGCAAACCTGCGCCACTTCGCGAAAACGCTCAAGGATCGCGGCATACGCGTCATCCTGATGACGCCGAACTCTCGCCGCTGGACCCCGGGAATGAAGGAACGTTACGGCAAGCCGCCGTACGACCCCGGCCGTCTGCAGGGATTCAACGTGCTCCTGGATACGTACGCAGAAACGGTGCGGCAGGTCGCCCGGACCGACGGCGTCCCGCTGATCGACGTGTACGCCATCTTCGAGTCGCGCGACGAACCGGCCGGGCGGCTGGTGGCCAGTCTGCTCCCGGACGGCATCCATCCGAACGATGAGGGCCATCGCATCATCGCCGACCTGCTGGCCGAGCGGATCCTGAGCATTTGTGGGCTGAAGCCCCGCGGCTACTCGATCCCGCTGGTCGATCTGGCCGGCGACAAGCATCGTCAGGTCGTAGTCGACCGCGAGCCGGGTCAGTACCTCGGGCACCCGACTACGGTGCTGCTCGAGGACAACAAGACGATGATCACGGTGTATCCCAAGGGCCACGGTCGCGGTGGGGTCGTGATGAGGCGAAGCACCGACGGCGGCCTGACCTGGTCGGATCGGTTGCCCGTGCCGGACAACTGGGCCACGTCGCAGGAGGTGCCGACGATTCATCGCGTCATCGACGCGAAGGGTACGAAGCGGCTGATCATGTTCTCGGGGCTCTATCCGATTCGCATGGCCGTGTCCGAGGACGACGGAGTTACGTGGACGCCGCTCGAGCCGATCGGCGACTTCGGCGGTATCGTCACCATGGCCTCGGTGGTGCGGCTGAAGAACGGTAGCTACATGGCCCTGTTCCACGACGACGGCCGCTTCTTGCGCGGGGCGAAGAAACGTACGAAGTTCCAGGTCTTCAAGACCGTCTCGACGGACGGTGGGCTGACTTGGTCGCAGCCGGTGGTGATTGCCCAGCATCCGACCGCACATCTGTGCGAGCCGGGCGCGGTGCGCTCGCCGGACGGCAAGCAACTGGCCGTCCTGCTGCGCGAGAACAGCCGGAAGCACAACTCGTTCGTGATCTTCACCGATGACGAGGGCAAGACGTGGTCGCCGCCCGTCGAGCTTCCCGGTGCGCTTACCGGCGATCGGCACACCGGCCGCTACGCCTCCGACGGTCGGTTGTTCATCACCTTCCGAGACACGACGCACGAAAGCCCGACCAAAGGGGATTGGGTCGGCTGGGTCGGCAAATACGAGGACATCGTGGCCGGGCGCGAAGGTCAATACCGCGTGCGGCTCATGGACAACACGAGAGGAGCCGACTGCGCCTATCCAGGGCTGGAGCTGCTGCCCGACGGTACGTTCGTCACCACGACGTACGGCCACTGGGTCAAGGGGGAGATGCCCTTCATCGTCAGCGTGCGCTTCAAGATCGAGGAGATCGACAAGCGGGCCGCGGCGTCGCGGTGACTGCGCACCGGCGCCGACGGACTACTGCCCGCGGCGTTCGACCAGCGGGCTGATCCACTCGACGAACGTCGCGTGTTGTTCGGTCTGGAAGCGGTTGTAGTCATCCGGCGTGCGGTGCGTGATCGCCTCCGCCGCGCCTTTGGCCTTCCATGCCGCGCGAGCCTTCTCGACACACCGCGTCACGTCCGTGATGTCGGCGTCACGGTCGTGGATCGGCGAGACGATCAGGCAAGGCCGCGGCGCGATCTGCGCAAGCACATCACCGAAGTCGAAGGGCAGCCCTCGTTCGCGGCCGTGGTACAGACCGAGCCGTGGTTGAAGGGCGTGCCACTCCCAGAGCCGACGCATGCCGCCCGTGGGCTTCTCGTCGGTGTCAGTGCGCATCGGCGTGAACCCGCAGAACGAAGCGACGCCGGCAATCCGGTCGTCCAGGGCGGTTGCGTACAGCGCCACCATGCCGCCGAGCGAGTACCCCAGGCAGTAGACGCGTTTCATGTCGAGCGGCGGTATCCATGCGACGTCCTTGGCCGGTGCGGGCTGGCCGGGTACGCCGTTCAGGAAGTCGAGGGCCGCCCGAACGTCTGCGATCATCTTCCCGAGCTTCGACCAGCGCGGGTGCCGCGCATAGAAGTCCCGCCCCTCCAGCAGTCGCCGCCCGAAACCGATCTGGTCGAACGTGAACACGGCGAAGCCCTGCTGGGCGAGATGGTGGTAGATCCGAGGTCCGACCATGTAGGCCCCGCTGTAGCCGGTGGAATAGGAGTAGGGGTGCAGCCACAGAACCACGGGCAACGGCCCCTTCGGATCCTTCTCGCTGTACAGGGTACCCCGCACGTACTCGCCGAAGCTGACGGAGCGCCGGACGACATCATCGGGTACGCGGTGCCGGCCGAGCAGTGTGGCCTCGCTCTCCGGCTCGCGCCCGTAGTGTCCGCCCGGATCCGGTGCTTGCGGCGGTGCGTCGCCGAGTGACCAGCCCATCGCGTCGCGCGGGTCGGCCCCGGTCGGAGGCCGCAGCGACGCCGGGTCTTGCCGGGCCTTCCACGCATCCCAGTCGAAGTGATGGATCAGCTCCTCGGGAAACGTGAACGAGCCGCGGCCGAACGCGCGGTCGAACCAGTCGAAGTAGGCTTGGCCGTCGTGCGAGTTCCACTGATGCCCGAACGGCCGCCAGCGAACGCGCAGGGCCTCGGGCTTGCCCAGGAGGCGGTACACCTCGCGCCCGGCGAGGTAGTTGCGTTCGATTGCGAGAGTGGTGCTCCCACCGTCGTTGTACGCCGACGACAAGAGACATGCCCGCGGTGCGATCATCCCCACCAAGCCGTGGATGTCGATCGGCATCTTGTTCTCTCGTCCGGTGAAGAACCGAATGCGCGGGTGGAACCACTTGCTGGCGGTAGGCAGGCGTGACGTGAACTCGAGACTCTCCTCGAAGGTGTTCTCACTGACGAAGCGGTACGGCGTCGAGCCGGCGCTGCCGGAACTGCTCGATATGACGGCGGTGAAACGCTCGTCGAACGCGGCCGCGATCATGGATTGCTTGCCTTTCCGTGAGTGACCCGTGATCGCGACCTTGTCCTTATCCACCTCGGGCAGCGTGAGCAGTTCCGG
>CAYMME010000264.1:0-12798 GCA_964391465.1 uncultured Planctomycetales bacterium
GTATTACGGGCAAACCGCTGAGCGACTCTAGTTGGCGCGGTTGATGCTCGTCGTTAGGCCTCCCGAGGAACGCGGAGTGACATGGAACGGGCGCAACTGAATTGGATCGCAAACTTCATCTGGGGCATCGCCGACGATGTCCTACGCGATCTCTACGTTCGCGGCAAGTATCGCGACGTCATCCTGCCGATGACCGTTCTGCGCCGGTTCGACGCGGTGCTGGAGCCAACGAAGCAGGCCGTTTTGGACATGAAGGCCTCGCTCGACGAGGCCAGGATCGTCCACCAGGATCAAGCCCTGCGGCAGGCGGCCGGGCAGGCCTTCTACAACACGTCGCCATTCACCCTCCGCGACCTCAAGGCCCGCGCCAGCCAGCAGCAGCTTCGGGCCGACTTCGAGGCCTACCTCGACGGCTTCTCGCCCAACGTGCAGGACATCCTCGAGAACTTCGAGTTCCGCAACCAGATCCCGCGCCTCTCGAAGGCCGACGCTCTGGGAACGCTGATCGAGAAGTTCCTCTCGCCGGACATCAATTTGGGCCCGGATCCGGTACGGAACGGGGACGGCTCGATCAAACACCCCGGCCTCGACAACCACGGGATGGGCACGATCTTCGAGGAGCTGGTCCGACGCTTCAACGAGGAAAACAACGAGGAGGCCGGTGAGCACTGGACACCGCGCGATGCGGTGAAGCTCATGGCCCGCCTCATCTTCCTGCCCGTCGCCGGGCAGATCGAGTCCGGCACCTATCTCGTCTACGACGGCGCCTGCGGCACGGGTGGGATGCTCACGGTCGCCGAAGAAACGCTCCAGGGCCTCGCCCGCGACCACGGCAAGCAGGTCGCCACCCACCTCTACGGGCAGGAGATCAACGGCGAGACCTATGCCATCTGCAAGGCGGACCTTCTCCTCAAGGGCGAGGGCGACGCGGCGGACAACATCGTCGGCGGCCCCGAGCACTCGACGCTCGCCAACGACGCCTTCCCGTCGCGCGAGTTCGACTTCATGCTCTCCAACCCGCCCTACGGCAAGAGCTGGAAGAGCGATCTGGAGCGCATGGGCGGCAAGGGCGGCATCAAGGATCCGCGCTTCCTGATCGAGCACGCCGACGATCCCGAGTACTCGCTCGTCACGCGTTCGAGCGACGGCCAGATGCTCTTCCTGGCGAACATGCTCTCGAAGATGAAGCAAGGCACCCGCCTCGGCAGCCGGATTGCCGAGGTGCACAACGGCAGCTCGCTCTTCACCGGCGACGCCGGCCAGGGCGAGAGCAACATCCGCCGCTGGATCATCGAGAACGACTGGCTCGAAGCCATCGTCGCCCTGCCACTCAACATGTTCTACAACACCGGCATTGCGACCTACATCTGGGTGCTCACGAACCGAAAGGCCGAGCATCGCAAGGGCCAAGTGCAGCTCATTGACGCCACGCAGTGGTTCAAGCCGCTGCGCAAGAACCTCGGCAAGAAGAACTGCGAGCTGTCGGACGAGGGCATCGAGCGCATCTGCAACACCTTCCTCGCCTTCGAGGAGAGGGAGCAGAGCAAGATCTTGCCCAACGCTGCCTTCGGATACTGGAAGGTGATCGTCGAGCGACCGCTGCATCTTGCGGGCATCGACGCCGAGCGTTCCTACGCGGTCAAGGAGATCAAGTCGCTCAAGGAGACGGCCGAGCGGGCGACCGACGCGCCGCCGGTCATCAAGAAGATCCACAAGAAGGGCACTGCAGCGGACCCGCTGCGCGGCTTGTTCCCTGTCACGATCGCCGGCAAGCCCGCGGTCGTCGAGTACGAGCCCGACCCGGACCTCCGCGACACCGAGCAGGTCCCGCTGCTGGAAGAGGGCGGCATCGAAGCCTTCCTGCGCCGCGAGGTCCTGCCACACGCGGCCGACGCCTGGTACGTGCCGGACAGCGTCAAGACCGGCTACGAGATTAGCTTCACCCGCTACTTCTACAAGCCGCAGCCGCTGCGGACGTTGCAGGAGATCCGCGCCGACATTCTGGTGTTGGAGAAGGAAACCGAGGGACTACTGGGCGAGATCATCGGGGGAGCCAAGCCGTGACGGCGGAAGACGTTCGCAACCATCTCGAGGGCGGCGGTCAGATCCTCAAGACGCGCGACGACCAGGCCCCGGTCTTCCTGGAGCCGGACCGCGAACCCGAGGAGTCCAGCAAGCCGTTCAAGCTATCCACCGGCGCGACGTGCTCTTGGGCAAAGCCCGACGAGGGCTTCGGGCCGGAGAAGCTGCGTCCCAGGATCGAGCCTTGGCTCACGGCACTCGTCCAGTCCGAGCACCTGTCGTTGCTGGTGGGCTCAGGTTTGACGCACGCCGCGCACGGGATCGCGACGGAGAGCGCGCTTCCCGGGATGGAGACGATCGCCTTCGACATCCTGAACGAGGAGATCGCGGCGGAAGCCGAGCGTGCCGCCAAGCTGGCAGGGCGCGACACGGGGAACTTCGAGGACCAAATCCGCACTGCCAACGAGCTGCTCCGCGGCCTGGAGATCATCGCGTCCACCAAGACGGAGGATGCCGAGGAGCATGAGCAGATCACGGCCCTGCGAAAGGGCTTGAGAGACGCCCTCGGCTCGTTCGCAGCCTCGATCCTCGAGGGGGAGCGACAGCTCGTCTCGGCGCCCGGCGACAGACGCGAGGAGGCTCTCAACTACCTCGTCAGCTTCCTCATGAGCTTCGCGAGCCGGTCCGGCACACGCGAGCGGCTGCACCTCTTCTCGACGAACTACGACCGCTACCTCGAAGCCGGCGCCGATGTCGCGGGGCTCCGACTGATGGACCGTTTCGTCGGCACCTTGGCGCCCGTCTTCCGTGCCTCACGGCTCGACGTCGATCTCCACTACAACCCGCCCGGCATCCGCGGCGAGCCGCGCTACCTGGAAGGTGTCGCCCGTTTCACGAAGCTGCACGGGTCGGTCGACTGGCTCGATTGCGATCGAGCGATTCGCCGGATCGGGCTCCCGTTCGGTGCCCCCGAGGCCACGCCCTACATTACCTCTGCCGGCATCGATGGCGCCGGGGCGATGCAGCTCATGATCTACCCGAACGCGGCGAAGGACCGGGAAACCGCCTCCCACCCCTACGTAGAGCTGTTTCGGGACCTCGCCGCCGCGATCTGCCGGCCGAACAGCACGGTGGTCTGCTACGGATACGGGTTCGGCGACGAGCACATCAACCGGGTGCTCGCGGACATGCTGACGATCCCGTCGGCTCACCTGGTGGTGATCTCGCGCGACGACCTCATTGGCCGCATCATGGGCACCTACGAATCGCTGGGGCGGCTCGCGCAAGTGACCTTTATGATCGGCGATCACTTCGGCGACCTCAGGACGCTGGTCGACCATTACCTGCCCAAGCCGGCGATCGACCGCACCACGTTCCGCATGGCCGAGCTGCTGAAGGCGAGGTGGACCGCCGGGGAAGGAAAGGACGAGACGGCGGGCAAGGCTAGCGCAGAGGAAGGAGGCCCGACTCCGTGAGCCAGACCCCCTTCGAGCAGGCCGGGAGCCTCCGGATCGGCACGGTGGAGTTCGTGTCGCCGGACGAGATCAAGGTCGGCCTTGATATCGAGGCGCCCGAGTCCGTCGCGCTGAACGCGGGCGGGCCTCGGCCGTTTCCCCGGGTGAACGGCTACCTGCTGGTTCCCGTCGACGACGGCTTCCTCGTCGGGCAGACCGAGTGGGTGACTGTCGAGCGATCGCCCTTTCCGAAGCGTCGGGGAATGCAGGACTTCGGCCTCGTGGACCTGCCCTATCCGCTGCGCCGGCTGAGCCTCAACCCGCTCGGCATCCTGCGAGCGACTCTCGACGACGAAGGCTACGTCTTCCGGCGGGGCGCCGACACGTTGCCCTCGGTCGGCGCCGCCGTCGTGCTACCCACGGATGCTCAGCTCCGGTCGATTGTCGAGTCCGGCGAACGACGACGCGTTCAGATCGGCACGAGCCCCCTGGCCGGGGATGCACGAGTCTGCGTCGATCCGAACCGCCTGTTCGGGCGTCATCTCGCCGTCCTCGGCAACACCGGGAGCGGCAAGTCGTGTTCGGTCGCGGGCCTGATCCGCTGGAGCCTAGAACAGGCAACGGAGGTCCGGGGTGGCACACCCAACGCCCGCTTCGTCGTGCTCGACCCGAATGGCGAGTACTCGCGGGCGTTCCCGAAGGACGATCCCACGGTCCGAGCGCGCGTCTTCAAGGTGAACCCCGGCGAAGGCGAGCAGGCGCTCAAGGTGCCGCTCTGGTTCTGGAACAGCGCCGAGTGGTGCTCGTTCACGCAGGCCAGCGCGAAGACGCAGCGGCCGTTGCTCCGGCGGGCACTACGTGAGGTCAAGGCCGGGCGGACGGAGATCGCCGCCCCCACGGAAGAGGAGAAGAAGCTGGCGCTGCGCCGCTACCTTTCGTCCCGCCTCATTTCGGTACAGCGCGACCACCGATCAGGCGCAATCCAGACGGACAAGCAGTTCGGCTGGCGTCTGAAGGCAATGGCCAGCGACCTGGAAGCGAAGATCGCCGAGTACCCGGACAATCGGCTCGCGGACGTTCGAGAGGCCATCAGCGTTGCTGTCGAAGGCAACCTCAAGACGTTCACCAATGACGATGGAGAGCTAGTCGAGTACTTCCGTGCGTTCTCGGAGTCGCAGGTGACTCCGATCGTCGAGGCCTTCCGGTCGGCCGTGGAAACCGTCGGAGGAATCGTCTTCCAAGAAAGTCCCGACGAAGACGTTCCTCTGCCCTTCAACGGCACGGACCTCGCGGACCACCTGGAGATCCTGGCGGATCAGGAGAACGTAAGCCAGTACCTGGACTTCCTCGTCGCCCGGATCCGCACATTCCTCTCGGATCCCAGGATGCGAGCAATCATCTCCGACACCGAGGGCACAACCCTTGAGGACTGGCTGGCGGACTACATCGGGAGCGACAAGGCCGAAAGTGGCTGCGTCTCGGTGATCGATCTGTCCCTGGTGCCCACCGAGGTCGTGCACGTCGTCACGGCCGTGATCGCGCGCATGACCTTCGAGGCCCTCCAGCGCTACGTCAGGCTGAACGGGGCGACGCTTCCCACGGTGCTGGTGATGGAAGAGGCGCATACCTTCATCAAGCGCTACAAGGAGGACGTCGAGAACCAGGACGCGGCGGCGGTCTGCTGTCAGGTGTTCGAGCGCATCGCGCGTGAAGGCCGAAAGTTCGGGCTCGGCCTGGTCCTCTCTTCCCAGCGCCCGTCGGAGCTCTCCCCCACGGTTCTCTCGCAGTGCAACACCTTTCTCCTGCACCGCATCAGCAACGACCGTGATCAGGAGCTGGTCCACCGTCTCGTCCCGGACAACCTGAGGGGGCTGCTTCGGGAGTTGCCGTCGCTGCCCTCGCAGAGCGCCATCCTGCTCGGCTGGGCGTCAGAGCTTCCGGTGCTCGTGAGAATGAACGATCTGCCCAAGTCGCAGCAACCCCGCTCCGACGACCCGGAGTTCTGGGGCGTTTGGGTCGGCAAGGATGACGACGGACAGGCGATCTCACGCGACACGGACTGGGTACGGATCGCTGGCGACTGGCAGGCAGCGCCGGCAGGTGGAGGGGAGGGCAACGCATGATCGACGATCTCGTGCCGTACCCCGCGATGAAGAACTCCGGCGTGCCGTGGCTCGGGGACGTGCCGGCGCACTGGGATGTGAGCCGGCTGCGGAATGCCGTCGAGATGCGCGTCAGCAACGTAGACAAGCACGCGAAGGAGGGTGAGGTTCCGGTTCGCTTGTGCAACTACGTGGACGTCTACAAGAACGATCGCATTGGTGCCGCGATGACGTTCATGGGCGCGACCGCTACGACCGAGGAAATCGAGCGCTTTCGACTCCAGACGGGCGATGTTCTCATTACCAAGGACTCGGAGGCGTGGAACGATATCGGCGTTCCCGCTCTCGTCCAGGAAGCCGCAGATGACCTCGTGTGCGGGTACCACCTGGCGCTGCTGCGTCCCTTCAGCGCTCAAGTGCTCGGTGATTACCTCTTCCGAGCGATGCAGAGCACTGGCGTCGCCTACCAGTTCCACGTCGAAGCGAACGGCGTGACACGCTACGGGCTCTCGCACGCAGCGATCAAGTCCATATGGCTGCCGGTGCCGCCTATCCCGGAACAAGCCGCCATTGTCCGGTTCCTTGACCACGTGGACCGGCGGATCCGGCGCTACATCCGCGCCAAGCAGAAGCTGATCAAGCTGCTGGAAGAGCAGAAGCAGGCCATCATCCACCGCGCCGTCACCCGCGGCCTCGACGCCAGTGTGCGCCTCAAGCCCTCCGGCGTAGAGTGGCTGGGGGATGTGCCGGAGCATTGGGCCGTCAAGCGCGCAAAGGTCTTGTTTCGCGAGATCGATCACCGATCGGCAACTGGAACTGAGGAGCTGCTTTCCCTGCGCATGTATCGAGGCCTGGTACGCCACCGTGAAGTGTCTGAAGTGCCGATCAGTACCGAAGCTCTCGTGGGTTTCAAGAAGGTGCGGCCTGGCCAGCTCGTGATGAACCGGATGCGTGCCGCGATCGGCATGTTCGGAATCGCAGGCCAATCTGGACTGGTCAGCCCCGACTACGCCGTGCTGGAGATAGTTGCGCCCCAAGTGCCCGAGTACTTCCTGCAGCTCTTCAAGACGCCTGCAGCAGGAGGCGTCTTTCGCGTTGAATCGAAAGGTCTTGGAACGGGTTCGTCAGGTTTCATGCGCCTCTACACCGATCGCTTCGGAGTCATCAAGGTTCCAGTTCCACCAGTTGAGGAGCAGGAGCGGATCGTTCGAGGGATTAGTGAGGGCATCGCGGAGCTTGAGCGCACTGAAGATCGGCTGAACCGTGAGGTTGCGCTTGTCCGTGAACTCCGTACCCGCCTGATCGCCGACGTGGTCACCGGAAAGCACGACGTGCGCGAGGCGGCGGCGCGTCTGCCGGACGAGGCCGAGGAGCCCGAGCCGCTCGCCGAGATCGAGGCCGAGGACGATTCGCCCGAGGAGCAACCGGCCGATGACCTCGATCCCATCCCCGAGGAGGCCGAGGCGTGAGCGGCGACAGGCCTGCCGACTACCTCGCGAGCCTCGTGCGCGAGCTGTGCGCGCTGCCGCGCGAGACCGAGTGGGTCGAGTTCAAGATCAACGAGGCCGAGCCGCAGGGGATCGGCGAGTACATCTCCGCGCTCGCCAACGCGGCCGCCCTGGTGGGCAAGGCCTTCGCGTATCAGGCCTGGGGCGTGCGCGACGAGGACCACGCGGTGGTCGGAACCACCTTCGATCCCCACACGGCCCGGGTCGGCAACGAGGAGCTGGAGAGCTGGCTGCTGAGGCTTCTGGAGCCCAAGATCGACTTTCGCTTCTTCACGGTGGAGATCGACGGACGCCGCGTCGTCCTGCTGGAGATCGCGCGGGCCGCCCGCCACCCGGTGCGCTTCTCGGGCCAGGAGTTCATCCGCGTCGGTACCTACAAGAAGAAGCTGAAGGACTTCCCCGAGAAGGAGCGGGCGCTGTGGCGCATCTTCGACCGGACGCCCTTCGAGGACGGCGTCGCCGCCGAGCGCGCAACGAGCGACGACGTGCTTCGCCTGCTGGAATACCCGGCCTACTTCGACCTGCTGGAGCGGCCGCTGCCGGCGAACCGGAAGGGCATCCTCGAAGCCCTGGCGGACGACCGGCTGATCCGCAGGAGCGACGCCGGCGGCTGGGACGTCACGAGCCTCGGCGCCATCCTGTTCGCGAAGCGGCTCGATGCCTTTCACGCGCTGCGGCGCAAGGCCGTGCGGGTCATTCAGTACCGCGGGAACGGCCGGACGGAAACGCTCAAGGAGCAGGAAGGCGCCAAGGGCTACGCCTGCGGCTTCGAGGGGCTGGTCGGGTACATCCACGGCCTGCTGCCGGCCAACGAGATCATCGAGCAGGCTCTGCGCCGGAGCGTACCGGTGTTCCCGGAGCTGGCGGTGCGCGAGCTCGTGGCCAATGCGCTCATTCACCAGGACTTCTTCATCACCGGCACCGGCCCGATGGTCGAGATCTTCGACGACCGCATCGAGATCTCGAACCCGGGCGAGCCGCTCGTCGACACGCAGCGCTTCGTGGACACGCCACCCCGGTCCCGCAACGAGGCGCTCGCCTCGCTCATGCGACGCTTCCGGATCTGCGAGGAGCGGGGAAGTGGGATCGACAAGGTCGTCTTCCAGGTCGAGCTGTTCCAGCTTCCGGCGCCGCTCTTCGAGAGCCCGGAGGGGTTCACGCGGGCAGTCCTGTTCGCCCACAAGCCCCTCTCGGCCATGGTCAAGGCGGACCGCGTGCGCGCCTGCTACCTGCACGCGTGCCTGCGCTACGTGATGCGGCAGCCGATGAGCAACGCCTCGCTTCGCCAGCGCCTCGGCATTGATGACAAGAACATCGCCACCGCGTCTCGTCTTCTCGGAGAAGCCGTCGAATCCGGCCTGATCGTGATCACGGATCCCGAGGCCGGCACCCGGATCCGAAGCTACCTGCCCTTCTGGGCGGCGCCTCGGCCAGACCCGCGGGAGGTTGCTTGATGGCGCGGCCCTGGAGGGCTCCCCCGGCGCGCTCCCTCGGGCCACAAGTCCTTGGGAAGCAAGGTGTTACCGCTGGGTGGATTGCTTGCCCGTTGCTTGATGGGTACTGGATCCAGCGGCACAGGGGCGGGCGGGACAGCGCCCCAAACCGTTGCTGGGACAGGCACTTGGGACGCATGGCGGTGCTGGACGGGTACTTGATCGTCAGCGGGAGCGAGGTGGCCCGATGACCACCGACACCAGCGAGCGCGGTCTCGAGCGGCTCATCTGCGTCGCGTTGACGGGGTCGCCTTGCGATCCGCGCGGCCCGGGAGCCGGCGCGGCGGGGGAGGTGTGCGAGCGACCGGCGGCTTACGGCGCCGGGTGGATCTGCGGCACGCCCGAGGACTACGACCGCGAGCACTGCGTGGACATGGTCCAGCTCTCGGCGTTCCTGGAGGCGACGCAGCCGGAACCGGCCCGCGCCCTCGACCTCCGAGAGGACGGACCGACCCGTCGCAAGTTCCTCGCCCGGCTCCAGGGCGAGATCACCAAACGCGGAACCATCGACGTGCTACGGCACGGGATCAAGCACGGCCCGCACCACTTCGACCTCTTCCACGGCACGCCCTCGCCCGGCAACCTCAGAGCCGCGGAGCGGTTCGCCCAGAACCGCTTCAGCATCACGAGGCAGCTTCGCTACAGCCGCGACGAGACGCAGCTCGCCCTCGACCTGGGCCTCTTCATCAACGGCCTTCCGCTCGCCACCTTCGAGCTGAAGAATAGCCTGACCAAGCAGACGGTCGACGACGCGGTCCAGCAGTACCGGCGCGACCGCGACCCGCGCGAGAAGCTGTTCGAGTTTGGGCGTTGCGTCGTGCACTTCGCCGTGGACGACCACGAGGTGCGCTTCTGCACCCACCTCAAGGGCAAGGGCTCGTGGTTCCTGCCGTTCAATCAGGGCTGGAACGACGGTGCGGGCAACCCGCCCAATCCGAACGGCCTCAAGACCGACTACCTCTGGAAGCGCGTCCTCACGCGCGAGGGCCTGACCGACATCTTGGAGAACTACGCCCAGGTGGTCGAGACGCGGGACGAGAAGTCGGGCAGGAAGAAGGCCGCGCAGATCTGGCCGCGCTACCACCAGCTCGACGTGGTGCGCCGCCTGCTGGCCGACGTCGCCCGACATGGCGCCGGCCGGCGCTACCTCATCCAGCATTCGGCGGGGAGCGGCAAGTCCAATTCGATCGCCTGGCTCGCCCACCAGCTCATCGGCCTGGCGAAGGACGGCGCGGTCGTCTTCGACTCCATCATCGTTGTCACCGACCGGCGCATCCTCGACCAGCAGATCAAGGACACCATCAAGCAGTTCGCCCAGGTGAGCGCCACGGTGGGACACGCCGAGCGCTCCGGCGACCTACGGCGTTTCATCGCCGACGGCAAGAAGATCATCATCTCCACGGTGCAGAAGTTCCCGTTCATCCTGGACGAGATCGGCAGCGAGCATCGCGGCCGGCGCTTCGCGATCCTCATCGACGAGGCGCACTCGAGCCAGGGCGGGCGCACCTCGGCGGCCGTCTCGGTGGCCCTCTCGGCCGCGGGAGCCGAGCAGGAGGACGAGACTCTCGAGGACAAGATCAACCGGTTGATGGAGGCGAAGAAGCTGCTGCCCAACGCCAGCTACTTCGCCTTCACCGCCACGCCCAAGAACAAGACGCTCGAGATCTTCGGCGAGCCGGAGGCCCAGGCCGACGGGAGCGTCAAGCACCGGTCCTTCCACAGCTACACGATGAAGCAGGCGATCCAGGAGGGCTTCATCCTGGACGTTCTGCGCCACTACACCCCCGTCGAGAGCTACTACAAGCTGGTGAAGAAGATCGAGGGCGACCCCGAGTTCGACACCAAGAGGGCGAAGAAAAAGCTGCGCCGCTACGTGGAGAGCCACGACCACGCGATCCGGCTCAAGGCCGAGATCATGGTGGACCACTTCCACGAACAGGTGCTGGCCCTGAACAAGGTCGGAGGCGAGGCGCGCGCCATGGTCGTCACCAGCGGCATCGAGCGCGCGATCCAGTACTTCCACGCCATCCGCGACTACCTCGGAGAGCGCAAGAGCCGGTACCGGGCCATCGTCGCCTTCTCAGGCGAGCACGAGTACGGCGGCGCCAAGGTCACGGAGGCGTCGCTGAACGGCTTCCCGTCGAGCCGGATCGCCGACAAGATCCAGGAGGACCCGTACCGGTTCCTGATCTGCGCCGACAAGTTCCAGACGGGCTACGACGAGCCCCTGCTGCACACGATGTACGTGGACAAGGTGCTCTCCGGGATCAAGGCCGTGCAGACGCTCTCGCGGCTCAACCGCGCCCACCCCAAGAAGCACGACGTCTTCGTGCTCGACTTCATGAACGACTCCGACACGATCCAGGAGGGGTTCGCCGACTACTACCGCACCACGGTCCTGGCGGACGAGACCGACCCGAACAAGCTGCACGACCTCAAGGCGGCTCTCGACGGCTACCAGGTCTATACTGCCGAGCAGGTCGCTGATCTGGTGGCCCTCTATCTCTACGGAGCGGACCGAGACCGTCTCGATCCGATACTCGATGCCGGCGTCGCTGCCTACCGCGAGCAGCTCGATGAAGACGGTCAGGTGGACTTCAAGGGCAAGGCGAAGGCCTTCCTGCGCGCCTACGGGTTCCTGTCGTCCATCCTTCCCTACACAAACGCCGAATGGGAGAAGCTGTCGATCTTCCTCACGTTCCTGGTACCGAAGCTGCCGGCCCCAGTCGAGGAAGATCTGTCGAAGGGGATCCTCGAGGCCATCGACATGGACAGCTACCGCGTGGAGAAGCAGGCCGCGGTCAGGATCCAGCTCCCGGACGCCGACGCGGAGATCGAGCCGGTACCCACGGCGGGCGGCGGCCACAAGCCGGAGGCCGAGCTGGACCGGCTCTCGAACATCCTCAAGACCTTCAACGACCAGTTCGGCAACATCCCGTGGACGGATGCCGATCGCGTGCACAAGCTGATCACCGAGGACATTCCGAAGCGCGTCGCCGCAGACACGGCCTACCAAAACGCGAAGACGAACTCCGACAAGCAGAACGCGCGAATCGAGCACGACAAGGCGCTGTCGCGGGTGATGACGGCCGTGCTGAAGGATGACACGGAGCTGTTCAAGCAGTTCATGGACAACGAGTCGTTCCGGCGTTGGTTGACGGACACGGTGTTCGGGCTCACATACGAAGGAGCGGCGGCGGGAGGCCTAACAAAGCGATGAACCTGACGGCGGCTTCGCTGCGCTCCGCCGCCGCAGGTTATCGCTGGCGTTAGGTGAATCACGGTAGAGCGAAAGTGAAACCAGGACACATCATCGATCCTGACCGACCAGGTGAACCGCTCTATGAGGAGTTTTGTCGAGGGGTCAGATGGTCGAAGCACCGAGAGGTGTTCCAGCAGATGTGGACGGTCTACCAGCCCCTAGCGGATCCCAATTTCTATAGTGCGATTGCAACTCAGTTTCAGGCACGGTTCTGGGAAATGCTCGTAGGCTGTGCACTTCTTGAGAAGTACGAACGCACGACATCTGCTGGAAGTGGACCAGACCTTAGGATCGACAGGCAGACGAATCCCATTTGGATTGAATCGACGACAGCTGCAGCTGGCATAGGTCATGATGCCGTTCCGCAGATTCAATGGGATGCTGGTGCGTGTGAGGTCCCTAATCGGCAGTTGACATTACGGCTGACCAATTCGATCAAGGCCAAGCGCGACAAACGTGAGCAGTATCTCAGGGCGGGCGTGATTACCGACGAAGATCCATTTGTCATTGCTCTAAATGCTGGCGGCGTCGACTTTTCAAGGATCGATGTGGATCCTCCGCGTGTGATTGGGTGTCTGTTTGGCATCGGTGACTTCAGTATCACAATCAACCCCGAAACACACGAACTCGTCCATGCTGGTCACCAGGTACGAACCGAGGTCCACAAGGCAGGGGGTGCTCCTGTCGGACATGCCTTGTTTGCCGATTCAGGGTACAATGGCATCTCGGCAGTGATCTATTCGTGTAACACGCCGTTCAACCTGACAGATGACCGGGAGTTACAGCTTGTGGCGCTGAATCCAATCGCGAAGAATCCAGTGGATCAGGCTGCCCTACCAGTTCGAAAAATGTATTGGGTGGATGGGAGGCTGCTAAGAAGTCAGTAGCATCATACAGATTCACCTAACACTTATGAGGCCTCCCGAGTCAAGTGGGCGCAACTCTCCCATCCGCCGT
>CAYMME010000265.1:0-12716 GCA_964391465.1 uncultured Planctomycetales bacterium
TGACTTGTCAGTTCTGGACGAGGTCGCCCTCTGCGGGTTCCCAGGCGATGTGGCCGTCGCGTTGGATCCAGTGTTCGCAAGCGCACGTCCTCGAGCGACCTGTCTCGCGGGGAACCTGACAGCATTGCGTCCATTCGATCCTGCGGTCGCCGCAACGCCAGGCAACAGCTCCCTCATTCAGCATGACGTTCAGACTAGCGCGGGGACCAGCGGCAGCGCGATCTTCGATCAAGCCGGTCGAGTTATCGGCGTCAACAATGCGGGCACGACCGATGTGACCGCGTCGAACCGCTTCGGCATTCGCGCCGACTTGGTCCGAGAACTCCTCGCTGCTATCGAAGGCGGCGAGGTTGCCCCGGTCACGCTCGGCCAGGAACCCGCGTCATTACCTGGTGCTGGCGGCGGTTCAGCGACCTGTCTCGACCCCCTCGTGCTCACGTCCGACACGGACTACCTGTGCGGCGACGAGGTCATCGTCGTCCTGATCAGCGATCCGCTTACCGATCAGGTCTACTTCGATACGTTCGCGATCGAAGGGCAGCTCATCGACGCCAACCGCTTCGTTCTGATCAACGAAACGGACTTCAACGTTGCGGCCGATGTGACCTTCGTCATTGACGGTGAGGTGGAAGGGTTCGAGGACGAGCCCCTGGTCCCGGGTGAGGTGTTCTTCGTCGACACCGAATGCACGGAGGACTTCATCTGGGGCGACGAGGTGGACGGGCTGTGCCTGACGACGGGATAGACCGAAGGCGATGAAAGATGAGAGATGAAGGATGAGGGATAGGCGTTGCTCGCCGCACTCATCCCTTATCCCTCATCAGCTCTTCTTTTCCAGGGCGAAGATTGGATCGGGCACACCGGCGTCGATGAAACCGCGCATGCGGGTCGCGCAGCCGTAGCATTTCTCGCAGGGCTTCTCGTCGGAGGCGTAGCATGACCAGGTCATCCCGAAGGGGACGGAGAAGCGCTGTCCGAGGCGGACGACGTCCGGGCGGGTCAGGTTGACGAGCGGTGCGGCGAGTTCCATGGCCACGGGCGAAGGGAGCGACAAGCGGATGATGTCCTCGAAGGCGTGCAGCACCTCGCGCCGATGGTCCGGGTAGAGCCCCGCGGTGGGGGGACCGGGCGGACCGAGGTTCTCAGAGATGCCGACGACGATTCGCGTGGCCCCGATGGCGGTGGCCCAGTTGAACGCCAGAGAAAGCATGGTCGTCATCAGGCCCGGGACATACGTTCCTGCGGGCTTGTTGTCGGTCAACGCGGCGGCGTCCTCGATGGGCACGCGTCGGTCGACGCGGGCGTTGCCCGTAACTTGCGCGAGGTGAGGGAGCTCGGCGACCAGACTGTTTCGGACCCCCATATGCTTCACGAGCCGCTGGAAGCACTCGAGTTCCCGGATCGCGGCGCGGTGCGGGTACCGTACGTGCAACAGGGCCGGCTCGTACGCATCCTTGATCGCGGCGGCGACGCAACTGTTCACACCGCCGGACACCAACACGACTGCGCGACGCATACTCTCCATGGTCATTCGGCGCCGAATTTCCGGCCGAGCCCCGCGGCGACATTTTCCGGCACGAGGCGAGACAAACGTTCCGGGTCGTAGCCCCCGATCGACACGATCTGCTTGATCAGCGACGAGCTGGTGAGCTCGTGCTGCACCGACGCGGTCATGAAAACGGTCTCGATGTCTCCGACGACGAGGTTCGTGCCTGCGAGCAGCAACTCGTGATGCAGATCGGTGTAGTCACGGATTCCGCGCAGGATGACCCGTGCCCCCACATCCCGCGCGAAGTTGAAGGTCAGGCCCTCGTACGTTCGGACCGAAACGCGCGGGAGGTCGGCGATGATCTCGGTGATCATCTCGACGCGTTCGTCGGCCGTGAACAGCTCTTGTTTGTCCGGGTTGTGCCCGACCGCGACGATGAGCTGGTCGAAGAGCGGTACGGCGCGACGGATGATGTCGACGTGTCCGTGCGTGGGGGGATCGAAGGCCCCGGGGTAGACCGCGACGATTGGTTTGTCTTTGAGCATGGACGCAGTCAGGCCTCATCCGAAGCGACGTGGGTCTCGGCGTGAAGCAGCTCGCGCACTTCCTGGTGCATCTCCCCCAGCACTTCGTCGACGTTCGCCGGGCGGTCGCTCGGGCTCTCCTCGAGACATCGAAGGATCAGCTCGTTGAGCGAGTCGGACACCAATCCGTTGAGTTCGTTGGGGGCGGGGAACTCCCGTGCGCCGATTCGTCGCTCCGCCTTTGCCTGCACGGCCGGCGCGCCGATGGTCTTGCGCGTCACGGCCCAGTAGAGGCACGCTCCGAGCGTGAAGACGTCCGTCCGTGGATCGAGCGGGGCCTTGAGCAGTTGCTCCGGTGCGATGTAGTCGATTGTCCCCTGCACCCGCTTCTTGGCCGTCCCGACCTTGCAGCTCTGACCGTAGTCGATCAGCTTCACCACACCGTGGGCGCCGACGAGGATGTTCTTCGGGTTCAGGTCGGCGTGCACGAAGCCCATCCGGTGAATGGCGCGGAGGCCCTCGGCCGCCTTGGTGAGGCTCAGCAACATGCGCGACGGTTCGGCCTGCTGGAGGGAGGCGAGAGGTCGCCCCTCGCAGTACTCCATGAACAGCAGCATCGCGTTGGTGGCGAGGAAGCCGCGCCGTTCGAGCTTGAACGTCTTGCGGAGCACCGGGTGCTTGACCTTCTGGCCGAGCACGTGCTCCGCCGCGACCTGCTCGAAGAAACGGGCGTGCTTTGCGCTGAGGCGCTCCACGTACTTGAGAGCGAACTTCTTGCCGGTCTTGAGTTCCTCGACGTAGTAGATCACGCTGCCGCCGCCGGTGCCGATGACGCCGCCCATGCGGTAGTGGCTGAGCGTGGGAGGGCTGACTTGCTCCATTTTCTTCCTTCGATCCGTGGGCTCGCCGAGGCTGAGACGACCACCGGCATCGTAGTCGGTGCAGGCGGATTTGCAAGCCTTGACACCTCCCGACGGCCGCCTGATGCTGACGGCAATGGGAGATGTCGGAACACCCACGTCCCCGGACCTGACGGTTCGCGTAGGGTCGGTCGAGCTGCGGAACCCGGTGATGACCGCCTCCGGCACGTCCGGCTACGGGTTGGAGTACGCACCCTTCGTGGACCTGTCGCGTCTCGGGGCGTTCGTGACCAAGAGCGTGACCGTCGAGGAGCGGCCCGGCAACCCGCCCGAGCGCATCGTCGAGACACGGGCCGGGATGCTCAACGCGATCGGCCTGGCCAACGTGGGCCTCGAGCGTTTCGTTCGCGAGAAGGTGCCCGATCTCTCCCGACTCGGTACGCCGGTATTCGTGAACGTCGCGGGTCACAGCACGGCCGATTACCTCGCCGTCTGTCGGCGTCTCGATTCGATCGACGTGATCGCCGGGCTGGAGCTGAACGTATCGTGCCCCAACGTGGGCGACGGCCTCGTGTTCGGGACCGATGCCGAGCGGCTGGGCGAGTTGGTCCGGCAGGTGCGGCAGGAGGTTCGCGAGAGCGTACTGATCGTCAAGCTCTCACCCAATGTGACGGACATTACGGCGCCGGCCCAAGCGGCGGTCGAGGCCGGTGCGGATTGCCTGTCCCTGGTGAACACATTTGTCGGCATGGCCATCGACATTGACCGCTGGCGGCCGCGGCTGGCCAACGGCACGGGCGGGCTCTCGGGTCCGGCGATCAAGCCCCTGGCCTTGAATCTCGTGCACCGCGTCTACGACCGTGTCGCCCGCGACCGCAACGTGCCCATCATCGGCATGGGGGGCATTCAGACCTGGCAGGATGCGGTGGAGTTCCACCTGGCCGGGGCCACGGCCTTGGCCGTCGGGACCGCGCTCTTCATCGATCCGGCCACGTCGCTGCGCATCATCGACGGCCTGCGCGACTACCTCAGCCGGCGCGGCCTCGGCGGGATCCACGACCTGATCGGAAAGCTCCGGTTCGGTGACAAGCCGAACGCCGGTCGGCCCTCGGCGGGTGCGTGCTGAGCCCCTCTGCGAAGTCACGAGACTCCACGCTGCTCCGGCTTCTGCGGCGCATTTCGTGCTACGGGAGGGCGTCGCTGGTGATGATGGCGCGAACGATGTCGGTCTGCGTGACGATCCCGAGCAATCTCTCGTCGGCCACAACCGGCAGGGCATGGACGCGCGTTTCCACGAGAACCTCGACCGCGTCATTGATCGGACAATACGGTGCGGTTGTGAGCACCTTGCGCGTCATGATCTCTGTTGCGGGCTGCAGACCGATGGAGTGCTCGTCTTTCGGTTCCGCTTCGGCGTCACACGCCGCCGATCGCGCGAAGGCTCGGCGCAGGTCGCGATCGGAGATGATCCCGACCAAGACCTCAGTGCCCACGACCGGAACGTGGCGTACGCGCCTGTCGCGCAGCACGGACAGCACGTCGTAGAGCGTTGCCCGCGGGGCCACGGTGAACACGTCGGTGGTCATGACATCACTGACCGGGAGCCGCAGCAGATCCTGGGCCGGCCCCGGGCGAGTCCCGGCGCGCTGAAGCTGCCTCAGCAGGTCGGTTTCGGTGAGCAGGCCCGACAGCCGTGGGCGGTCACCGTTCCTCCCGCCGGCCAGAAGGGGCACCGCCCCGATTCTCCGCTCGAGTATCGCGATTGCGGCCTGCTTGACCGAAGCCTCCTCCGGCAACGTGTACACCGGGCAGGCCATGACTTGCGAGACCTCTTGCGGACCGTCCGCAGCGTTCCGCGCGGACGCCGCGTCTGCCCCACCGGCCAGGAGCAGGTCGCGATCCGACACCATCCCGACGACCTGATCGCCTTCGACGACCGGGAGGTGGTGAATCCCGTGGCCATCCATGCAGCGGATCGCGTCCGCGATCGCGTCTGCGGGCTGCGCCGTGATTACTTCTTTCGTGGCATAGTCTGCGACCGTCATAAGGGCCTCGTTGAGGTTGACGGAGCGGACCCCATGACCGTTATATCGGAATTCCTGGACCCGACTGTTGTTGATTTCTGGTGGTACGTCCAATAATGTAGACAGTGTTACTGTGCCAAGCCCGGCCCCCGCGGATTTCCGCGGGTTTTCCCTGAGATCCCCTCGGCGACGTCCGGGAACCTACGTTTGCGTGAAGGGGTTTTGGAGTTCTTTCGCCCGGCACGCGGCGACGAACTCCCCGAAATATGGGTCCTGACCGCTGAACCCGGCCCGAGCCATCCGAAAGGCGGGGTGGTCGAGATCAACATCCTGGAGCAGGTTGGGATGGCAGGTGGCCGGGTCGAGCAGACCGGCGTCACATCCGGCCTCGACCGCCAGACCGAGCCACACGAGGTTGAGCACGCGCCGCATCGGGAGACTGTTGCTCACGTGAGCGTGCGTGCCGGCGACGTGCACGTCGGGCCAGCGGTGCCGCATTTTGCGAATCGCGTCGAGCACCGCGCGACACCCCTTTGCCTCCCGTGCGGCAGCCACCACGCCGGGGTCGAGGTAGATATCGGTCTTGGGGATTCCGGCGTCGGCGGCCATGCGCATCGCGTCCTTGGCATTCGCGAGTCGCTCCTCGGCGGTCTTGATCCTCCGTAGCTTGCCGCGACCGGTCGTGCGCACCACGGTGTGGGCGCGGAACTTGGCCGCGACTTGGAAGAGCGGCGGCTTGTCGATCGAGGCCGCGTGGAGCATCGGCCGGCCGCCTTTCATGATGTCGTACACCTCCAGTCCGGCCAGCAGCACCCGCGGGTCTTCGGCATCGACGGCCAGTGGACAGTCACATGCCTGCTGAA
This sequence comes from uncultured Planctomycetales bacterium, assembly GCA_964391465.1. Taxonomy (GTDB): domain Bacteria; phylum Planctomycetota; class Phycisphaerae; order UBA1845; family CAYMME01; genus CAYMME01. The sequence goes on from CAYMME010000265.1 coordinate 5,761, forward strand.
TCACGGGCACGAGCCAACGCATCGCCGCGATTCGCTCCTCGGCGGACTCGCCGTAGTGGTCGATGCAGACGTCGATGAACTGGGCTCCGTGTTCGACCTGACGCGCCGCGAGCCATTGGAGGTATCGCCCCGCCGCTCGGCGCTCTACGTCGGTGCCGTTCATCCCCACTTCCACGCCGACGGTGACGTTGGGTACGCGCCCCGCGCGGTAGGCGTCGGTGGATCGGACTCGATCGGGGATCGGAAGCCCGGTGAGCTTGCCCGGGGCGGCCGGAAAGACGACAGCTTCCCGACCGTCCTTGAGCTTCTTCACCGAGGGGCCGCGGAGACGCACCTCGCGCGCCGTGTGGATATTGTCGCCGATGACGGTGAATGTTTGCGGTGTCATGGTTCGGTGCAACGAGGGCAGGCTCACGCGGCGCGAATACATCACCCCCGGTATTCAACACGGTATGCCACAAGCAGGTTACGGGCAAACTCAGGGTTCAGGGTTCGAACCCTGAACCCTCATCCTCCGTTGCACCCGCCATCCGAGGCGGGTACCTTCATGCGGGGTCCTATCCGGGAGCACCGAATCATGTGTGCCGCGGGCTACGAACGAATCGAGCTGATGGAGGGGGACATCACGGTGCAGGCCGTTGACGCCGTCGTGAATGCGGCCAATTCGTCGCTGCTTGGCGGCGGGGGCGTGGACGGGGCGATCCACAGAACGGCAGGGCCGGAGTTGCTGACCGAGTGCCGCACGCTCGGCGGCTGCGAGACCGGCTCCGCGAAGATCACCAAGGGTTATGAGCTGCCGGCCCGGCACGTCATTCATGCGGTCGGGCCGCGCTATCGCGACGGAACGCACGGTGAACCGGCGGCGCTGGCGGGCTGCTACGAGACGTCATTGCGACTGGCCGCGGAGAACGGGTGTCGGACCGTCGCCTTTCCGGCCATCAGTTGCGGGATCTACGGATACCCGATGCAGGAGGCGGCCCGCATCGCCCTCGAAACGACGGCGGCGTTTCTGGCTCGCGACGACCGCATCGAACGCGTCGTCTTCGTCCTGTTCGGCCGCGACGCGTTCGGCGTCTTCTCGCAGGTCCACGCGACGTTGTCGCAGGCGGGCGACTGAAAAAGGGGACGTTCTCGTTCTCTGAGAGAAGTAGAATGTCCCCCTTTTTCGGGGAGCGGTGAACAGGGGTTGGCGATGGGCACAGGGCAGAAGATGCTGACGCGACGACGGTTCCTTTCGAGTACGGCGGGGGCTTGTGTGGGCGCGCGGGTGGTGGTGGGTGCGTCATCGGATCAAGCTGCGGCCGCAAGCGGCGCGTCCGCCGGCGCGGTTGTGTGCTTGACGGGAGATGCACGCACGATAGGCAGGCGGCTGGGCACGTTGAACGCGAAGGACATTCGACTGCACACCAGGCAGGTCTGCGACGGGTGGCGCAAGCGCGGGTTGTCGAACGACGGAATGATCGCGCGGGCCGAGCCGTTTCGGCGTTTCGTTGCGACATTCGCGCCGGCGTGGAAAGACGAGTACGTCGCGTGCGCCGAAGCGGCCGGCGTGCAACCGGACCTCTTCGAGGCGTACCTGGCCGGCAAGTACCGCGACCTGTTCTTCGTCGACGAGTGCACGTCGTTCCTGGCCGTGGGCAGCGCGACGGCCGACGGCGCGACCCTCTTTCACAAGAACCGGGACAACGTCGCCCGCGCCCAGTGCGCGTACGAGAAACGAACCATCGATTCGTCGAGGCCCGCCGGGTTCCACTCCACGGGCGACACGAGCGACCTCGGGTTGATGATGATGGTGAACGAGCACGGGCTGGCCGGCTCGGCCGACACGGGTGGGCTCGCCGAAGATCGACCCAAGGGTAAGGGCGTGATGAACCCGTACATCCTCCGCCTGATCGCCGAGCGGGCCGAGCGGTGCGAAGACGCTCTCGAGATCGTGCGGCAGACGATCAAGGACGGCTGGTACGCCGGGGGATCGAAGACGGGAACGCACTGGCTCTTCGCGGACCGGCACGGCAAGGGGCTTCGCATCGCGCAGAATTCCCACCAAGAGAAGCACTGGTTCGTCGAGGACGACGTGGCGTTTCTCGCGCGGGGCAAGACGGCCGGTGCCGAGCTGATTACCCGGAAGAAAGGGAATATCACGCTTCGCGACATGAACGCGGCCGCTTCGCACCCGAGCATCTGCTTCGGTTCGAGCATCTCGGCCCTGACCGTGCGCGTTGACCCGACCAACCCCGGCGAGCTGAGCAGCGTGTGGTTCGCTCTGCCCGCATGGAGCCCATACGTTCCGCTCTATCCGGGTGCGCGCGGGGTCCCGAAGTACTTCATTGACGGCACGTGCTTTCAGCGCGGCTACGAGTTGCTCGAGGCGGAGGCGGACAGGAAGTGGGGCAAGGGCGTACGGCTCTCCGAGTCGGTTGCGAAACGGCGCGCCGCTACGCAGGAAGAGTTGTACCGCGATGCGGCGGCAATCGACCGAAGAATCCGCACCGCTCGGGACGGCGGCCGCGATGACCAGGCCGTGAAGATCGCCAGCGAAGGCGTCATGTCCGGGTGCGCCAAGTTGGCGCGATTCCTCGATCGGGCGCACGGAGGCAACTGAACCGCAGGTATCAGGCCATGTGCTTCGCGAGCCGATGTCTGGTCGCAGCCGCACTCGTCCTACCGAACGTCGCACGTGCCGGCGACGCAAGCTCCCAGCCCGGGTTGCTGCGGGTCTATCCGGTCGGCAAGAAGGTGGCCGACTTCCCGCCCACGCAGGATCTCTCGACACCCGAGTCGGCGTACGCAGCCATCAACCGTGCCCTGGCCGGCGATGATTCGAACGCCGTGCGGTCGATCAGCGCGGCGCGCACGCGTGCCCGGATTCCGCTCCGCACGGGGACGAGGCGCGAGCTGCCGCAAGCGGCAGTCGATCGGTGGCTGCAAGCGCATGTCGTCGAAGTCCGTGTGTTCCGCGGCGTGCACGCGGCCGTGCTCGCGCGGTTTCCCGGCAAAGCGGGGGAGGGCCGCATCGATGTGCGCTCCGTCAACCTGGAGGACGGTCAATGGCTCAACGTCGGTGAGGACATCGCGCGGGATCTGGACGCGGCCCGAGTTCGGTTCGCGAGATCCTGCGGCCGGCACGCGGAGAAACGGGCCCGTCGGGCGCCCGAGAATCCGGATGCACTGCTCGAGCAGTGCGTCGACTTCGTGAAGCAGCACGGGCGGGCGCCGAAGCGCTTCATCCTCGACGCCGTCGGTGCCCACGAGATCGTCATCATGGGCGAGGTGCACCATCGGCCGCGCTACTGGAACTTCAACTGCGCGCTGATCGAGTCGCCGGAGTTCCCCAAACTCGCCGGCACGATCTACATGGAGCTGCCCTCGCACGGACAGCCCTTGGTGGACACGTTTCTAAGTGCGCAGACACTCGACGCCACGCCGGTGATCGACATGTTGCGCGACATGATGATCCTCGGCTGGCCCGATCGAGCCATGCTCGACTTCTTCCTGACCGCATGGCACGTCAACCAGCGCCTGCCGGCCGCCGAGCGCTTGCGGATCGTGCTCGTGGACATGCCTCGACCCTGGAGAGACATCCGAACGCGGGCGGACTGGCGCAAGTACGAGTGCGACCGCGACCGGCTCATGGCCGAGAACATCCTCCGCGACCGGCGAGCGCCGGACCGTCGCGACCAGCGGCACACGCTGTTCATCGTCGGCATGGGCCACGCGATGCTGAACCTGAAGTACCTTGACCGGACCACGCCGATGCAGAGTGCCGGCCGGCGCTTGCGACAGGCGCTCGGGGCGGATCATGTCCACGCGATCCTGCCGCATGTCCCGCGCATGACGAACGTAGGCCGGGTCCACGGGCGACTGTGTCGCGGGCTTTTCGATGCCACGTTTGCGGCCGTCGGTAACAAGCCCACGGCGTTCTCGCTGCATGCGTCGCCGTTTGGAGAGCAACCGTTCGACGCCATGCCCGACCGCCCGGCGTACGGCACGTTCGCCGACGGCTACGACAGCTATCTCTACCTCGGGCCGCTCGAAGACGAGGTCTTCTCGGCGCTGATCCCCGGCTTCTACACCGACGCGTTCGTTCAGGAGCTGGATCGAAGGCACCGCGTGATGCAGAACCGGGGCGTGGTGGAGGTGTACGGGCTGCCCGCCCTCGATGCGCGCAGCTTCTTCGCGTTCATGAGCCGTAGCTGGGGCCAGCCGCGCCGCACCTGGAAACGCGGGCTCGGCCCCATCGACGCTTGGCGCCGTGGGGACGAGTGACCGCTTTCTGATGCGCCTGGTGGCCCCGATCGTCGGGGTCGGGTACGGTGTCTGCCGCGAGCGCAACCTGATCAGTGTCGTGATGATCGGTAGTCAGTGCTGAGCGCGAGATCGCATCGCCTACATGTCGGTCGCTGTCGCGAGGGGCGGGGCAAGCGAGGAGGCACTGCCGATGGTGGATTGCACGACTGCTGCTTTCCTCTGCCCCTGCCGGGGCAGGATGATCGGAAACGACCGTGTCCAGGGGTTCCGCTTCGCTCCACCCCTGGCTACGGTCCTGCGCCCCTGTCGGGGCGATCGAATGTTCGCGGTCATCACGCGAGGGAGCGAGTGGTTGGGCCGAACGCTCGCCGCTAGCGCGTTGCTGCTGGTTGTCTGCGGCTGTGCCGCGACGCCGACGGTAGGGACACATCAGACGGCCGAGCGGTCGTTGAAGGCGCGCAAGGATCACGCCGATCCGTTCAACAACGTCGAGCTCGATGCCATCGTGACCACTCCGGACGGTGCGAAGTTGCGCGTGCCGGGGTTCTGGGCCGGGAAGAAGACTTGGCGTTTCCGCTACTCGTCGGGTCAGGTGGGTGTGCACCGCTATCGCACCCTCTGCTCCGACCGGACGCGGGCCTGCACGGCGTCGAGGGCAAGATCGTCGTCAGGCCGTACACGGGCGGGAATCCGTTGCTGGCTCACGGTCCGTTGCGAGTGGCCAGCGGCCGACGTCACTTCGAGCACGCCGACGGCACGCCGTTTCTGTGGCTCGGCGACACGTGGTGGATGGGGCTGTGCAAGCGGCTCGCATGGCCCAAGGACTTCAAGCGACTCGCCGCGGATCGGCGCGCGAAGGGGTTCAACGTTGTTCAGATCATCGCCGGGCTGTACCCGGACATGCCCGCGTTCGACCCGCGCGGTGTGAACGAGGCCGGCTTCCCCTGGACCCGGGACTATGCACGAATCAACCCGGCCTACTTCGATGCCGCCGATCAGCGGATCGCACACCTTGTCGACTCCGGGCTCGTGCCGTGCGTCGTCGGGGCGTGGGGCTATCATCTGCCGTGGCTGGGCGTCGAGCGCATGAAGAAGCACTGGCGCTACCTCGTCGCGCGCTGGGGTGCGTACCCGGTGGTGTGGTGTGCGGCCGGTGAGGGCACGATGCCGTACTACCTCTCGAAGAAGAAGAGTAAGGAGGCGGCCTTTCAGAAGAGGGGCTGGACCGAGATCGCGCGCTACATTCGCAAGATCGATCCGTACGACCGGCTGATCACCAATCATCCCAGCAACAGTGCGAGGAACACGGTCGAGGATCCGCGGGTGCTCGACTTCGACCTTCTCCAGACCGGGCACGGCGACCGCGACAGTTTCGGCAGCACGTGCCGGCTCGTTCGCGAGTCGCGTGCGGCCGAGCCGGTGATGCCGGTCGTCAACGGCGAGGTGTGCTACGAGGGGATTCTGGATACGTGCTTTGCCGACGTCCAGCGGTTCATGGTCTGGAGCTGCTACCTGTCGGGCACGGCCGGGCACACGTACGGGGCCAACGGCATCTGGCAGATCAACCGCCGCGGCAAGCCGTACGGGAAGTCACCGCACGGCGGCAACTGGGGCACCCGGCCGTGGGACGATGCGATGAAGCTGCCCGGCTCGGGACAGTGCGCCCTGGCCCGCAAGCTGCTGATGCAATATCCCTGGCACCGCTTCGAGCCGCACCCGGAGTGGGCGTCGTTCACCAAGCCCGCATGGAAGCGCGACTTCGAATGGGGCGAGTGGATCTGGTACCCGGAGGGCGACCCGGCCGCGAGCGCTCCCGCCGAAACACGGTACTTCCGCCGCACGTTCAAGTTGCCCGACAAGAAGATCAAGCGCTCGTTCCTGCGGCTGGCGGTGGACAACAAGCTCGAGGTGCACATCAACGGTCAGCGCCGCGGCCACTGGCCGCACGAGTACTGCCAGACCGGCTGGAAGCCGTTCCGAGAGATGCGCGGCGTTCATCACCGGTTCGGGCAGCCGCTACTGCGGCCGGGCAAGAACGTGATCGCGATCGTGGCCGAGAACGTGAAAGGGCCGGAGAAGAATCCGGCCGGGCTGCTGGTGAATCTGGAAGTCGAGTACGCCGACGGCAAGCGCGACGTCATCGTCGGCGACGCCAAGTGGCGCTGTGAGCGCAACGAGGCATCCGGTTGGCGCGAAGTGAACTTCAACGACAAGGCGTGGGCGGCAGCCAAGACGCTCGGCCCCCAAGGCCGCGCGCCCTGGGGCGAACTCGAGCCGCACTTCGCGCAGTTCATGGTGCCCTACGCGGCCGGCATCCCGGGCAAGGTGCGGATCATCTATCTGCCGAGCAGCGCACCGACCGTCGTGAAGAATCTGGAATCCGGAAGGGTGTACCGGGCGAGCCACTTCAATCCGATCACCGGCGCGCGCTACGGCATCGGCGATGTGCGCGGCGACTACGACGGTGTGTGGCAGGTACCCGAGCCGCCGGCTACCGGGCAGGACTGGGTGTTGGTGATGGGAGCGATCGCGCGATGACGCACGGCGGACCCCAAGAACCATCCTGACACGAATGGCATGAAGCGAACTCCCGCCGTATCCTTGTGTGCGCCCGTGGCGTCTGCGACCACGCGTTCGTCAGGACGCCCCTCACTCGACCCCGTAGGGGTCCAGGGTGGTTAGCCCAGGGCGCAAGCCCTCGTCGTTCT
>CAYMME010000266.1:0-12702 GCA_964391465.1 uncultured Planctomycetales bacterium
TGCGTTCCCCCACCACTCGCCCCTTCGGGGCGAGTGGTGGGGGAACGCATTGCGAATCGATCGAAGGAGTATACACACATGGCAACTACGCGGCGTGACATGTTGAAGCTGGGAGCCGGCTCGTTGGTCGGCTTGTCGTTTTCGGCGGCAGACGCTCGGGGCGCGGCGGACAACGGCGGGCTGGCCATGCGGCCGCTGGATTACGGCCGGTCGTTCTTGAGCGGCACCGCGGACTTCAATTCCGTCCGCTTCTGGGTCGAGAGCCGGACTCGCATCATCGACGTGAAGACGGGCAAGCACACCGACTACTATCAGTGTGCCTCGTGCAAGAGCGAGAACACGTTCGGCGAGGAGAACCTGTTCTACGAGGACAACTACGACTTCCTGCCGATCTTCGGCGGCGACGACCTGCTGATCTTTCGCCGACCGGCGCGTCTGAGCGAACGGTACCGGGAAGTGAAGAAGGCGACGGACGTGTGGGGCAAGCCGGCACTCAAGCTGCCGGAAGCAACCGAGGCGGTCGTGCTGGGCAAGTGGGAGGAGATCCGGGACGCGTCGGCCGCGGGGATCCCCATCGTCACGCAGACCGAGATCTTCAACGGCAAGACGGGGCTGCGGGCGATCATCGAGTGCCCGACCAAGACACTCAACATCGCCCGCGACACGAAGAAGTACCAGGTGGACACGGGGCCGCTCGCGTTTCCCGACCTGACCAAGCGGCACGAGCCCGAGATCGCGTGTCTGAGTCTGGCGTTCGTGGCGTTCAATGCGCCGCACTTCGCGGACTTCGTCACCGAGCAACCCACGCCGGTCGTTGTGGACGGCGTGGAGAAGGCCAAGATTTATCACTACTCGAAGCCGTTCAGCATGCCCGCCAAGAATCGGGTCATCGCGCTGGGCAAGGTGTAGCGTGGTGTCTCGGGCAGACGGCGTTCTTTCCGAACCGCGACCGTCAGGGGGCGGCAATGCGTCGGCTTGACGCAGCCGCTCCCTGGCGGGCGCGGTTCGGATCTGGAATGCCTCGCCGACTCTAAGACACTACACTAGGACCACGAGAGCCAACGGGGTGAGCAGCGGAGGTTGGGCGCGATGGCAACTGACGGTCGCAACGATCAGCCTGATCGGTCACCAGATGTGAATGCGGCGGCCGGGGACGAAGTAGTCCGCGTCGATCGATTCGTCAACGGCATCCTCGATCCGGCCCGGCCGATGCTCGGCCCGGTCCGTGACGGCGGTCGGATCGTTGCCGACACGGCGCCCGGATGCTGGGGTCCGATGATCACGCCGTCCCTTCGCGGTGGACATGAGGTCACGGTTCCGGTGGCGGTGGCGGGGGCCGAGGTCGGTGACGCGATCGCGGTCCGAATCAAGGACATCAAGGTCACGTCGACGGCGACCGCATCGGGAAACGATCAACTGATCGGCGGTCGGTTTCTCGGGGACCCGTACGTGGCCGGGCGCTGCCCGGAATGCGGCACCCTGTATCCGGAGACCGTGGTCGAGGGGATCGGTCCATCGGCGGTCCGATGCGCCAAGTGCGGGGCCGAGGCGGCGCCGTTCACCTTCGCCAACGGCTACACGATCGCCTTTGACGAGCAGCGCAGTGTGGGCGTGACGTTGGATGGGGAGGCGAGTAAGGCCATTGCGCGCGATGCAGCGCACTACGCTTCACTACCTCCGCACTCTTGCCAGAACTCGATCCTGACCTTCGCGCCCCACGACCTGGTCGGGCTCGTGGCGCGGATGCGGCCGTTCCTTGGGCAACTCGGCACGACGCCCGCGGTGGCGATCCCCGACTCGCACAACGCCGGAGACTTCGGTGCGTTCCTGATCGGAGCGCCGCACGAGTACGCGTTGACGGCCGAGCAGCTCGAGCTCCGCACCGACGGGCACATGGACATCGATGCCGTCCGAGCGGGCGCCGTCCTGATCTGTCCGGTCAAGGTGCCCGGGGGCGGGATCTACGTCGGCGACATGCACGCATTGCAGGGCGACGGGGAGATCGCCGGACACACCTGCGACGTGGCGGGGACGGCAAGCTTGCAGGTGTCCGTGCTCAAGGGTATGAACATCGACGGGCCGATCCTGTTCCCGGTGCTCGAGGATTTGCCGTTTCTCGCGCGTCCGTTGTCTGACGAGGAACGGACCCGCGCCCTCGGACTCGCCGAAGCGTTCGGTCTTTCGAAACTGGAGGAATCGGCGCCGATCTCGGTGATCGGCACCGGGCCCGATTTGAACGCCGCCACCGACAACGGATTGAATCGGGCCGCCGAGCTGCTCGAGATGGCGGTGCCGGAGGTCAAGAATCGGGCTACGATCACCGGGGCCATCGAGATCGGCCGTCATCCCGGTGTGGTTCAGGTTACGTTCCGGGCCCCGGTCGACCGGTTGGAGCGCCGCGGGCTGCTTTCGTTCGCCTCGGAGCAATACGGCACTCCGTGCTGATCGCTCGGCGACGCGAACCGATGGAGGAAATCAGATGCGTAGAAACCGTTTTCCGTTCGGAAGTGGGATGCTTTCAATCGAGCGCGTGCTCGTCGCCGTCGCCCTCGTAGCGTTCTTGAGCGCGGGCGCGCTTGCCGCGTATCCGAAGGTCAACCTCGCCGTTGGGTACAAGGTCGACCCGGACTGGCCCAAGAAGCCGGCGGGCATGAAGTGGCGCTACATGACCGGCGTAGCGGTCGACCCGCAGGACCGCGTCTGGACCCTCAACGCGATCGACCCGCCGGTGCAGGTGTACGACGTCGACGGCAACCTGCTCCTCACGTGGGGCGACGGGCTGTTCAAGGCACCGCACTTCCTGCGGCTCGACCCGGCCGGGAACGTGTGGATCGCCGACTACCGTCGACACACGGTGCAGAAGTTCACGCAGAAGGGAGAGCTGTTGCTCACGTTGGGCACGCCGGACGAGAAAGGGAACGACGAGAAGCACTTCAACATGCCGACGGACATGGCGATCAGCCCGGCCGGCGACGTGTTCGTCACCGACGGCTACGGCAACAACCGGATCGTGCACTTCGATGCCAAGGGCAGGTTCGTCAAGACATGGGGCAAGCTGGGGCAAGAGGCCGGGGAGATGAGCCAGCCGCATAGCATCGCGATGGATTCCAAAGGGCGGCTCTACCTCGGCGAGCGGAACAACTGCCGCATTCAGATCTTCGATCAGAGCGGCAAGTCTCTGGGCCAGTGGCGCAACCTGCTGAACCCGTGGTGCATCCACATCACGCCGCGCGACGAGGTCATGGTGTGCGGCTCGGCCCCCGCGCGGTGGACGCATCGCGGCAACCTCGGCAACCCGCCGACCGACGCGTTGCTCATGAAGTTCGACACCACCGGCCGCGTCCTGGAGCACTGGGTGTTTCCCATGGCCAAGGAGGGCGAACTCATCCCCGGACACATCGACTGGATCCACGGGCTCGGTGTGGACTCCAAGGGCAACGTGTACATCGGCGACGTGGCCGACAACAGCAAGACCCATCGCGTGCAGAAGTTCATCCGCCTCGAGCCTGAGCAGTAGGGCGCGAAGAAATGCCCGCGCCGAGCCGAACCGCAACCGCAAGGGGTCGCCCCAACCGAGACGCGACCGTGAGGGAGCGTGCGAAGTCGAGGGCCAGCGGCGTCCGCGCGGGAATCCTCCTCGTCACACTTGCGCTCCCCGAGATTGCGTACGGCGCCGAAGTCGCGGACACCCCGACCCTCTCGCCGCGCCTGGGTGCCACGGGCGGCTTGCCCGCCCGTGTTCTCCCGCTGAGGCACTGGCAGGCAAGCTGCCAGTGACACCCGATACGAAACACGTCCCGACGTACGTCGGGACAAGGGAGCGTTCGATGTCGGCGTTTCATCGCGCACTTGCGCAAATCCTGATCTTCGCAGTTGCGATACCCGCAGTCGCCCGCGGCGCCGAAGTCGCACACGCCCCGATCCTTTCGCCGCGCAACACCGAAGCGCCGTTCTGCTACCGGCACGGCTCGACCCGGCGCTGGCCGATTCTCGAGCGGAAGATACCGGCGGACACCAAGGTCATTCTGGCCGCCAAGCGCGGCGGCGAAACACTATCGCAGGGCACAGCGCTCACGTTTCCCGGTTTCGTGATCGCGCTGACGCCCAAGGGACACCTGGAGATCAAGTCGGCTCGCGACGGTCCCAAGCTCTCCTTCGACTTGCACATCGAGCTGCGCGGGCCCGATGGTCGACAGGTCAAGCAGACGCTTGAGGTGCGCCCCGCCCCGCCGCCCCGGCCGCTGTCGTACTACGCCGACTTCGGCGACGATATCATCCGCATCTTCTTCGACTCGGCCACCGGCCAGTACCGCGAGATCACGAAAAGCGGCTTCGACCAGTACTTCCGCCGCCTTCAGGCCCAGGGCATCTCGCGGCTCATCATCTGGCTCACTCCGTTTCCGTACATCGCCGACCGGGCGAACTACGCGCCGGAGGACTGGGAACAATACGAGCGGCAGGCACGGGCGATCCTCGAATGCGAGTCGCTGACGGCGGTGCTGAATCGACGGAAGCGGTACACGAGTTGGGGTTGGATCCGCCAGCTCACGGCCCTGCGACTAATGCCGGGTTTCGGCAAGATGGTGACGCGCAGCGCGGCCGAGCACGAAATCGCCCTGACGATCAGCTTCCGACCGTTCGAGGCCGCGCTGACGAAGTACTACGAGATCCCCGCGTTCGACACCGACGGCACGTTCCTGTGGGGATTCCTGCCGATGGCGTCGCCGGTGGTGAACAGCCACGCGGACAAAGCGTGCTTCGTGCACTACCGCAAGATCCTGACCGAGATGGGACACGCGGATGCCGGGACGCTCTCCGGGATCGACATCGAAGGCGCGGTTAACGCAGCCGCGTTCGTCGAGCGGTTCGGGAAGCACCGTGACAACCTGCGCATCGTAGCCGCGGGCTTCCCGCCTCTGCAGGACGATTCGTTCGTGCTGCACCGGCAGGCCGACGGCGGCTTCCGGCTGCGCCCGTTCTCGGAGATCCGCAAGGAAGTCGAAAGTCGGCTGCGGGTCGTGACCGACTTCGAGGTCCGGCACGACGGAAGTGGGCGTGTCGAGATCACCGGCGTGAACGTACCCGATCGCTATCGCTTCCTGATCCTGACGAATCCAAGCGGGGCGAGCGAAGCGATCGACCTGTCCACGCACAAGCCGGTGGCGCTGCGATCGAAGACCGGCGCGCGACTGGGGCGTGAGAACGTGTATTGGGTTCTGAACGGTTCCGACGAGCAGCGAACGCGCACGCGCGTCGGCGGCATCACGGCGAGCGGAGGATTCCACACCGAGTTCCAGGCCATCGAGGGCAGCCACGGGTTGCTCGTGAAGGCGCCCGAGCGCCGGCCGCTGCGGGGCGACGCCGTCGTGATCGACCGCGGTGCGCCGTGGTCGGTGGAGATGATCGACTTCAATCAGCCCGCGGCGCGGCGGAACACGGTGGCCGAGCTGAAGACGGTGCTTGCGTTCCCGGCTGTCGACGAGATCTTCATCAACACGCGATCACACGTGCAGCTTGCGGCCAGCACAGGCGACGGTGAACTCGGCGTGCAACCGATCCTGCACTACCGCGCGAAGGGTAAGAACTACATGCACCTGGGCATCGATCGTGCGTACGCGCCTCGTAGCGTGGCCGGTGATCCGAAGCTCGCGGCGTTGGCGTCGAACCCCGATACGGTCGAGCAGATCACGACGTGGCAGCCGGGTGCGTGGCAGGGTCCCTGTCAGTCGGAGGCGAGCTCATTTCGGTGGCGCTACGCGCGCAACCGCGCCGTGGCGGCCGGCGTGCGGAAGCTGTTGCTCGATCTGGCGGAGGCGTTCCCCGGTGTGCGAACACGCGTCGTCATTCCGGAGAGCGCGCGGGTAATCGAAGCGGTGCGGGCCGGGCTCGACACGATGCCGCGCCCCGAGGGCGGGGTCTACGGGCGCAACTACTACCGACACATCCGGGGATCGCTGAACCACATCCCGGCCATCGGGGAAGGGATGACGATGGTGGATCTGACGGGACTGCCGGCGGAGCCCGTCTTCCTCGGCGTTCGCTACGGCCCGGACCCGGGACCGCTTCGGCTGTTTGTCGATGAATGCCTCGAGGACATGGCCGACAATCGCGGTTCGAGCTTCCGCGGGCCGCGGAGCTTCTTCTATGAGGCTCAGGAAACGCTACGGGCGAAGGACCGTGAAGCCGCCCGCCGTCGGCGCGAGCGGACGATCTGCCACCTGCTCTCGCGGAAGGCGGACGTGAACGAGGTGATCCTCTACGAGGCGGCGGACTGGACGTATTACCTGCCGCTGTCGGACCCGCAGCTGTGCGGCCACGCGTTCCTGGATCGATGCGGCGAGATCCTCGGCGCCGGCGACAAGCCGTAGCGGCCGGCGCCCCGCCGGCCGACGGCCCGCGCGGCGGTGGCATGGGGCGACGCCCCGAAGGAGGCCGGACGCCGCGCCCATGAATGGGGTCGGCCCGGATCATGGCTCGTGGCGCGTCGCAGCGAGATGACGCCGAATAGACGCTTGGGCGAGTTCCGCGTTTGTCCCACCATCGGGTTGACGGAGGCCTGCATCACAGATGTCACCCGAGACGCTGAACGCGTACGTTGCGGTCCGGCGTTTTGTCATTTCAGAGCGAACGAGGCCGCGACCGTGACCCGGTGCCGGAGCATGCCGGGGTCGAGGCCGATTGCTTCGCCGGGGACGGGGTCTTTCTCGGCCATCTGGGCCTGGATCGCGGCGGCATACCGGTGAGCATAGGGGCTGCCGTCTGATTCACCGGAGGTTCTGCATGCCGACTTCCTTACGGATGCGCCGGCGAAACTTCGACACCTTCGAACCTTCCATGCTTCTGATCGTCCAGTAGAACTCACGAAGCTGGTAGTCGTCCGACTCGTACCCGCGGTAGATCTCTTCGAGAAGCTCGATGCGACTCTCGTCGCCGAGGGCCGAGACCGCGCGATAGACGAGGCGCGCCCAGGGCGAGTACTTGCCCGCGTGCCGTCGCCAGTGGTCGACGAGTCGGTCGAGGCCTCGGTCGTCGCCGAGCAGGGCGAGCAGGTAGCCGGCGTAGGCGGCGATTTCGGGATCGCGGTCCGTGAGCAATGGAGCAAGCGGCCCGGGCTCGAGTTGCTTCGGGGCCTCGGGCACGATGGGGGTGCCGCTTCTCACGGAGAAATGGGCATGGAGCTCGTAATCAAGGTGCAATTCCAGCCGCCCGCTTCGCAGACCCGACAACGCCTCGGCCCCCTGGGCGAGGTAGATCAGACCCAGCTTGCGCGTCTCGATGTCGGGTTCGGCCAGGATCTTGACGGCGGCCGCGCGGGCGTCGCTCTTCTTGGCGATGAGGAGGAAGATCTGCCAAGCCTCGCGGCGGAGGGTTTCTTCGATGGGGCCGCCGTTGATCATGGCCCGGGCGGCCTCGGCGGCGGCGGCGGGTTCGACCGCAGCCAGAATCGAGAGCGCGATCAGTCGCTGCGCCTCGGGTCCCGAACCGACCCGCTCTTGCGCGTGGGCCGCAGCCTGCTTGCGCCGGCTGCGTGGCGCTCGCTTCGGCTGATGACGGTGGTCCTCACCGATATAGATGGATTGCAGCGCGTCGTGGATGTCGCGCACGTTCTCCGGTCCGAGCGCGGGGTGTCGGGTGAGGTCCCACAGCAACAAAGCGGCGCGATCGTCGCGTCGTTCGGCGAGGGCCTCGACCGCGGCGCCCAGATTCGCGTTCCTGCCCTCGATCCGCATGCGAAAGACTTCCGACCGCTGCTCCCACGGAAGCCACGGGAGGGCCCGGGTGATGAGATTCGCGTGTTCGCTCTTACCCTGCGCGATCTTCCGGAGGGTGGGCAGCGCGAGGTCATCCCGGCCGAGCGCTACGAGGGTGACGGCAGCCGTGCCGCGCTCCTGAACCGACTCGGCCGACAGCATCGCTTCGAGCCGCGGGACCATTGACATCCGCCACGCCGGCTCGCCCTCTCCGCGACGGAACTGATCCACCCAATCTTCGAGGGGGGCCGGCGCCGACTGCGTCGCAGGCGTTGCCGCGGCGGGCTGTGACGCGGCCGGGGCCTGACCCGACAAGGCGCCGACCACGCGTGCGAAGAGCCCCGGAGGTTTGCGGGGGTTGCGCTGCGCCGCGCGTCTGACCCTGTCGTCGTGGCGGGCGCGACGCGATTCCATCAGCTTGAAGAAGGCGTTCGCGGCGTCGACGCGCACCACGGCTTCATCATCCTCCAGGGCCGCACCCAAGAGCGTCTCGAGATCCGACACTTCGACCGTGCACAGACCGGTGATGGCGGCGGCGCGCACCGCCGGCTCGTCGTGCGCGGCGAACCTGCGCAGGTGCGGGACCGCCTTCGTCCTCATGCGTGTGCCACCGGCGAGCACCTTCACCACGGCCGAGGCCAGCTCGGGATGTCGCGCGGCAGCGTTGGCCAGCGGCTCGACGGCAACCGCGAGATCGGCATTGCCGAGCCCCTGCACGGCGCGGCTGACCACGAAACCGTCCTCGTCGTCGAGCCTCTTGACCAGGGCCGCGTAGATGTCCGCCTTGATGGATTCGGACGGCCCTCGGCAGGTGCGAGCGATCTTGCCCAGGGCCTCGGCCGCTTCGGCCCGCACCCGCCAACTCGCATGGTCGAGCAGGGGCATCAGGGAGCCGGCGGCGGTGTCGGGCTTGCCGGACCGGAGCACGCGTACGGCGTGAACGACGAGGTCGGGGTCGGCCTCGTTCTGGACGTAGTTCTTGACCTTCTCGAGGAATGCGGCCGGCGGCTTCTCGCTCATTTGCTTGAGCACGGCCGCCCGCACGTTCGGCTCGGGATCGTTGAGCAGGCGGGCCATCGCCTCGGTTGCATCCGCGCCGCCAACCGCATGCAGGGCGCCGAGGCTGATCTCCCGGACCAACGGATCGGGATCGCTGAACAGTTCGAGCAACAACGGCGCGTTGGCCGGGTCGGCGCGTCCGGCGAGTTCCTGCACCGCTTGATGCCGCACCTCCGCATCGATGGCGGAGAGGCGTTCGATACCGCTGGGCCAGTTCAGAACAAGGGCGTCGGTAGCCAGGAGTCGGTAGCGCAGGGCGGTGAGTCGGCGGCGCTCGAGGTCCGACGTGGCGTGCTGGAGTCGGGCGTACACCTCGGGCAGCAGGTCCGAGCCGTAGCGGGCGAGGCGTTCCCGGATAGCACGGGCTTCGGACTCGCTTGTGGCACGCGCGAGCCGGTCGATCTCTCGGCCCACGGCGGCCAACGCTTCGGGCGTCGGTCCGGCGGGGCGGGTGGACGGTGGTCTCGCGCCCTCGCGCACCCACGTGGCCAAGGCCTGCTTCGCTGGGTCCGTGATCGTGTCGGGCCGCCACGGATCGAGGTCGGCGACCGGAGCTCCCCATTCGTCGAGCAACTCGAGGGCGGCGAGCCGGACCGCAAGTCCGGGTTTGGTGAAGGCTTCGGCGACTGCCGGGGCGGCGGCTTGGGGGTGCGGGAGCAAGCGTCGGATGGCGGCCTCTCGGATCGCCGATTGGCGTGCACCGAGTTTCTGCACCAGACCGTTCACGGCCTCGGGCTCCGGCGCCTCCGCCCCGACGAGGTCGTCGCTGACCGACGCGGCGGCACGTTCGTGGCTTGCATTGAGCCAAGCGACGAGTTCCTTGGCCTCGATGAATCCGTCGCGGGTGGCAACGACCGTGCCCGAGGCGGTCAGCAGACGCAGCGCCGGTATCGGCCCCACGCCGAGCTTGCGAACGTCCTCACCGTGCTTGTCCATGTCGAGCGAGACGAGAGTCCATCGCTCGAGCGCCTCGCGGACCGCGGGCTTGCGGATCTGGGCATCCAGCTTGCGGCACCAGTGACACCAATCCGCGCCGACCTTGACGAATACGGGCCGGCGATGCTGCTGTGCCTGTGCGTACGCGTCGTCCAGGTCGGTCAGCCAAACCGATGCAGGTTGCGACGCAGAGTTCTCGGCGCGAACCGGAGGCGACAACGCCGCGGGAAGCACAACGGCGAGGGCTGCGACGATGTTGTGCACTCGTGTCATGGTCGTGACTCCGAACGATCTTGCGGGCGACGGCTGCGGGCTTTGGGCACGACCGCCTTCTTGCCGTGCTCAATCTGCGGCCAGTAGGTTTCGTAGGCAAACTCGGGGCTGTTCTCGGCATCGTGGCAGCGCACACACTGATCCGCGGCGGCGAAGGGCGTGTGAACGTTCGGATCCTTCGCGTGCGGTGCGGACGGGCCGTGGCAGGATTCGCATCCGACCGCAGTGCGGGCGGGCGTGCCGGCGACTGATCGAAACCCGCCCGGCAGGCCGTAGCCTGTGGTGTGGCACTGCTGGCAATACGGGTCCACGTGGGCACCGCGCGTCTCGAGCGTTTCCCAACTCCGGGCGTGTGTGGTCGCGTCCCAACTGACGCAGTCTTCGGCGTGGCATTCGCGGCAAGCGTGCGTGCCGCCGAGCCGGTAGGTCTGCGGCGTGCTGACCGAAAGCGGCGGCGCCAGTCCCGTGGTGGTTGCGTCGAAGTCACGTTCGGCCAACGTCGTACGGTATCGCTGGAGGTTCTCGCGCTGGGTCGGACTGTCGGCGAGTTTCGCGTGCATCTCGACGATCTGGGCGGACCATTCGAAGGCGTCGCGGGCCGGCGCAGCTTCCAGACTCACCAGGAACTTGCCCTTGTTGGTCGCGGAGGCGAGCAACGTAGGGCCGGTTCGACGCGGAGCGACAGGCTGACCGGTCGGTCCGCCGATCACAGCGTCGGCCTCGGGCATCTGTTGGGCAAAGGCGATCAGTTCGTCCTCGGGAAGGTACGCGAGGACGACGAGGGCGTCGTAGTCGTCGGCGTGCGCGGCCAGATGCGCGAGCAGGGCGTCACGGGGATCTTCGATCGTGCAGTCGCTGTTGCTTGCGAATTGCGGAGAGACGACTCCGGCGAACGCCACGCGACGCCCGTCGACGCCGACGATGCGCCAGGGCGGGGCCACCGACCGACCGTCGGCACCACGAGCATTGACCGACACGAAAGGAACCGAGAGGCGTTGCCCGACGCTGCGGAGATAGTCGGCGCCGAGAGCGATCTCGCGGCCGCCGAGGTTGTGGGCGACGGTGCCCAGGAGCGTCTCGCCGGACAGAATGGCCTCGAACTTGACCCGCTCGTAGTCGGATGTGCCGGCCGGGGCGCCGCCGGCGTCCGCCACGAGTACGCGTCCCCGGTTCTTCAGCTCTTCCACATAGGTCCCGCGCCGCAGCAGACCGCCCGACTGATTCGCCGCGCACCCGCACGGCGTGATCCAACCGTGGGTATCGCCGCTGACAACGAGTGAGAACGCTGGTCCGGCCGGCGTCCGTTGCCCGTCCCCGCACCCGGCGGCACCCAGCGCCAACGTCATCACGATCGGTCCGGACCGCGAACGACCTGCGAGGAACGATGGAATCGTGGAACCGTCGATTCGCAACGGGCTGAATCCCTTTCCTGCACCGCTCGTCAGTAGATCAACGCATAGGCAAGGATGTTGACGTTGATCGAGACGGCATTCTTGATCTCGTTCCCACCGCAACAGCAGCAGCCCTGCGTGTGGCCCGTGTCGTTGAGCCCATCCGGGGAGTAGAGCACGCCGAGGTGGCCGTCCACGGAGACCCCCAGAAGGGGGCGAGGCTTGCCCTTCTTGGCTCGCAGCTCGGTGATCTCGTACACGGTGTGGAACACGGGATGGTCCATCGAGATTTCGCTGAGCGGGTGATCCGGGAAGATTGCGGCCATCTCGCGTCGGAACGCACGATCCCATTCCGCCGACGAGCAGCCGGCCGACGCGAGAAGGAAGCCTCCGCGGTTGACGAACTTGCGAAGATTCTCCCGTTCGGCGTCCGTGAGTCGGAAGTCGCCCTCCCCGGTCATGATCACGAGTGGAAACGCGAACAGCTCTTCGGACGCGAGCTTGACCGCATGAAAGCGGCGACTAGTGGAGATGGCCGACTCCTTCTCGGCCTTGACGAGGAAGTGGTCGGAGAAGCACTTGCTGCTTTTGGTGCCGGCGTAGACGAGGTTGGCGACCTGGACGATGCTCTCGGGTTCGCCGCCCACTTGCTTCGGGTCGGTGGTTTTGCGTCCGGCGGCCGCTCGGTCCGCGTCCTTTGATCGCTCGGACGCGCCGGCCCCGATGGCCAGACACGCGGCGAGGATCACGAAAGGGCCGGCTCGATTGCGGCGGTCAAATCTGTTGCTTCGGACCATGGCACGATCTCCGATTCAATCCGGTTCTTCGGGGCTCACGGTGCTCGGCTGTCGTCGACGAGACGCTGGAAGTAATCGGCCACCCGGCGGCGGTATCGCGTCGGCGCCGCTTCGGCGGAGGCGCCGGACGCACGAAGTTGCCCGAGCGGCGTCACCAGGTTCGGGTCGGCGCCGGGGTCGTCGGCATCACCACCCTTGCCGCGGCCACCCGCGGGCCCGTACCCGGTTGACCGCCCCCGCATTTCCGCCCCCAGCAGTGTGGGCAGACTTCCGTACAGACCGACGTTCTGAAGCGTCGTGCTCCGGGCACTGTACCCGCCGCCGGCGCCGACGCCGCCCTGGCCGGTACCGAGCGACGACGCGTCAAGCCCGGCCGCGTTCAGCAACTGCTCGACGGTGTTGCCGAGCCCGGAAGCAAGCGAGGGCTGGAACTTGAGGCACTGGCCCGAATGCCATTAAGCTAAGCTGCATGTTGTTGTTCTAGCAGGCGTTTGC
>CAYMME010000267.1:0-12699 GCA_964391465.1 uncultured Planctomycetales bacterium
AGGGGCGGACGAACGCATAGTCGGCGCGCGTCCGCCCCTGCCGGGGCGGCCTGGGATTTGCGGCTCGTATCCATGGGTTCCGCTTCGCTCCACCCCTGGCTACGATCGCAGGCCCCTTCGGGGCCGGCACTTCGCTGTTCCGCACGGCCCGCAGTCGCATGTCGCCCCTCCTCATCCGCGATGAATCAACAAGACGGGAATAGGTTGCGTCCAGCACGCAAATCGATCACGGTGATGAGCGTACCGGAGAGCACGAATGAAGAAGATGCAGCGCGCTTACGGTTGGCGCCGGTGTGTACTGTGGGCGCCGGCAATTGGCTTCCTGGTCTCCATGCAGACCGCACCGGCGGGTGAGGCGCTCACGATCGAGAAGGCCCGCGTTGCGGTGACCGGTTCGGATGTGAACCGCCCGGACCCGTTTCCGGGGCGCGGGGCGTTCTGCTGGGCGGGGAACATCCAGCGGCTCGCCGACGGTGCGTTGATGCTCGTTCATAGCGCCGGGTACTACCATGTCTCGTTCGCCGAACCCCGGCTGATCGAGGAAGAGACGCGAAGGAGGTGGCTGGCGGAAGGCTGGCCGCTGGACTACCCGGCCCCCACGGGCGGCCGGTCGATGATGACGCTGTCGCGCGACGGGGGTAGGACCTGGACCAAGCCGCGAACCGTAGTCGACCTGCCGCTCGATGACGGAGCGTACGGACTGCTGCGGTGCAAGGACGGCACGTTGCTCTGTTTCATCAACGTGCAGGCGTCCTGGTACGGCTTCGCCGAGGCCCCACCGCAGTTCAAGAACGACCTGGGCGGTTTGAACACGCAACAGTGCGTCGTCCGTTCGGCCGACAACGGCCGGACGTGGAGCAAGCCCGTGTGGCTCGAGAGCCCCGGGCGGTTCTACGAGCGAAGCCACGCCCAACCCATCCAACTGCCGGACGGCGGGATCCTCTGGCCGACCTACGCCAAGGACACCGTGCAGGACCCGGAGTACGGGGTGATTCACCGGTCCGACGACAGCGGCAAGACCTGGCGGACCATCTCGACCATTCGCCGAGACGGCAAGCTCGTCGACGAGCCGGCGATCGCGAGACTCAGCAAGGGACGACTCGTGATGCTCTGCCGCCCGGACGGGGGACTCTTCTTCTCCGACGACGAGGGCGCGACCTGGATCGAATCCGGCCACATCGTCGATAAGGGCCGCTTCAAGGCGCCGCGTCTCTTCGTGCTGCCGGACGATACGGTCGTTTGCGTAGCGACGCTCGGCAACCTGCGCGTGTTCCTCGGAACGAACGGCGGAACGAAATGGAGCAAGCCCATCACGCTCGATCCCTCCTGCTACGGCTATCCCGGCGGCATGAAGCTCGACGACGAGTCGATTCTCGTCTCGTACTGCTCCTCGGGCCGCGCGCCGAATCGCATCTACGTCGCCCGTTTCCGCGTGAAAGAACGCCGCGACGGAATCGTGCTGTTGCCGCTCGAGTGAAACCGAATCACGTCATGGCGCCATAGCGCCGTCAGACCAGAACGGCATGAAGCGAGCGTCTCGCCGTTCTCTCTGCGAGTGCGATTCATGGACCATTCGCGCCGCGCCTCGCGACGTCGGTGCCTGTGGCGCACGCCAGCCCCATCGGGGCGACGGATGGTTAGCCCAGGGCGCAAGCCCTGGGGATTCCGCAACACATTCCGCCCCGAGCCCTGAAAGGGCGGCGCTTCTGCAAAGATGGCGGCACGATCGCGCGTCACGCAACCACAAACGCGGATGTCTGACACAGAGCGTCGCCCCTGCGGGGCTGGACCGCGTTTGCGCACGTAGACCCAGGGCTTGCGCCCTGGGCTAACCACCCTGGACCCCTACGGGGTTGTTCTTCGCGGTTACGGAGGCTGTGTTGTTCGCCTCACGTTCGTTGCACATTCCTCGCTGCGCGTTGGGGAATCTGACCGCCGCGGTTCACGAAGGAATCGCCGGTCTCGCTTGTCACTGATCACGTCGACGTGTGGGAGCGGCAACGCGCTTGTACAGGATGACCGCGGAATCGGGGCGACTCTTGAGGGTGACCAGGATACCCTCGTCGATCAGTTGGCTGCCCGTCCGTTCGGCCGGCTCCGGGGCGTCGAGGTTGGTCAGCTTGTAGCGCGCCTTGCGATCCAGACCTCGCAGCGGCAGGCGGGCCGACTCGTAGATGCTGTCGGTGCGGCGGAAGGCCTGGATCACGCCCCCGCCGAGGTCCGGCCGGTCGAACTGCCAGGCCATCCACACGTTGTTCTCCAGGCTGTACGGCGTCAGCGGATAGTAGTCGCCGAAGTAGTACTCCCCGTACTCTCGCCATTGCCCGAGCACGCGACGGATGAGATCGAAGTCGAGATCCTTGCGACGCATGTCGAAGCAGGCGATGAAGTGCGGGCACAACACACTGCGCAGTGCGTAGGTGTCGACGGCCCCAGAGCCGGTTCCGTAGAACGGCATCCAGAACGCGATGCCGTACGTGTGGCACTGGTTGCCGACCGGCTCGATGATGTAGTCGCTGCGCAGCAAGGGCACGGCCCGGCGCAGCGTTTCGAGATCATTCCGCCGACCGCCGCTGGCGCAGGAGTCGATCAGCATGTCCGGGTGGCGGCGGCGCAACTCGTCCCAGTAGGCCAGGTAACTCGTGACGTGGCGGATCTCGGTGATGCCCTGGCGGTCGGACGCGTCGTTCGATCGCCAGTACGCGAGTGGGTCGATGTTGAAGTCCTGCCGGTACAGGTCGATGCCCTGCTCGTTCAGCAGACGGTCGACGTGCTCGGTCAACCACGTGCGGGCCTCGGGGTCCCCGAGGTTCAGCAGCTTCTGACCGCCGTCGCGGCCGAGCAGCCATTCAGGGCGCTTGTCGTACAGCCACGTGCCGGGCGTGACCCGCTCCGGCTCGAACCAGACGAGTGACTTGACGCCCTTGGCGTGGGCATGGTCGGTGATGGCCCGGAGCCCGCCGGGGAAGCGCTTGGTGTCGACCTCCCACGTGCCCGTGTTCGGCCACCCCGTCTTGTTGATGTACCACCCGGCGTCCATCCACCAGTAGTCGAGTTCGAGCCGCTCCTCGAGGTACCGGTCGACGAACATGATCTGGTTGGCCTTGTTGGCGTTGATCATCTCGCCGTACTGGTGCGAGCTGCACGCGGCCATCTGCACGCCGGGAAGCTTGCCGCCGGGCCGCGGCAGGTTGTGAGCAAGCATCCAGCGCCGCCAGACGTTCTGAGCCCGGATGCGGTCGCCTTTGTAGAACTGAAGCACGATCAGCGGGCTGCGCACCTCCTCGCCCGGATGCAGCTTGAAGTGGGTCAACTCCTGGCCGCCGCGGACCCGCAGGCCGGTGGCTTCGTCGCGCTCGAACTGCGCCGCCCATTGCCCCGGCCAGCCGATGACCGCGATCACGCCCTCGCCGGGCCAGGCGATGTTGAAGTAGGGCAGGTCGCTGTTGGTTGGGCGACCGCCGGACGTAGTGATCCGCTTGACCGCCTTCGGCTTCAGCGTCGTCTCGTGCGGCTCGTAGTCGCTTGCTGCGCAGATGCTCCCGGTCTGGTGGTGCAGCACGAACTCGCCCCCGGCGTTGCGCTCGAACCGCGCGTCCAAAGGCTGGATGTCGGTCAGGACCGGCGTGTTCTCCGGACCGGTGTTCTTGAAGTGGAGCGTCCACTCGACGGCAGGGAAATCGTGATACTCGATGGCCACGCAGCGGACGACCAAGCCGGTCTTGTCGTCGATGTACACGAGCGTGTGCTCGGAACGTTGGTCGTCAAGCTTCCGCACCGAACGCTTCGAATCCCAGGTCTTGACCTGTTCCGCGAACGGCCGACCGCCGTACGTGAAGGAGAAGGGCGGCTCCGTCGTGTACGCCTCGCGCCGCTGTCCCAGCAGCGGCAGGTCACCGAGCCACACGACGCTGCCGTCGGCAAGCGTCACGCGGGCGTCGGCCCAGTCCGCCTGATCGCAGCCGATCCCGTCCCCGGCGTCGCCCACCTCGAGAATGAACTCCGTTGCCCCGCCGAGGTCGACGCTCACCGGCACGCCGGCCATCCCTTCGTGCATCACACCGCTGCGGAAGGCCGACTTGTCGTTGACCCTCACGGAGAACACGACGCTGCCCCGCCCGAGAGCGGTCTGCCGGTTGCTGTCCACGCCGGCAATGGCGGTGAACGTCTTGCCCGGGCCCGAGAGGCGCACGACAACCTTGCTGACCGCGTGACAGTACAGCCCGCGGGTGTACTGCCGGTCGACGATCTTCATCGGTCTGCCCGCGCGGGCGTTCTTCTGCACAGGGTCGTTGTTGGCCAGGACGATCAGCCCGGCCTCGGGAGCCTCCGCCTGCTGCGTTCCCTCGAACTTGGCAGCCGCCCAGCGACGGGCTTCGTGCAGCTCGTCGGGCGTCACGGTGATTGCGACGGCTTGCTGCACAACCATGAGCGGAAGGAACAGGACGGATTTCAGTGGGGTTGTCATGTGCGTTTCCAGTCTTCGGCGGCGAGGTGAAACGTACCCGAATACGCTCCCTTGTTGGATGTGGAAGCCGGCATCTCGGTTCTCCAGACTGCTGTGCCTCGGGCACGCGGCATCTTCTCCGAACCGCGACCGTGAGGGAGCGGCAACGCTTCTGTCCCCGCGGCCGCTCCCTCACGGTCGCGGTTCGGATTGGATACGCTGCGCCAGCCCCAAAGCGCTACACTAACTTGCCAGCGCATTGCCGAACCCGATCACGGCGATGGCCACGAGAATGACGGCCAGGCCGGCGTACATCGTGTTCAGCGGCTTTCCCCTGCCCGCCCGCCACTCTCCGGTCACGATGCCCCAGACGTTCGAGGCCGCAATGCAGCAACCCATGGTGATGGCCCAGCCCGCTGAGCCTCCGAGTTCTCCCATCATCGTGGCCGCCCTGCCGTAGATAGTCACCGACAGCAGCCAGGTCACACCCATCAACGCCGCGAGGAACCAATGACCGGCGGTCCCTTCGCGGCGATAGCCGGGCCACGTGCCGTTTCTGGTCAGCAGAATCGAGCAGTACACGATATTGGTAGCGAATCCGCCCAGCAGCGTGAAGGCCCAGATCGCGTCCGACGCACCGCCGTCCGACGCGCCGGCCGCCGTCGCTTCCTCCTTGATCCGCTCCGCGAAATTGAAGGCGAAGTTGATCATGGGGTTGAAGATCCCCGAGAGAACGCAGAGCAAGAGCCCTTTCACGAAAGGTCCCGCTGAGGTCTCGCCCCTCGCCGGCGCAGGCTCCGCCCGGTCCTGTCCTGCGGCGCTTCTGATCTGCTTGTCTTTGCGACTTCCGGCCAGAGCGCTGATACAGACGCCGACGATCATGAGGGCAATGCCGAGCGTCACGATGATCCCACGCGGCTTCGTGAACACGCTCGGGTCCGTTGCCATCGGAACGAGCGACCCCAGAGCCAGCGTCAGCCCGATGCTGATCGCGAACGCCAGGCTCATGCCCAGGATGGAGATGCTCTGTCCGAAGGTGACGGCCCCGAGCCCCCAGCCGACACCGAACAGGAACACCATCGCCAGCGTCGGCGCTCCGGTGCGCGCGTAAACCCCCAGCAGATCCGGAACGGTGAACAGGGCGATGGCCCACGGCACGATCACCAGCGCGACGACGGCCCAGACGAGCCACGTGTTCTCCCACGCCCACTTGGCCGTCTTCTTCATGGGCAAGCTGAAGCTGCCCATCAAGACGCCGCCGAGCATTGCCAGCAAGGAGCCCCAGCCTGGATTCATAGGTGTCCTCAATGTGCGATGGAGCCGGCTGCCATGCCCGAATGATACGCGCTCACGATGGTATTGCGAACAGCCGGACGATCACCGGCGAGTCGTGCAGCGGCACGTCTCGAACGATCACGCGGTCGTTCGAGACTTCGTACGGGAGTTCGAGGGCTCCGCCCGGGGTCGGCAGCAGCAGGTCAAGGGCAACGGGACATCTGAATCGTGTGCTGCCGATGGTCAGGGCGCACGTGCCGACACAATACCGGTTGTCATCCGCAGGAACGCCCGCCCACAGAGCAATCAACAACTCCTCGCCCCTGGAACCCGCCCGCGTGAACGCATGAAGCTGCACGTTCGTCTCCGGCGGCGCGTCGTGGGCCACCTCGGCGACAGCCAGCGCAAGCGTGTTGTCGAACAGGGCGCAGACATTGCGGACGGCATGGTAGGCGGGGCGCTTGCTGTTGTCCGCGTTCACCAGGTTGAACTGGTGCTCGCGCTCGTAGGGATCGCTCCACGGGCGTTTGAAGACGAACTGAACTCTTGGCCGTACGCCGAGCGCGAAGTCCGCGATCATCAGCCGCTGCTCGTACTTGGCCTGCGTCGTGAAGCTGATCTCGCGGACCTTCGTTTCGCGATTTGCGTGCGTCGGGTAGCCGACCTCGGTGGCCGCAAGGGGTATCTCCTTGCCGGCCTTGGCCCGCAGCCGTCCTCGCAGATCGTCGATCTGCCGCCGGTAGCTGCCCCACACCTGCCACGGGTGATACTCGGAGGCATGTTCGGGAATGTTCACCCGCTGATACGGCTGACGGTAGGGGTGGTACGAGAACACGTCGATGTGATCCAGCAGTCCGTGGTCGAGCAGCCGGGGGATGTAGGGGTAGGGATAGTCATGGAGACACTGGAGCATGGCCGAGGCCGGTGCGTAGACCTTTGCCTCGGGGTCTTCGGCACGTATGGCCGCAGCCGCGATCTTGACGATGGCCACGTAGTGCTCGGGCACAACCCGGGGCTTCTCGTTGCCGATGTTCGGCTCGTTGTCGATCTCCCAGTCCTTGACCCACTGCTTGTAGCGCCGGACGAGCTGACGGTAATAGTGAGCGACTGCCTTCTGCGCTTCCGGCGTCGTCGGCTCGCCCCCGTGCCAGCGTGGGTAGTCCAGGCGTAGCATTACTCTGAGCCCCAGCTCCCGCGCTGTGCGCAGAAACACGTCATAGCGATCCGGGAACTCTGCCCACTTCTTCTTCCAGTCCTCGCCCTCAGCGATGTTGCCCGCAGCGATGTAGTCCTTGACCCAGCCAAAACCGGCGTCGGCAACGTCGTTCAAATACTCCGGCTACCGACTTGCCTCGTGCCCCTCGATGAGTGATGTCGTCTGCGTGCCGAATGGATTCCGGGCGACATCGGCAGCCGGTCGCGAGGCGGGTGCGCTGTGTCGGAACCGCACGGGCTCGGGCAGCTCACCGAAACGCGGGCACTTCTCGCGGGCGGGTCGGCTTTCGGGCACCCGGCCTGCAGGAATCACGGCGGCGAGTGCGTGGTAGCTTGGCTTCTGCCGGCTCACGCGCCACCGGTCATCAAGACCTTTGACGATCTCGACCAGGCCGTAGTGTGACTCCGGGTTGTCGGCGCCGAAGTAGGGTTCGTCGAGTAGTTCGTACGCAAAGAACGCGTCGACACCGAGCAAGTCCCGGACCTGACGGGCCACGTTGCGCAGATACGTTGCCTGATCCTGCTCTTTCCCGCCCAGGCTTCCTCCTCGCCGGTTGATCTCGGTGATCCAGATCGGCTTGCCGTAGCCCTTGAGGTGCTCGATGAGATTGAAGCTCCCGCGCACCTTGGTCATGTCGCCCATCTCGGAGTACCAGTGCCAGCCCAGCACGTCGAACGGCACGCGGTCTTCCCTGATGAGTCGCTCGAAGAAGCCGTAGTGCAGCCACCCCGCAGCGTCGATGATCGTGACCGCGCTCGGGTCGGCCGCCTTCACGCCTTCGTGGAGGCCGAGGAACTCCGCCTTCGCCTTCTGGTAGCGCGTCTCCTCGAAGTGCTCGGGCTTGTCGCCGTTGGGGTCGCCCCATTCCCACAGTTCGCCGGTGCGGCGCGTCTCACCCTTGCGAATCATGGTGATGTTGTCGACTTCGTTGTCCAACTCCCAGTGCGTGATTCGGCCGCGGTAACGCTGGACGATGGCCTTGGCAAACGCACGCGACGCCTGCCGGATCTGCTCGGGCGGTGCGCCACTGCGGCAACTCACCGACGGGAAGATGATCGGCAGGATGCGAATCCCGCGCTTGGCGGCCTCGTCAACCAGCGCATCAAACGGTGCGGGATCCTCCTCGAAACGACCCTGATCCCAGTCGCATCGGTACCATCGCGCGCCGAGCTGCGCCACGAGATCAAGCTGCGTCGCCTCGGGCACCTGGCGGTATCCCTCCTGAACGTTCGGGTGCCCGTTCACACCCCAATGGAAGGCGTCTGGCGAAGCCGCGACGCCTCGCGAGCAAACCGAACCCAGAACGATCAGCAGCGGGAGCGACGGAACAGCACGATGACCCTGATGAGGGATGATCGACGTCGTGTTTGGCATCGGACCCTGCTCCTCGACTGCGGTTGCTAGCGTCGAACGGTGACGCTTTTCGGTTCGACCGCGATGCGACCGGTCGGTGAATCGGTCTCCTGCTTGGTGTCGGCGAAGTTGACTGCGACCGTGCATCGCTCGTCGGGCAGGTGGATGGCGAAGCACGGATGCTGGCCGGTAACGGTTGCGTTCGTCTTCGCGGGCGTGCGCTCGGGATCGCAGTAAATGGCGAGGATCATGTTGCGGAACCAGGCGTCGGGGGAGACGACGCGGATCCGATCGTAGGCTGGCGGACCGAAGTAGAGCTCGTGAGCCAGTAGCGATTCCTCCGCCCCGACCCGGTCGCCCGTGTACAGCATCTCGGATTGGTCGGGCGAGCGCCTTCGCTTCTGGAGCAAGTGGAAGGAGCCTTCACCGGCGATGGCGTGAATCGCCAGCAGCTTCTCGATGGTGACCGACCGCGCGCCGAGGTCGTGCCACGTGTCGCGCTCCGGGTGCGGGCCGATGGAACGCGGGGTGCCCTTGATTGCGAGGTTGACACGGTTGTCGTTGAAGACGTCCGCGGCCAGCCGCAGGCCGAGACCGCCGGTTCGCCGCAGCCAGAGTTGGTCGAGGGCCTGGCACTGATCGATCAGGATCGACGGACCGTCGGGCAGCGCGATGAGGGCCTGATGCTGGCGCACGAGGGGGAACGCCCGCTTCGTGATCGTCCGCTTGGACAGGCGATCTATCGAACCGAGTGACCAGATCCCACCCTCATCGAACGTCCCCATCTCGAAGAACTGCAGTTTGGCCTGGCGGTCGGTTCCCGCGAAGTCGAAGATGCCCAGCGAGTTGCTGTTGAACTTGAGCAAGTGCGGCAGCCGCACCGGTTGCACCACCGCTTGCCATTCTCGGTGCGCGGAACGCCAGCAGAACGAGGCCCACCGATGCCGGTCGCGGTGCCAGACGAGCCGGGCGTTGGGTTCGTGATACGTGCCGACGTTGCGGGAGTGAAAGTCCTCTTGCGTCGACGCGGGCGGGATGGCGGCGGTGTCGACGTGGTCGAGCACCCACAGGGCCTGGGCGATGCAGCATCCTTCGATGCCCTCGTACCATGCGAAGTCGTTCAAGGCGAGACGCTGCAGTGTCTTCAGCCGCGACGCCTGGACGCTGCCGTCGGCGAGCTTCTGCTGCTGCTCGATGAGCGAGAGCCACTGCTCGGCCAAGCGCATCGCGTCCGGGTCCCGGTAGTGGGCGGCGGCGAAGACGGCGCCGGGCAGGAACTGCGTGTTGCCGTAGCCATAGCAGTGCCAGTCGGCCCCGGCACAGTAGATGAACCGCCCGTTCGCGAAGGTCCCCTGCTTGAGGCGGTCGAGGACGAACTTCCAGTTGTTCAGATACACGTCCGGGTTGCGTTGTGACTCGGGCAGCATCTCGTCCAGCAGGTGTGCGTGGGCCATGTACGCCAGCGTCCAACCCACGTAGCCCGGATGGTAGAAGCCGTGGTGTTCTTGAATGCCGCCGGGCTCGAAGTTCGCAGCCTTGACACGAGCCTTGAGCGGCTTTCCGGCAACGACGCGGTCCGCGGTGATGTCGTCGGGCACGCAGATCGCATTTAGCGAGTAGTCGATCGCGGTCTGTCGCCAGGCGTCCTGGCGCGGCGAATCGGGGTGGGCGACGCGTGCCATCTGCACCAGGGCCGCGGTCCAGGCGTTGGACTCGCCGACCGAGCCTTCGGGCGATCGACCCGGAAGCGACCGATACTTCTTGCTGATCCCGTACTCGACGTGCTTGTCGGCCTCCCAGGCGAGGATCGCCCGCAACTGCTCACGTTGCTCGTTCGGCAACGCGTCGAGCATGAGCATGCCGGCCACGGCCGCAAACATCGAGGCATGCCAATTGTCGGCGCCGGAGCGCCCCGCGCCCCAGGTCTGGATGTCGGGTCGGTCGATGGTCTTGACGGCCAGGTGCGTACCGAGGGCCAGCTTGATCAGGCCGCGCAAGGGGCGGGCGGTTTGCTCGTCGGGTTTCGCTCGTTGCAGCCAGTAACCGGCCGCAGCCGCGGCGAACTGGTTGCCCGCGATGTCGCGGTACGGGAGTGCGCCCGTGCCGAGCGTCGGATTGAGCGTGTACAAATCGGTGCCGGGAACCTGGTACAGATAGCCGGACAGCCAACGGCACCACCGGTCAAGGGCATTATCGAGACGGTCTCGCAACGCGGCGGCGGGAGCCCCGGTGGCCGTGCGGGCATCCTGCCCTCGGGTCTCGGTCGGCGCAAGCGCGGAAGGTATGAGCGAAAGGGTCGCCGCAAGGACGACCGTTCTCACGGACTCTCTGAACCGTTCATGCGACATGGCAGCACTCGTGTCAAACAAGGAAACAGATCGATGATGCAACGATTAGCCGCTCCGCCTGCGCGCGGCCGACGTCACTATACCACCAGGCTCGCACAGGGGAATAGGGTGTGCCGATGGTGGTCAGATCCGAATCCGAGCCCCGAGCGCAAGCGAGTGGGTCCGACTGATTGGGGACCGCGGAATGCACATTGCGAACGTCCGTGGGGTCCGCCGCGCGCGGCGCGCACGGTGGCCCCACCTCAAACCCTTCAGACTTGGCGTTTGGCGTAACGGCCACATGCGGGCGTGGCCTGCCAACGCGGCTGCCCTACGCTTCGGTGATGGTTTCCCAGTCGACGCCGAGCTTCCGTGCGGCGTATCCGACCGCATTCAGATGATCGCCGTAGATCATGATCCAGTGCGAGTCACGGGCTTCGTTCATGAGCTTTTGCCATTTCCCGTGAATGCGCACGTCCTGCTGGGAGCGACAGATCTCGTAGTACGGATTGTCTTCGACCGTGCCCGTGAACCCGAGCCAGCGGCAGGTCGCGTACTCGGGGTCGATGAACGTGACCATCTGGCCCTTGGGCATCTCCACCTTCGGCGCGGCCCCGTACTCGGACTCGTAGTGTGTCGTGATCTCGACCGGCTCGTAGCGGTCGGCGTTCATGCGCCGCGGCCCGGTGCAGTGGGCACAGGTGACCATCCCCGCATGCGGGAACGTCGAGTTGTGCAGGAACGCCGGGTTGCCGGAGACGAAGCGAGCCAGGATCCCGGCCGGGATGATCACGAAGTCGGATTCGCAAAACGCGAGCAGTCCCTCGTCATTCATCAGGCCGAGCGTCAGACACGCAGTGGTTTGGGACATCGGCAGGACGGTGCTCATGCATCCCTTGATGGTGAAAGCCGGTGCGTTGGCCTCGCGCATGAACTGCTTGAAGATGTCGTACAGCACGAAGCAATTCACCACGAAGTTCTTTTCGGTGTTGAGCTTCGTGTTCGGCATGGAGAGGAACTTCTCGGTCCACTGCCGAGCTTGGGCCATCAACTTGGCGTCGGCCATCGCCGACTTGATGCGCTTGCCGAGCTCATCGTAGCTCACATCGACGATGTCGAGGCCGAACCGCTCGCGGGCGACTTGCGGGGCCTCCCCGGCGTACTTGCCTGCGGGTCCGCCGAGGGCGACGATCCGACAGCCGACCATGTTCCGGACCCCATAGAGGCCGCGAAGCCGCCAGAGCATTTCCTCCATGTCGTCGACGACGACATCGTCCACCGTGACGTTGGCCGTGCCCGGCTGGGCGACGTCGCCGTCCACCGTGTTCTTCTTCAGGTACCTCGTGCTGAGCGCTTCGTACCAGTAGTACACCGGTCCCGAGCGGTGCCGGACGAAGATGATGGCGTTCTTGTCCGACGGGATGCAGGCCCGCAGCATCGTGCCGGAGCCCGTGGCCGGGTAAACGACGACGGCATCGTGGTCGCCCTTCGCCGCCTGCGCGGCCTGCTCTGCTGACTTGACCTTCGTGACCGGGAGCACCTCGAGCGGGAAGCTCGCCTTCTTGGCCAGCGCGCTCAGCTCCTTCGTGATTAGCTTGACCTCTTGATCCGCGGCCTGGTCGCTCCGCACGCTGCCCCAACCCTTCCAGGACGTCATCTTCCGCGGACGCGAGATGTTGTACATGAGAATGGGTTTGATGCGCAGCGGTTTGCCGACAACGTCGAACGCGCGGTCCGGGTCCCAACCGTCGCCCGCACCGACCGCACCAACCGCGGCCATCGGCCCGGTCAGGCCCAGACCGGCGGCAACGCCGGTCGCAACACCGAGAAACTCACGTCTATTGTGGTGGCCGCAGCACATGGCGGGTCTCCTTCTGGAGGAGCAGAGGACTTCCCTGAACAGTCCTCCGCCGATGAGCCGCGCGTCGGGCTTGAACTGCTGCGAAGCATTGTAGAGGATGCCGGCGGCGTGAGCAATGCCGGACGCGCGGACGACGTTGCCCACAGGGGAGTGGAGGACTCGACCATGTTGAGCGCGGACCGAGTCAGGACACAACAGTCGTCGCCGCGACCGCGGCGCC
>CAYMME010000268.1:0-12619 GCA_964391465.1 uncultured Planctomycetales bacterium
GTTTACCGCAGTGGTCACAATGAAAATCGATACTCATGTCGTCACATCAGCCCGCCGCCCGCCGGGGCCTCATCAATAATCGTATCGGAACCTCAGCGAATGGCAATAGCTCGCGCAGCCGATTGAGCAGAAAGCGTCGGAAGTTCGTCGTCAGCAGCCGCGGGTCGTTCACGAAGAGCAGGAGCGTGGGCGGGGCGCTGCCGACCTGCGTGGCGTAGTAGACCTTCGGGTGCTTCTTGCCGCGCTGGTACCGGGGCCCGCGCTCCGAAAGAGCGTCGGCGACCGCCTGGTTGAGCCGGCCCGTGCCGATGCGGGTCTGCGACTGCTTGAAGAGATTGCTGGCCAGATCGATGGTGCCGGCGACGTTGCGGCCCTCGGACGCGGTGACGAACGAGAGCGGGGCGTAGTTGAGCTCGGGCAGGATCTTGTCCATGTACTCGCGGTAGTCCTCGACGCCGGCCCGGCCGCGGGCGAGATCCCACTTGTTGATGGCCAGGATGCACGGTTTGAACTCGTCGGCGATGAAGCGGGCGAGGCGCTTGTCGACCTGGCCGACGGGTACGGCCGCGTCGATCATGAGCACCACCACGTCGGCCCGCCGGATCGAGGCGGCGGCGCGGGCGAGGCTGTAGAACTCGATGCTGTCGGCGACCTTGGAACGCTTGCGGACGCCGGCGGTGTCGATGGCCACGAACGTTCGGTCGTCCTTCTCGAATGTCACGTCAACCGCATCTCGGGTCGTGCCCGGCACTTCGGAGACGATGACACGACCCTCACCGGCCAGGGCATTGATGAAAGTGCTCTTGCCGGCGTTGCGCTTGCCGACCACTGCCACTTTCATGAGGGGTGCCGGGGGCTCGTCGCCGGTGTCGCCGAGGTGGGCGCGAATGCAGTCGAAGAGATCTTCCCGGCCGCGGCGGTGGGCGGCGGAGACACAGATTGGGTCGCCGAAGCCGAGCCGTAGGAAGTCGGCCGCACCCGGCTCGACCTCTCGTGTGTCGCATTTGTTGACGACAAGTTGGATATCGACCGGCGCGCGGCGGAGCATCGTGGCCACTTGGCGGTCGAGCGACGTGAGCCCGGCCCGCACGTCGGTGACGAACAGGACCAACGCGGCCTTCGCGACCGCATGGGCGATCTGTTCCTCGACCTGCTTGGTGAGGTCATCGGTGTCGTCAATCCCGTAGCCGCCAGTGTCGACCAACTCGAAGTAGCAGTCGTCCTCCTCGCACACGATGCTGACCCGGTCGCGCGTGACGCCGGGCGTCGGGTCGACGATGCTGACCCGCTGGCGCGCGAGGGCGTTGAGCAGGGAACTCTTGCCGACGTTGGGTCGGCCGACGATGGCTACGACGGGCAGCGGCATGTGGGTGTCCGATTGTCTGTTTGTCTCGGTTCTGGCGCGGAAGGATTATAGGGCTCGGACGAGGTATTCGATAGTCCGGTGCGAACGTGCGTCGTCATGTTCCGGATGTGGCGAGAAAGGCCGTCGCGGGTCCGGTCGGAGAGGTCGGGTGGACTGAATCGCCGGGAAACGCCGAAACGGATGATACATGCGAGGGCGCGCGGCGGCTGCGTTCTCATCCCGCGGGCGTCGTGTTATACTATGTACGATGTACTCTGCGCGGAGGGGACCACGGTGCATGGTCATCCCGAAACCACGTGCGACCATCGATAGCGATGCGTGAACCTGAGACCACGAAAGCGGAGCCACCTGACGATACGGCTTCGTCGGCCCCCGCGACGTCTGCGCCGGCGACGACGCCGTCTCCGGCCGGGCGGTTCTTCGGCGCGCCGCTGCTCGCGATACTGCTCGTTGGGGCGGTTGCGATGGTGGTGGTCGGGTTCGGCCGGATCGCGACGGGCGGTGGGCGATCCATTGAGTCTCTGCTGACCACGCTGGAGGCAGGCGGGGGCGAGAGGAATGCCCTCGGCATGCTCGCGTCCCAAGACAAGGAATACTGGCGGGCGGCTCAGGAGTTGGCGCGGCGTCTGGAGCGGGAGGATGCCGAGTTGTCGGCGGAGCATCGCGCGCAAGCGGCGGAGCGGCTGGCGAACATGATCTCGACGGCCGACGTTTCCGGCCTGGGTGAACAGGGCCGGGCAGCGCATCAGTTCCTGATGATGGCGTTGGGTCGATTGGGCGACGCTCGGGCCATCGACGTACTGGCCGGTCAGTTGTCAGCTTCGGGTGCGGGGATCCGACGGGTCGCCGCTCAGGCGCTGGCGGACCTACGGCACGTCGACGGGGTTGATCGCGTCGTGCCCGATCTGACGCGTCTGGTCGGCGATCCGGACCAGGCGGTTCGGATGGTGGCGTGCAACGTACTCGGTCAGGTTGCCCGTGCGAATGACGTCGAGGCGGTGGCGGCGTTGGCGGCAGCCTTGACTGATGACCGAGAGGTGCAATGGAACGCGGCGTTGGCCCTTGGCCATCTGGGCAGTGAGAAGGCTGCGATCCATCTGGCGTCGATGCTCGAGCGGTCGTTTTGGGAAGGTGTCGGGGGCAAGTACGAGACGGCCGAGGGTTCGAGGGAGCGGCCGCCGGCTCCGACTGCCGTCCGGATGTACCTGATTGCGGCGATGCGATCTGCGTCATGCCTCGACGATGATCGACTGAACGCTTTGATCGCTTGCCTGCGGGAAGATGAGGATTTGCAGGTTCGCCAGGCCGCCCGCGAATTGACCGCCCGGCTGCGTGAACCCGCTGCATGAGGTTTGACATGGCGACGAGGGACGCTGTGATCCGAGTATCCATTGCCGAGGGGTGCATCGTCTGTGATGTGTGCGAGACCGCGTGCCCCGAGGTGTTTCGTGTGCACGACGGCGAGGTGACGATCCTGCCTGCGGCACAGAGTGCGGACTTCGCACGGTCGCTGAGCGACAGGATCCAAGCTGCGGCGCGGGAGTGTCCGGTCGACGCTATTCGACTCGAGGTTGAGGCCGCCGAGGTGAAGGCATCGGTGGCGAGCGCGGCCGCGGCTGCCCCGGTTGCGGCCGGGGTCGAGTCCGGCGGCGATTCGGCCATGCAGACGCTGCTCGCGACGGCGAATGCCCGCGGCGGACGGCAGGGTGTCGAGTGTGACTGCCGGCAGCCCCGGCCCGTAGCGGCGTCGCGGTCTGGAATGAAGACCAGAGTCACGCGCGGCGGTTTCATCAGCGCAGTGGCGGTCGGCTGGGCTGCGGTGGCGGCGACCGGCGTCCTGATGCTGACCTACCTCGGACGCTTCTTCTTTCCGAACGTACTGGAAGAGCCGGATCCCACGCTTCGCGTCGGTCCGATTGAGCGGTACGCCACGCTGGCTCCGGGAACCGTCAACGAGGATTTCAAGCCCCAGGGGATCTGGCTCTATCGCAGTGAGGATCGGTTGGTCGCGATGAGCATCATATGCACGCACCTCGGGTGTATTCCGAACTGGCAGGAGAACGACCGCAAGTTCAAGTGTCCGTGTCACGGCTCGGGTTTTACGGAGGAGGGCGTCAACTTCGAGGGACCGGCTCCCCGGCCG
The DNA here is from genome assembly GCA_964391465.1 of uncultured Planctomycetales bacterium. GTDB lineage: Bacteria > Planctomycetota > Phycisphaerae > UBA1845 > CAYMME01 > CAYMME01. Next base: position 3,510 of record CAYMME010000268.1, read on the forward strand.
CTGGAGCGGTTCGCCATCAGTGTCGTTGATGGGCAGGTCGTGGTGGATCGGTCGAAGAAGTTCCTGGCCATGGGGCCGATGGCGACGGAGGTCTGGGACGACCCCGACGCGTTCATAAGTGTATGACGACGCCACGGACGCGAAGCGCGGGCGGCCGGCGGTGTTCGCAATCTGCAATCCATGCGTATGGCCGATGAGTGTCTTTTCTCGACTGGGTAACTACGTGCGAGGTTCGCAGGTCTGGGGGTCGGTGTTCCGACACGGCATCCCGAAAGACCGGCGGACCCGGGCCTTGGCGGTGCTCAGCAACGTGTTTCTGCACGTGCACCCGGTCGCCATACGCAAGAGCGCGATCCGCCCGTCGTTCACGTGGGGCATGGGCATACTCACGTTCTATCTCTTTCTCATTGAGGTCGTCACGGGCGTGTTGCTGATGTTCTACTATCGCCCGACGGTCGAGTACGCCTACTTCGACATTCAGGGGTTGCGGGCCCACGTGCCGTTCGGACTCATGCGCGAGATGCACCGCTGGGGCGCGCACGCGATGGTGATCACCATCTGGCTGCACATGCTCCGCGTGTTCATGACCGGCTCGTACAAGCCGCCGCGCGAGTTCAACTGGACGGTGGGCGTCATGCTGCTCACGCTCACACTGCTGCTCAGCTTCACGGGCTATCTGCTGCCGTGGGATCAGCTCGCGATGTGGGCGATTACGGTCGGGTCGAACATGGCCAGGGCAACGCCGTTCTTCGGGCATGAGGGGCCCGGATCCCAGTTCCTCATGATTGGTGACGTCCCGCTCGTGCATGCGGGTGATGATGCGCGATTCGGGTTGCTGGGGGGTACGTTCATCGGCCCGAATGCGCTGTTGCGGTTCTACGTTCTGCACTGCGTCTTCATTCCGGTGGTGGCTTCGGTCCTGATCGCGGTGCACTTCTGGCGGATTCGGAAGGATGGGGGCATCAGTGGACCGCTGTGAGTTGGAGAGCTGTTGGCGGTTGGCTATTGGCTGAGCTGGCCGCTTCTGGACTTGGTTGGTCTATGCTGCACGTGCTTGCCACAGTTGAATCGATCAAGGGCGTCGTCAACGCGCTTTGCGCGCCGGGGCCGTTTCTGGGGATTACCACGGCGGGTTTCGTCGTGTTCCTGGTTTGGTACCGGAAACTGACCAAGCCGGTGGTGGCAGGGCTCGTTGGGTTGGTGTTCGTCGCGGGATACGCGCTGTCCATGCGCGACCGCAATTTCTTCCTGATCATCGCCAAGGCGGACAACGTACCGATTACGCTGATGATCCTGTCGGTCGGGTTCTTCGTCTGGCTGGCCCTGCGCCGGGCGGCGCTGAACGACGCGCGGCGCGAACGTGGAGAGCCGTTGCGGGAGGCCGGGGCCGAGGATCAGGTGCTGGTCTGGCCCGAGCTTGTCTACGTCGAGTTGATCATCCTGATATTGTGCACAGCGGTCCTGACCGTGTGGAGCATCGTGCTGGAGGCGCCGCTGGAGCAGCCGGCGAATCCGCAGACCGCACCGAACCCGGCCAAGGCGCCGTGGTACTTCCTCGGGCTGCAGGAGTTGCTGGTCTACTTCGACCCGTGGATCGCCGGCGTGCTCGTGCCGGGGCTGATCATCTTCGGGCTGTGCGCGATTCCGTACATCGACCGGAACCCCAAAGGCAACGGGTACTACACGTTCAAGGAGCGCCCGTTCGCCATCTCCGTGTTTCTGTTCGGGTTCGTGATTCTGTGGGTGGTGCTGATCGTGCTGGGCACGTTCCTGCGCGGCCCGAATTGGAACTTCTTCGGGCCCTACGAGTTCTGGGATCCGCACAAGCCGGCGGCGCTGGTGAACGTGCAGTTGTCCGAGCTCTTCTGGGTCAAGCTGCTCGGGAGTCGCGTGCCGTCGGCGGTGTGGCTGCGCGAACTGCCCGGGGTGGTGTTCATGGTCGTGCACTTCGTGGTCGTGCCGGTGGTGCTGATGAAGACGGTGTTCCGGCGGATCCACGCGCAATTGGGCGGTGCGCGATACGCGGTGCTGATGGTGCTGCTGATGTTCATGGCTCTGATCCCGCTGAAGATGGTTTTCAGGTGGGCGGTCAATGGCAAGTACTTCCTGACGATTCCGGAGTGGTTCTTCAATGTGTAGGGACGGGCGGGGCGGTGCGCCGCGCGACCGGATCGGAGCGTCCGGGCCGAGGACGGCTTGGTTCGCGGGATAACGGGATGCCGATACCGACTGACTACTTCTACAACATGCGCAGGCTGAACCTGATCTTCGCCGTGTCGGCGGTGATTCTGGTGGGGACGCTGTTGTGGGCGGTGTGGGACGACTACGCTCGGCCGTGGCGCAACCATCAGCGCGAGTTCGTGCGACTTCAGGCCGCCGTGGCCGAGATGGACTACCTCGCTACGCAGACGGAGGAGGCTCGGGCGAAGCGCGAAGCGGCGCGGCAGCGGGTGCAGGAGGCCGAAGAGGCCTTGCGGGAGCGGCAGGGTGAGCTCGAGCAGATCCGTGCCGAGTACGAGAAGCTCTCGGTGGCCGCCGAGCCGCTGCGCATGGCCCACGCCGACCTGGATTCCGAGCATCTGGTTCTCGAGGACGACTATGAGAAGGCCAAGACGCTGCTGGGTGACGACGCGAAGGCAACCCAAAAGGCCCTGAGCGAGTTGCGGAGGAACGAGGAGCGGTTGGCCAAGGTCAGGGCCGATCAGGAGAAGAACAGCGACGCCCAGGACGCGCTGCACAAGCGAGAGATGGAGATCCGTCAGGCGGTTGAGGATGCGAGCAAAGAGGCCGACCGGCTGGCGAAGGTGGTCAGCGATGCGGCCAAGAAACGCGACGCGCTCACCGCAACGGTTACCAAGGCGATCATCAACGCGCCCATGCTTGATTTCGCGGCCCCGAAGGGCACGCTCGGGCGCGAGGAGGTTCGGCAGGTGGTGCTGCCGGAGATCCGATCGGAGTACAACTTCCTGCAATCCTATACGGTCGACCGGTGCGGTACGTGCCACGTCGGGATTGGCCAGGAGCGGTTCACGCGTACATCGTTGATCGAGACGTTCGAGGCCGCGATCCCGGCCGTCAGCGAGGCCCTCGAACGCGAAGGTGCCGAACCGGTGACTTTCGCGGGGTACACGAACCTCGATGACGAGACGGTGGGCTCGTGGAGTGCACTGCCGGTGGAGGACCAGGAAGCGTGGCTGGCCGCTCGACTGGCGGATGGCGCCGAAGCCGAGGACGAGGACGCCGCACTGGCTGCGGCAGAGACGCGCGTGGCCGCCATGTCCGAGTCCGAGCGGCTCGACGCGGTGCTGCGTTATGTGTTGGGCCCCATCAACGAATACCTCGATACGCACCGGATCGGCCGGCTCGATCCGGAGGCGCTGGGTCCGCTGCTTGCCCATCCCCGACTGGATCTCTTCGTCGGGCCCGACTCACCCCACCCGGTGAGTTCGATGGGTTGCACAGTCTGTCACGAAGGCAATGGTGACGAGACCGACTTCGTATTCGCCGCCCACACGGCCCGGAGTCACGAGCAGCTTCACGAGTGGGAGAGGAAGTACGTACCCGGCTACGGCGGCTACGACTTCCACACCGTCGAGCACTACTGGGACACGCCGATGCTTCCGACGAAGCACACGTCGGCGAGTTGCCGGAAATGCCACGTCGAAACAAGCGACTTGACGACGTTCGAGGCGCTGCCGCTGGACCTGGGCCGCCCCGTTGCCGAGGGTCGGCAGCTCTTCACGTCGCTGGGCTGCAGCCGCTGCCATCTGGCCGAGGAGTTGGCCGATTCACGGCGGGTGGGCCCCGACCTGACGAACCTCGCGGCCAGGGCGACGAAGTCGTTCGCGGTCGAGTGGATCCTCTTCCCCAAGCACTACCGGCCGTCGACCCACATGCCGCACTACTTTCAGCAGGAGAACAACGGCCCCAACACGCCCGCCGGCGATGATCCCGATCCGGTCGGAAGGACCCAGACCGAAGTGGCCGCGATCGTGCACTACCTCTTCGAGACGAGCCGGCTGAACCACCTCGAGGCGCGGGATCCGGCCGCCAAACCGTGGTCGCCGGATACGCCGCCCAAGAGTCTGGTGCCGAGCAATGAGGAGGCCAGGGTGCTTGCGGTCGAGCGCGGGCGGGTACTGTTCGATTCGACGGGATGCCGGGCATGCCACACCACTATCGCCCACCGGCGTTCTCCGACGGATTCGGAGGAGCGGATCGAGTGGGTCGGATCGGCGATCGAGCGTGCGGGCACCGACAACGGGGTCGAAGTGGCCAAGAAGATGAGCGAGATCCAGCGACTGGGATTCCTGCGCGAGCACTACCCGACCCTCGGCGAAGGGTGGATCACGCATGATCTCGAGGAACGCGACGAACTGTCTTCCGAGGAGGCCAAGGCCCGGTACGACGAGATGAGTTACCGCGATCGCGTTTTGTACGGCCTCAAGCACCTTGCGTCGGACGGTACCGCGATGTTCGCGGGCGACACGATCGACGACCAGCCGATCTTCACGCGCTTCGCCCCGGAACTCTCCAGCACTCGGTCCAAGTTTGACACGGACGAGCAGGCGGTTGCGTGGCTTTCAGACTGGGTGAAGAATCCGCGTCACTACTCGAGCTACACGAAGATGCCCTCGATGCGGCTGACGGACCAAGAGGCGCTTGATGTGGCGTACTACTTATCGTCACTCGATGCGAACGAAGCGTTCAACGCCCGGCGCGACCGCAGCAACATCGCGACGCCTGATCCGGTGAGAGTGGACGAGCTGATCCTGCTGCAACTGATGGGGCAGAGGTCTCGGGCCGTGTCCGAGATGATTCTCGCGGATGGGCAGGGCGATATGAGCGAGATGCTCGTCTCGCTGCTCGGGAAGGCGTACGGAGAAGATGCGGCCCGATCTGCAGTCACGGCGATGCCGCTTCCCGAGCGGAAGCTGATGTTTCTCGGCTCACGATTGATCAGCCATTACGGCTGCTATGGTTGCCACTCGGTCGCGGGGTTCGATCGCTCGGCTCGCGTGGGCCCGGAACTGACGTACTGGGCCGAGAAGAAGGTCTCCATGATCGACTTCGCCTACTTCGGGCCGGCGTTTGACGGTAAGCGGGAGGCACGAGGCGACGAGTTCAAGTACCTGTACCGACCGCAGGACGACCATCTGCATCGGTTTGCCCATCAGAATCATGAACAGCAGATTCTGCACAACCACGGGGCGTTTGCGTGGCACAAGGTTCGCAACCCACGCATCTGGGATCGGGGGCGGATCGAAGGGCCGTACGCGAAGCTCCGGATGCCCAACTTCTTCGTGACGGACGCGCAGGCGGACGCTCTGGTTGCGTTCGTGCTGTCGCGGCGGCATCCGTTGGTAACCGACAAGGTCCGCGTGCCGTACGGGGACACGCCGATCGGCCGACTTGCCCGCGGTCGGCACCTGGTGCGGGAGTTGGGTTGCACCAGTTGTCACCGCCTCGAAGACAACGCGTCCGCAGCCCATCAGTACTACCGCTTGGATCTCGGCGGGACCGAAGTGCTGGACGAGGTGAACGCGCCGCCGTGGCTCCGCGGGCAGGGGGCGAAAGTGCAGCACGAGTGGCTCTTCGATTTCCTCGGCAACGTCGAGATGCTCCGGCCGTGGCTGAAGGCGCGCATGCCGTCGTTCTATCTCGATCACGACCAGACGGAGACGCTGGTGGAGTACTTCGCGGGGGTCAGCCAGTACGAAGCGGCGACCCTGGCCCGAGGCGTCGATTCGGTGCGGGATCACATCGCGCGAGCCCACGACGGCGAGAACGGGCCGCGCCCGCACGCGAAGTTCGGTCTCCTCTTCGAAGGCGACGAGGCGCCGGGTGCGGATTGGCATGAGCAGGAACTGCTCGAGAAGGCGGCCACTGCGCTTGCCGACTACGCGGTGTTCAACCGGTTCCCGGCGGACGACCCGCGGGATCCGTATCTCGAGCCGGAGGAGCAGGCGGCGGCGTACCTGACGTTGGCCAATCAGGCGAGCTTCATGAGGGATCTTTACGAGGTTCCGTTCCCGTTCGCCGGCGGCCCGTCGTCGTTCGGTGATGAGGAAGCGTTCCGGCAGGGCGAAGCACTGCTCTATGAGCTGAAGTGCCTGGCGTGTCACGTGTTCGGTGATCCGAGCAAGCGGCGGGAGGGTCAAGGTGAGGTGACGGCCCCGAACCTCGACTTGACGCACGAGCGGTTGCGGTACGACTGGGTGCTCGCATGGTTGCTGAACCCGACGGTGATTCAGCCGGGAACGAAGATGCCGCAGGTGTTTGGACAGGGAACGGCGGAGAGTGCGTTCGCGGCGTACCCGGATGAGAAGATGATCGAGGCGTTGGAGACGAGGTACGGCGCGACCGGCTCGGCGCAGATTGCGTTGCTGACCGACTTCCTGTACGAATGCGGACGGAGGGGGCATGACGCCGTGCAGCCGCCGGACCCTGCGGCCGTGCCGGACGGCGAGGGCGGCGAAGGCGAAAAGGATGCCGCGAAGGAAGAGGGCAAGGCTGTCGGGACGACCGCCCCGACCGCGACCCGTGCGGTGGGTGAGTAGACCAAGCGCGACGCGCCGGTTCGTGCCGCGGACCCGTGCGATGTTCGTTTCCTGGATACAGGAGAGAATGATGGGTAGGAGGATGGTTCGACATTATGCTCGTGCGCTGGCTGCCGTCTTCGTGTTGGGTGGCGGCGCATCCGAGATCGCGACCGGACCGGCCCCGGCGCGCGCCGCGGAACCGGCGGCGAAGCCGGGCAAGCCCCTCATGAAGCCGGACCCCAAGGGCGGCATCATCAAGGGCAAGATCGTCTACGACGGTCCGCCGCCGGTGCGCAAGCGGTTGAAGATGAACACGACGCCGTACTGCGACAAGCACCACAAGGGAGAGCCACCGTACGAGGACTCGTGCATCGTCAATGACGACAAGACGCTGCGCGACGTTGTGGTCTCGGTCAAGTCCGGACTGCCCAAGGGCAAGTGGGAGATGCCGACCGAACCGGCGAAGCTGGACCAGGTCGGCTGTGTGTACACGCCGCACGTCGTCCTCATGCGCACCCGGCAGAAGCTTGTCGTGAAGAACAGCGACGAGACGATGCACAATGTTCACTTCCTTTCTCGCAAGAACAGGGAGAAGAACTTCTCGCAGGCCAAGCAAGGGATGGAGAAGACGATCAAGGACCTGCGGCGACCCGAGAAGATTCGTGTCGTGTGCGACATCCACCCGTGGATGGGGGCGTACATCTGCCTCTTCGACCAACCGTTCTTCACGAAGACGGGCAAGGAAGGTACTTACGAGTTGAAGGGACTGCCTCCGGGCAAGTACAAGATCGAGGCGTGGACTGAACGTCTCAAGTCGCAGGTCAAGGAGGTGGAGGTCAAGGCCGGTGCGACCGCCGAGTTGAACTTCACGTTCAAGCCAAGGAAGTGAGTGGGTGGCGGTGGACGGGCGGGTCGTCGGCGGGCGGTCCAATGTCATGGTGTGGGTGACATTCCGGGGACGGCGATGAAGAGAAGTGGAGGTGTCGTGTGCTGCGTATCCGATCGATAGTCGTCGGTCTGCTGGCTTGGTGTGTGGTCTGCCCCGTGTTGCCTTGCGGGTCGGTGGAAAGCGGTTTCCGTGCCGCGCTTGGGCCGGACGCGGCGCTGGCCCAGCGCTCGCGGCGGAGAGGCAAGCGCCGCGAGCCGCGCTACGAAGGCGTGTCCGTCGAGAACGGCGGGGCGATCGAGGGTGTAATCACGTGGAAGGACAAGATTCCGCAGATCGTCACCAAGAAGGTGCCCGCGCCGCCGGAGCAGCAGCCGCACTGTGGCGGCGCGCAGATTCCGCTCGAGTTGCTCCTGGTGGACGAGGAGACGAAAGGGATCCGGTACACCGTGGTCTACATCGACGGCATCACCAAGGGCAAGCCGTTGCCGAAGCCCGACATCGACCTGTCCACCGGAAAGAAGGCCAAGCTCGACCAGATCGAGTGCCAATACGTGCCGCGGGTCATGGTCGTACCGCGCGGGTCGACGCTGGCGATCACGAGTTCTGATGACGTGCTGCACAACGTCAACGCTCGCATGGGGCTCGACATGTTGTTCAATCTCGCGTTCAACAAGGCGGGGGTGGTGATCGACGACCCGAAGAAGACCAACGTGGGGCGGAAGACCGGCGTGCTGGTGGTTCGGTGCGACGCGGGGCATTACTGGATGGGCGGGTACGTGCACGTGGTCGCACACCCGTACTACGCAGTCACGGACAAGCAGGGCAAGTACAAGCTGACCGATGTGCCTCCCGGCGAGCACACGGTGAAGATCTGGCACGAGAACTTCTCGCCGCGCTTCGGCAAGGACGCGTCGGGCAAGATCGCGGACGTCATCCCCGGCCGGCCGACGGTGCTCACGCGCAAGGTCAAGGTTGACCCGGGCCAGACCGTCAAGATCGACGTGGATCTGTCCGCCGAAGAGAAGTCTGCGAAGAAGTAGGAGCCGCCCGCACGGGGGATCAGGCCCGTTCCGTCCTGTGGTCCGGATCCCAGCGCGTCTCGAGCTGGTGCTCGATGTCGAGCAGGTCCAGGAGCTTACCGACGACGAAATCGACGAGGTCGTCGATTGACCTGGGGTGAAGGTAGAAGCCCGGCGATGCGGGGCAGATGGTTGCCCCGGCCTCTCCGAGGCGGAGCATGTTTCGCATCTCGATGACGCCGGTGGGCATCTCGCGTGGGACGAAGATCAGCGGGCGGCGTTCCTTGAGCGTGACAAGGGCGGCGCGGGTGATGACGTTGTCGCCGAGCCCGACGGCCACGGCGGCCAGCGTGTTGCTCGAGCACGGGCAGATGACCATTCCGTCGGTGCGGAACGAGCCGCTTGCCACCTGGCTGCCGACGTCCTTGTGCGGATGGAACGTGATGTGGTCGGTCGCACCGCCGACCAACGCTTCGGTGGTGGGGCTCTCGATCCCGAGTTCCTCGGCCAGAAGCTGCCGGCCGTGGGGGGAGATGATCAGGTGCACATCGGCCTCGCCGGCCACAAGGCATTGCAGCAGGCGCTGGGCGTAGCGAGCGCCCGAAGCCCCGGTGATTCCAACGACAACGGTTTTCGTGGCGTGCATCCTAGAGTCCGAGG
>CAYMME010000269.1:0-12605 GCA_964391465.1 uncultured Planctomycetales bacterium
CCTCCGCACTCCGCCACACCCCCGCCCCCGCCCGCGTCCGAACCGCCGCCGCCGCACGAGGAGGAACCTCCCCCGCCGGATGAGGAAGAACCGCCGCCGCCCGACGAGCCGGGACCGCCGCAGGAGGATTCACCGGGGCACGTGCCGCACAACACCGGGAACAGCTCCGGCACCGGCGCCACGACGGCGACGACATCCACGGGGCCGACGGACTCGTCCGGGCCCGCTACGGATGACGGCGGATCGACCACGACCGCAGATGACGGCGGTTCAACCACCGCGGATGATGGCGGCAATACCGCCACCGACAGCGCGAGCACGACCGATGGTGGCGATACCGCAGGTGGAGCAGACGCCGTGAGTGCCGAGTCGGCTGATGCGGGCGCTGACGCTTCGTCCACGGCGGGCGAGGCCGGTGGTAATGCGACGGGCTCGGGCGGTGCGGGAGGGCGTCCGGGATCGAGCGATGTCGGCCCTCACCAGGGCACGGAGGAATCGCAGTTCGAGGCCAGTCGTTTGGCTACGCAGGTCAGCACGATGGCGTACAGTTCTGCCCTCCTGACCGACGAAAGCCAGCCCGAGGAGTTCCGCGGAGCATGGAACACGATCCTCGATGCGTACATGGTCAGCGGCGAGGAAGTGTCCGCCTACCTGAAGTCCGCCTTCCGCGCCGTGTCGGAATCCGCGGTCCTCTACAAATCGGCTGAACAGTCGCTCCAGGCCATGACGGATGAGTTGGCCCAGGCGAGCGAAGCCGGGATTGGCGTCGACGTGGATGCGCTCCAGGAGGCGATGGCAGGAGCACGCGATGAAGTGAAGGTCGCCAGCAAGCAGTTGGAGACTGCGATTCTCGCTGCGGCCGAGGCGGGCAAGAGCAACGCGTTCGACCGAGCGCTTGAGGACGTGGTCAGCGCAGCGCTGCAGCGATTGATGATGGCGAACGAGCGTCTCTTCGTCGAGACCCAGGCGCTGGCGACCGCTGCGGCGGTCCTCAAAGACGTCCGCGCTGCCGGTCATGGCACGATCGATGAGACGCGCATCGACTCGGCTGCGGCCCAGGCACGACTGGAGGCGAGGGAGGTGGTCGCCGAGATGCGCAAGCGATGGGACCGCACGGCTGAAGACGTCTTCTCTGCATTCGTGGAGCGACTGGCGGCGGAGCGGGGTCAGGGCGGTGGCGAGAAACCCTCGGCCGCCGGGTAGGCGGCGCGGTCATCGCCGGCTGATCATCCAACTAGCGAAGCAAGACGGCTCGCCGACGGCGTGCCTCGTCAAGTCTACGCCCGAAACCCAGAGTCACGGGTTGGCCGGTTTCTCCGCTGCCGGCCTAGTTGCCGCGGTGGCGTCAGGATCGCGGACCGGTACCAGCGCCAGGCGCAGGCCGAGGAACGGATAGTCGTTCTTGCGGTAGGCATAGCTGCGATAGGCCGAACGGCAGTGCTTGGGAATGTTGAGCACACTCCCGCCGCGCACCACTGGTGTGTCGCCCTCGCGGGCGGCCATGGGATTCTCGACCGGTGATTCCAGGTAGAAGCCGACTGCGTATTGGTCGATGCAGACTTCATTCGCGTTGCCGTGCATGTCGTGGAGGCCAAAGGCGTTCGGCGCCTTGCTCCCGATCGGTTGCACCTTGCGATCGCTGTTGGCCAGGTACCATCCGGCCGAATCGAGCGCGCCCTCGCCGTCGCCCGCGTGGTACGCCGTCGCCGTGCCCGCCCGACAACCGTATTCCCATTCGGCTTCGCTGGGCAGGCGGAACCGATAGCCTTCGGGGGTGTACGCCTCCAGGGCTGGCAGCAGATCCTGCACGATCCGGTCGTACGACACACCCGTAACCGGAAGCGTGGGGTCCGGATCCCGGTCGGTTGCGCTCGGGGGTAGCTCTCCCGTGAGCGCTTGCCACTGCGTCTCGGTCAACTCGAACTTGCCGAGATAGAACGCTTCGGTGTGATGGACGCGGTGCAGATGCTCGTCCGCGGCACGGTTCTCCTCCTCGGGCCGGCTGCCCATCACGAATTCACCGGGTGGGATCAGCCGCATCGTGACCTTGACATCGCCCGAGAGGGTGATCACCAGCTCAACCGGTTTCCCGGTGGCCTCGGCCGCCGCGCGCTGGGCTTGCTGAGCCGTGGCGGCGTCGGTCACCCACCAGGAACCGTCGCGGAGCATCCCCGTCCTTGCCAGTTCATCTCGCGTCTGGGTCGCAACGCGGTCCGACTCCTTCGCCTCGGCGCGCGCGCGCGGCTCCTCCTCCTGCGCCTTCACCAAGTCTGCGTAGGCCGTCTTGAGGTCCGCCAGGGCTTTGACCGCCCGGGCCTCCTCCGCCTGCGCCTTGGCCTTCGCAGACTCCGCCAGCTTGCGCTGCTCGGTCTCCGACTCCTTCGCGACGAGGGCCACCTCCTTGGCCGCGACCGCCTGCCTCTTGGCCGAGTTGATCCAGATCGAGGCGACGGTCAGGATCACGACCACCGCCGCGGTCAGCGTGATTGCCGTCACGCGAAAGAGCTTGAGTCGGCGCCTGGCGAGATCGCGCCTGCTCTGGGCGCGTCTGACCTCCTCCGCCAGACCCGCATGATCGGAGCACGTCGGGTTGAGCGTCGAGGCGGCCAGATCCAGATCGCCCTTCTCGAACGCGCAACTTGCGTAATGCAACTGGGCATCCCTGATGCCCGCGGTTGCCTCTTCGTTCTCTTCCCAGAGCACGAGCGCCTCGCGAAAGCCGAACAGGGCCTGCGCAAACAGCTCGTAGTGCCAGTTCTTTCGGGCGCGCCGCAGGTCGTCAGCCGACCGCTGGCACAGGGTGATGCTTTCGGCGTGAGACTGGTAGTCCAGCAAGGCCTGCTTGAAAACGTCGACCGACGGGTAGCGTTCGGCCGGCTCGGTCTGCATGGCCTTCCGGGCGATGTCGGCGAGTGCGCCGGCGGCCTCGGCCTGCTGAATGACGTTTTTGCGTGCGTTCACGAGGGTGTCGAGAACACGCTTGCCGGGATGGGGCGGCTTGCCGGTAACGATCTGATGAAGGATGGCACCCAGCAGATAGATGTCACTGTGCGTGCCGACCGGTCCGTCGTTGCCCGTGACCATCTCGGGTGCCATGTAGGCGGGTGTGCCGCCCGCCGCCTGGGTGGGGGACAGATCAACCGCCTCACCATCGGAGGAAACACATGCCCCCAGACCCCAGTCCATCAGCTGCACTTCGCCAAACTCCCCGAGCATGACGTTGTCGGGCTTGAGATCCCGGTGGATCACGCCCCGGGAATGGGCGAAGCTCACCGCGTCACAGACGTCGAGGAGGACGCGCAAGTTCTGGTGTACGGTGTTCTCCTGGACCACGTCGGCCCACGGAGTCCCCCTGACCACCTTCATCGTGTAGAACGGCTGCCCGTCGGTGGTCGTGTCGAGATCGTGGATGGGGACGATGTTCGGGTGATCGAGCTTGCCCGTGACCAACGCCTCGGAAACGAACTTCTCCTGTTCCGTGGCGTCCCGGCCGACGCCGGGCTTGATCATCTTGACGGCAACCGTGCGCTCGACCGATTTCTGAACCGCCTGGTAGACGACCCCGACGCCGCCTTCCCCGAGCACTTCAAGTAGATCGTATCCTTGGGCCGACAGATCGGGCGGCTTATCGGAGGGTCTTGTCGGGTCGGGGATGCGCGGCGATCGCTTGGCGTCACCAGGGCTCTTCAGAGTCTGGCACGGAGTGGAGCTCTCGCAAGCATCTGCCCAGAGGTCGCCCACCGAGGCGTCTTCCGTGGGCAGGTAAGTCGCATTGGGATCTGCTTCCGTCCCCGAGCCCGGTTGCCCGCGGGGCGGATCCATCGACTCGTCGGATTCATCGTCCCGGTAACCACCCTCGTCAGATGCGTCATCCTGTCCCGGCGCCCAGGTTGCGTCGGCGTGGTCTATCGGACCGACGTACGTCGCGGCGGCCGATCCCTTCTGCGTATCGTCCCCCGTATCCATGTTTTCGGGAGCGTCGTTGGACATCGTGATGCGATACCGGACCAGACTGACGAGTTCCTCACGACCGTCGGGGCTTGACTTCGCCGGCGCACCGTGGCCGCCGATCGAGCAAGTGCATTCCCATCTTGGCATATCGTCAGGACCGCACTGGCGACTGAGTGTTCTCAGGCGGCCCCGTCACCCCCGAAGTCAGCAAGCACCCATAACCAAGCGTGTAACCCCAAATCCCAATGCCGGAACTGCCGCTGGTGCTCGCGCCAGTGGGAGTGAGATCGGTCCGCAGGAGGTTTCCACGGCAGAGTCAAGGATGCGGAACGGATCCAGGCCGGACGGTCAAGCTTTTGCCTTGGGGGCGCGGGCGCAATTTCACCGCCGCCTCCTGGCGGCCGATCTAGTCAAGGGTTCGTGTTCCGCCAAGTCGCCACCACCGTGCCGGTGGCCGGACGAGCCGGCTCGCTCTCCCGACGCGGAAGGGAGGCGAGGGGCCATAATGATGAGGAACGAATCATGACGGATCAGACGTCGACCCCCGAAGACGCACCGTCGGCTGTTGCGAGCGCGGAGCCGAACGACGACACGTCCCCCAACTGCGTTCAACCGCCCACCCGCAGTCCGTATCTGAAGGTCTTTGGCGCAGATCTTGGCCTGTTCGAATTCGACTTGCTCTCCAGGATCGTCACCATCGGCCGAGCTGAGGACAACGATCTCACGCTTCCCAACCCGAGCGTGTCCCGCACTCATGCCGCGATCACGCGCCGGGAGGGCCAGCTCGTGCTAACGGACAGCGATTCGGCCGGTGGCACCACGGTCAACGGAAAACGCTGCAAGAGCCACGCCCTTGAACACGGCGACAGCATCCAGATCGCGAATTACGTTCTCCAGTTTCGCACCCACGACGCACTGCCCGGGGCGAAGGAGGCGGCGGAACAAGCCAAGCTCCACCTGCGCGGAGATTACTGCATGCTGCCCTCGACCATCCGGCTTAGGTTCCGGGCGCTCGAGGTCGACCCTTCGTCAATCTTCGCGACGGGCGATACGCTGAAGGTCGGGCAAGGGGGATTGCTGATCCCGACCTCGATCGCGCCCGGCGACGACGAGTGCCTGGAGCTGCATTTGACGGTCGCACTCGGCGCCGCCAAGCGGTTTCTCGGCGAAATCATGGGCGTCCTTACGGGGGAAGAAACGGAATGGCTCTGCGTCAAGCTGCACAGCGTCCCGAGGGATGTGCACGAGGATGTCGTAAACGGGGCAGCTCACGGCCCTTGGATAGACGTCCTCCCAACCTGACAACACGACGTCCACGTTGTGCTCGTACTGCACGCTACGAACCTACCACTCGAAGTGTCCGTGGCCTGACGGTTCAGGGGACCGAGACGGGTCTGGCGGGTCCCCTGTCCCTGACTAGGCTGCCCCCTGGCACGCTTGGCTTGCTGACCGTTGGGATGTCGCCGCCGCATTCGCTTGCCCGTCACAGAGCCGCCCGGCGTGCAGAACGCGCATCGTGCAGCACCCTTTGCCAAGTGACCCTCTCATCCCTGTGTCGGTCCGACTGACCCAACATTGACTCACTCATCAGGATCCTTCTGCTCGGTCGTTCGCAATCTCCCCCAAAGAGGTGACTTGCGGCACGGTCCGGCCGCCCTCGTCTCACGACTGCCCAACGTACAGGCTGGCAGTCATGAAACGCAGTTGAGGATGCGTCAGCGGGGTCTCGGTGATCTACCGTAGGATCGTCGAAAGACGTAGATGCTTACGATAGCGGGCGATCGGATTCGAACCGACGACGTCCAGCTTGGGAATGCGATTGTCGCGTTGTAACCTGTGGATAGAACGCGGGTTACATGGCGTTTTTCGGCCGGAATTGAGGATTGCAGGTCGTTGACAAGTCACTGAGAACTCGTGACCAAGTTACCACCACGTGGCGACTGACCCTCTCAGTGACCCACTGCTTTCAGACGTCGCGGAGGAGTATGACGAATCAGCCGGACCGCGGGCTTGTCGTCGAGATCCGACTTCCGTGCTGCGCGTTCCGGATAATATGGCCACATTCTTCCGGGAATTCTGGCCACGTTGCCGAGGTCGAGGCAGGGCTCCGATCCTCAGGCCCGTGGCCTTGATGCACGGTAGCGGTGGTGGATGATGGCCTCAAGACCATGACGGTGACCTTCACCTATCGACGCCTCTTCAAGTAACGGGTTTGATAGGACGAGCCGCGGAGCTCGATGAGGCGGCCCCGCTCCAGCACGCGGCCGGTGATGGCCTCGGCGAGGTCGGGGTCGTGCGGCACGCATCCCCACTGACTCAGCGGCCTGTTCGTGGCGAAGATCATCGGCTTCTTGTGCAGGTAGCGATGGCCGACGACCCGGGAGAGAACGTTGGCCGCGTCCGGCCTGTGTGTGAGGTAGCGTGACGTCGTGGCAAGTGATCTTCACGCGGCGAACGCACCTCAACGTCGGACCCCACGCGGAGCCGGGCACACCCTTCGGTTCGGACCTCCCGGTGATGGGCATCGGCGTTGCCTCGTCCCCCAGTCACCCCGGCGGGTCTGCCGCTCACGGTCTGGACAAAGGAGAATGAGGTTTTCGGTAGGTACAGTGGCTTGTCGCGGTCTAAGGGCGTTTCACGTTCTGGCGCTCCTGCTCGGTCATGGGTCGGACGTCGAAGATTTCCTCAACGCGGTGCCCGGCAATCTCGCGCGAGATGGCTTCGAGCCGATCCGGCGTGATGCCCGCCAGGATCCCGCGAAGTCGATCGGTTACCCGATACACGAAGGCGGCAGAGTCCGCATCACTCTCGGAGCGCCGAATCACGCACACGATCGGCGGTTTGTCGGACGCCTCGGGCGTGACGAGTGTCCACAGGCTGCGGCACGCGACGCAGTGACCCGTGCGGCTTCGCGCAGATACGATGCCGACGGTCACCGCCGACGTGTCGCGGCGTTTACACTGATCGAACTGCTCGTCGTTGTGGCAATCATCGCGTTGCTCGTCGCGATCCTGCTGCCGGCCCAGCACCGGGCCCGGGTGCAGGCGCGCATCGTCCGTGTGCACGGAGATCTCCGCCAGATCACCAATGCCCTCGAGGTCTACGCCTCGTACAACCGGGAACAGGTTCCGCCCACGCGACCTGCCTGCGGAACCGACGTCCACCACCAATTGCCGGTTGAACTGGCGAAGCAAGGCCATTTGCCCAAGAGTCGGAGTCTCATCCCGCAAGCCCACATGCTCGACCTGTTCGACCCGAAGCACACCTACAAGTACCGCGCGCCGGGGGGGATCTGGTTCAACGGCACGTTCTTCGATGATCCGCATAAGAAGTGGAAGCCGCGGGCCAAGATCTGGGTCCCCGACGACTTCCCTCACTGCCAGAGCGAGGACGGCCAGTACTTCGCAAACCGAGCGGAGGAGCGCAAGTGCCCGGCCCGGTATGCCATCTGGAGCGTCGGTTCCCGGGCCCCATCACCAGAGCTACCGACGCACGCCGGCTCGGGTGAGATCGACGAGACGAAGCTTCCCCTGCCCGCTGCCTATTGGCTCAAGAACAGCGCCAATACGGGTCTCATCACGCACTTCGTCGACCGGGACGGTCTGGCCTACAAGAGTCCGTGACGTGGAGGCGCCGATGTTCTACGTCTGCATCGCTTGAGCATTCCTCGCGCGGCGCTGAGGGCGCTTGTCATGCGGCCCACGCCGCGGTTGTGGCATCGGTAGGGTGCGGGGGACGAGGCGGACCGCGACGGCACCGGCATCGATAGCGGCGCGTTGCTCCTCGCCGGTGAAGCCGGCTTGGGGGCCAACCAGGCTTCATCCCTCATCGTGAAAAAAGTCCATGGAACTCCGCAGGACATCCCCGACGGCACTCGTTCAACGGGCATATCACACGCAAGTTCGAGCGAGTGCGTTGGAGAACAAGACGCTGACTCTTAAGCAGGAGAACGGATGATGTTCAAGGAACTGCTGGTTGTTGGACTCGGGGCCGCATTCATCGCCACCCTGGTGGGCTGTGACGCGGCAACCCTGAGCAAGATGACGCCAGATGCTGCGAGAGTGCTTGTCGCATCGCAGGGATTGCAGGGTGGCGACCTGGTGATGGATCAAGTGGGATCGCAAGACCGGCTGCGGGACGGTACGGGTGTGAACTGCTCGAACCCCGGGATCCCGGGCAGTTGCGACGGATCGGGGCCGAATGGCACGGGCGGGTACGGCAACCGCAACGGCGGTGGTTACGGGGCAGGACGCGGCGGCGCTGACCGAGTCCGCGACGGAAGTTGTGGGGGGTGACCCTGGCACCGCAGGACAGGACCGGCTGCCGGATGAGACTCGGCAGCCGCTCCTTCGCGACGGAAGACATCTGATCGAAGGAACTTAGCACAGGAAGAAAACCATGAACGCAAGAACACTTCTCATTCCCCTGGCCGGTATTGCCACGGGGCTGCTTGTATCCTCGGTGGATGCACGGGGCCCCCGTGAACCGCTCGGAACCGCTCGAGACGGCTGCCTCTTCGATGCCGTCGTGGGTCCACCACTCAGCGATCAAGAGGCAGAGGGCCTCCTGTACATGCGTGAAGAGG
This sequence comes from uncultured Planctomycetales bacterium, assembly GCA_964391465.1. Lineage (GTDB taxonomy): Bacteria > Planctomycetota > Phycisphaerae > UBA1845 > CAYMME01 > CAYMME01. The sequence continues at coordinate 8,537 of CAYMME010000269.1, forward strand.
AGAAGCTCGCACGCGATGTGTACGTGACCCTGTTTGACCTCTGGGCTGTACCCGCGTTCTCGAGGATCAGCGAAGCGGAGCAGCGGCACATGGATGCCTTGGGACGTCTGATCGTGCGGTACGATCTCGAGGATCCGGTGATCGACGACGCCATCGGGGTCTTCACAGATCCGGATTTCGAGGACCTCTACGATGAACTGGTGGAAGCCGGTGCCACGTCGGAGATCGACGCCCTGAAGGTCGGGGCGCTCATCGAAGAGCTGGACATCGCAGACTTGCGCGAAGAACTAGCGCAGACGGATCACCCCGATCTGCAGCGCGTGTACGAGAATCTCATGCGAGGATCGCGGAATCACCTGCGGGCATTCGCTCAACTCATCGCGGCGGAAGGGGAGACATACGAAGCCCAGCACCTCACACAGGAGGAATTCGACGAGATTGCCGCCTCACCCGTTGAACGTGGCAAAGGCCGACGAGACGGTCGCTGTCGTGGTGACGGATTCCGTAAGGGAGGCTCCGATTCGCCAGACCTTCAGCAGGGCCCGAGGGCACGGCGAGGCCGATGCCTTGGGCGCCGGTGATCACCGGTACGGCTCGTGCCGACGACCCTCATTGAGTCGCGGAGGGCTGCGGGCTTGGCGTTCGCAGCGCTCCGCGGGCTTGGAAGGGGGGGGCTTACGATGCGGCGCGAATCACGCCGTCCTCCATTTCGTAGACCGCATCAAACACATCGAGCGCCCGATGGTCGTGCGTGACGACCACGACGCCGGCACCGTGCTCGTGCGAAACCTTGCGGAACAACTCCATGACCTGCCGTCCGCGTTTGCCGTCGAGCGCCGCCGTCGGCTCGTCGGCCAGGATGACGCTTGGTTCGTTCGCCAGCGCGCGGGCCACGGCTACGCGCTGCTGCTGCCCCCCCGACAGCGTCGAAGGGTAGCTCTCGGCCCGGTCGGCCACGCCCAGGTACTCGAGTAGTTCCAGTGCCCGCCGACGTGCGGTCGACGGCCCGGCGCCGTTGAGTTCGACGGCGATCTGCACATTCTCGCGGGCGACCAGGAACGGGATCAGGTTGGATCGCTGGAACACGTACCCGAAGTGCGTGCGGCGGAAGGTTCGCAAGTTGGTCGCCGCATGGGGGCCGTTCATGACGAGTCGGCCGCCGATGAGGACTTGGCCTGATGTCGGCGGATTGATCAGTCCGACGGTGGTCAGGAAAGTGGACTTGCCGGCGCCGCTGGGGCCCAGCAACGCGACGACCTGCCCCCTGAGCACGCGGACGCTAGCATCGTGCATCGCAACGACCTCGGTGTTCCCGCTGCCGTAAACCTTCGTCAGGGCTCGGGCTTCGATGGCCGGCGTATCGCTCATGGCTTATCCCGACAGCGCTTCGTTGGGCGCGACGTGCAGGGCCTTCCAGATTCCGAGCGCGCTGGCGCAGACTGAGATCACCAGCACGATGCCGGCAAGCTGCATCAGGTCCTCGTCGGTCAGGATCACGCGGCGCGGAAAACGTGGAAAGACCTTCTGCCCCAGCAAGTACGCGATGCCGTATCCGAGCCCGCCGAGCACGAGCGCCTGTTGCAGTATCAGGCCGAGAATCACCCGGTTGGGTGCGCCGATCAGCTTCAGCAGCGCAATGTCGTGCAGCTTGTCGAGCGTTAGCGTGTACAGGATCAGTGCCATGATGATCGCGGAGATGATCGTCAGCAGTAGCCGAAAGAGCCCGATCTGCCGGCGGATCTTCTCGACCGTTCCCCGGAGCAGGAGTTCCCGCTGTTGCTCAGCGGTATAGACGGAAACGTCGCCCCAGGCCGAGATGGCCTCGGCGATACGCCCTGCGTTCGCACCCGGCGCAATGCCGGCCATCACGGCGGTGACTTGGGGGGATCGCACGGCCGGAATCTCCGCCGACATCATGGCCGCACGGTCCAGCAGGGCGGGTTGGATCCTGCCGGCGTCCGTCCGTTCACCGCGGGCTCGGCGAGCGGCCCGTTCCAGGCGCACCGCCTCGCCCGGCTCGTCGAACTGAACGGCCAGAGCATCGCTCGTAGTGAAGAAGCCGAGCCCGTCTCCACCGGAGCCCAGCATTCCCCGCGTGATGCCGACGACCGTGTAGGTCTCCTTGCCGAGCAGCACGCGCGCTCCGAGACGGAGTCCGAGCGTCTGGTCCGCGATCATCTCATAATGATTCTGCCGGAGCGGTCTGCCGGCGACGAGGGGCAGCCATTCGCCCCGATCCGTGGGCCAGTTCAATCCGAGTACGGCAATGCGCAAGGACCGCTCATCGTGCCTGCGCTGAACCGTGTGGTACACGAACTCCCGCGCCGTCCGGACGCCGGGAACAGCCGCCACGCGATCGACGAGATTGCGCCGCACGCGGGATACTTCAGCGAAGGGGCCGCGCGTGCCACGCTGCACGACCCAGATGTCCGTCCCAATCTTGTCCACGAGCAGCGTGGCGTCCTCGATGATCCCCCGGTGAATCCCTCCCATGCCCATGACGATCATCAACAACATGCCGATGCCGACCGTCGTCAACGCGAAGCGGCCGAGGTTGTGGCGGATGTCCTTGACGGCCAGGTTCATTGCACGTTGACCCCGCGCCCGTCGGCCAGCGGCGTCCTGTCGTCGGTCGACGTGATCACGATTTCTCCGGGTGACAGCCCGCTCACGATCTCGACGCTTTCGCGGCCACGCAGGCCCAGCTCAAGCGGACGCCATACCGCGTGCCCTTCGACCACGACGAAGGCGCCCTGGCTTCCTTCCCGCCGGACGAGGAGTTCAGCGGGAAGCAACGTGGCGTTGGCTTTTCGATCGGTCTCGATGTACACCTCCGCGCGTTGTCCCACTGCCCAGTTGCCCGGCAAGGTCTCGACTCGCACATCCACGATGAATTCTCGCGTCTCACGGTCCGTTTCACGACCCAGACGAACGACCTCGCCCTCATACGACCGTTCGGGCTCCGAACGAAAGACCACGCGCGCGGTCTGTCCGGGCTCGAGTCGGGACATCGCGGTCTCGTCCACCCACGCGCTGACCCACATCTCCTCTGTCGAGATCTGAGAGAGGATCTCGCTTCCGGGGACCACGACTTCCGCCGGCTCGCGATACCGCCGGACAATCAACCCGGCAAACGGCGCGGCGATGACCGTGTCGGCCAGTCGCGCTTCGTGAAACGCCAACGTCCGTTCCGCCGCGATGAGTTGCTTACGCCCCTCTGCGATGGCCGCTTCGGCTCGCGCCACATCCGACTCTGCGATGGCCAAAGCCTCCACCGCTTTGTCGACTTCGACGCTCGAAGCGTTGCCGCGCATGACGAGATCCTGCAAGCGTTCGTGATCGCGACGGGTCTGGGCCAGGACCGCATCCGCCCGAACGCGGTCCGCGATCAACCGGGACACCGCCGCCTGCGCTGCGGCCGTGGACGCCTGCGCGATCCCGACCTGCTGCCTGAAGTCACTGTCGTCCAACTCGACCAGCACCTGCCCGGATGCGACCCGGTCGCCCTGGTCAACGCGTACGTCAGCGATTCGCCCGCCGATCTTCGGGCCGATCGTCGTCTTGGTTCGGGCTTCGAGCGTACCGGTGCCCATGACCTCGACCACGATTTCGCCGCTCCGCACGGCGTGTGGGTCAACAACGACCGGCGCGAACCGCATCCAGTAGATAAGACCGCCAACGATCGCCACGATCCCCGTCAACTTGCCGGTCTGGCGAACGCGATGGCCTAAGGAACGCCAGCGGTTGGTCCGATTGTCTTGCTCGGGTACACCCGCATCGCTCATCACGTGCTCTCCGGAGGTTCGTTACGCCGAGCCGCCTCTCATCCGGCGCGTCTCGCCGCAGTGAAAACCCGCCACGGCTACACGATGGGAGCACTGTACGGGAGCGAACGGCGTCGGGGCAAGGTGAGATCATATCGTCAGGTGAGGCGTCGTTTGCGGAGTATGATCGCGCCGGTGGCCGCGACCAAGATCGCCGTCAGGGCGAGCGTCGCCTCGAAGACAACGGGGACCGCGGGCGCGGATTCGGCGGTTGGGTTCCGCAGATTCAGCGCGTGGGTGTCCTC
>CAYMME010000270.1:0-12592 GCA_964391465.1 uncultured Planctomycetales bacterium
GAGCCTCAATTACCGTGATCCGGAGACCCTCAGGATGCGAGAGCACTCACACTCATCACCTTGTGCCCGGTAGCCCTCGGCCAACTGCTCATAGACCCATTGCTCGGGTGCGTGGCGTATGCACCACTCCAGATAGGGCACCGCCCGGGCAAACTCCTTTGCCTCGACGTAGTGTCGCGCGAGGGCCTTCTTGACAACGGGCCAGTGCCCGAACCGCTCCTCCCATTCCTTGGCGTGCGGCTCGGCGACGTCCCAGTCCCGTTCGATCAGGGTGGCAATCGCACGCGGGGCGAAGGGGCTGACCTGTCGGAGGCGACGCGCGTACCGCACGTAGTCGGGCCGGATCGCCTTCGGCCATCCGTGGTAGATGCCGAGCACACGCTCGATCTCGCCGGCGGCGCCGTCCGTGTGGAAACAAGCGCACACGCCCGCGCGAGGTCCCGTGAGGTTCGAACCGTTCCTGACGCGCCAGGTTGCGGAGAACAGGCCGTCCATGTAGTGATTCGCGTCAACGATATGAACGTCGTTCATGATTTCGTTCACACGCGCTCGCTCGTTCCAGATGTGGTGGCGGAAGCTTTCGATGTACGCGCGGTACGGATGGTCGGCCACGAGCGGGATCGCGCGGTCGACGTACTCGTCCATCGACACGCCCAGGCTGTAGCGCAAGAACCAGCCCCTTCGTGCCGTCTGTGTGAAGAGCAGTTCCTCGAGCATGCGTCCAAGGACGCTGAGGGACGGTTCATCGCGATCTTCTTCGACAGCGCCGGCCGCAACGAGCGCCCTTGCGATGTCGGCAATCCGGACAACGTCCAGGTCCGTACGCTTCGCCTTGGGCGCGTTCGAACCAACGAACCTCCTGAGCATCCGCACGAGGCGTGTGGCTTTGACAGGAGCCTCCGCTTTGGGAAGCATTTCGGCGACGCTCCGGGGACAATCGGGCATCTGGACAAGACGGTCCGGGAGGATGCGCGGGAGCGCCTCCAGGGCGGATACGGTGGCCCCGTGCCCGATGCCGAGTTCATCGATGTCGCACATGGCGTCGTGAAGGCGGAAGCAATCGAGACTGGCGGCGAGGGCACTCGTCGCCGCTTCGTACCGGACGGCTGTGGTTCCGCCGTGCTCGACGGCGAGGAAGTGCAGCAGCAACGCTAGAGCCGCGTTGTCTGGATCATCGTCGGCAAGGGCAGCCAGCCGCGCCGTGTCATAGCGGCAATAAGGACCGAGGAGAGCGACCCACGTCGGCGCAGCCGGCTCGCCCGCATTGGCACCTGCCGCTTCCTCCGCGGCGCCGAGATCTTCGAGCGCAGCCGCATGCAGGCCGACGAGAGCCCGTGCGTAGGCGCGATGTTGCAGCGCCCAGACCGACTTCGGAGCGGACGCAACCATTCGCTCGGCATAGAGCAGAGCCCGGGCCTGGAAGACCTTGGCGGTGGCGTTCCAGTGGAACTGGGTGAGTTGCCCCAGGTTCGCGTACACCCGGACCAAGCCGCCGAGGCGCTCGCGGGATTCGCCGCCGTCACGGATGACCCGGTGGATCGCACGGAGGGCGTTGAACTGAGCGATGAAGTTCATCTCGCTCAGTCGTGTCGCGATCTCGTCGGGCAGTGGTCCCCGTCCGTTGGCTTGGCGATCCGGGGCTCGGAAACCGGCCCGCTCCAGCGTCTTCCGTATCGTCGTACGTGACGCCTGCTCAAGGCTGGTGATCAGCTCGCAGTAGTTGAAGTGCTCCGATCCCTGAGACGATGGAATCCAGATGATGCCGTACCGTTGACGATCGTCGTCCTTGCCCCGCGTGACGCGGATATCGGTCCCGTGTCCGTTGATCGCCCGGACGGAGACGTCGATTGGCGCATCACCACCCGTCGGACTTGCGGGAAACGGCTCGCGGAGCACTCCGTCGCGCATCGGCACCCCGAAGTGATCGTGGGCGCTCAGGAGAAGCGCCTGCCGGCAGAGTTCACGGATCAGGATGCCACCGTCAGCCCCACCGCGCCCGCTCACCTCGCCCGGTGCGTTGAGCAGCAGCATTGTCGGCGGCGGGCCGTCGTACTCGTCCAACAACGACTCGAGCGATGTTCCGCGTTCAGACTCGCAACCGGCCAGGGACACGGCCAGCAGGCTCGTCAACACGCGCGAGACGGAGACACGACGACGGGTGAGCATGACGGCATCCTCAGCGAGACTTGAAGTAAGGTCGCGCCGCGACACGGTATGCGTGATAGCAGTATCGAATCGGAAGCATACCCCGCAGAGACCGTCGCGGCAACCTCCATTGCAGCGTCCGGCCCCCGGCGAGTCCGTGCCCACGACCCCACCGTTCCCACCACCGGCACCGGCGAGATGACGAGCATCGTCGCGCGGGGCATGGGCGATTCAAGCCTTCGCCGCAGGATGGAGACGGCGGACCACGAAGGGAACCAACGTGAGCAGGATGATGCCTCCGACCAATGCGCATGCTGCGAGGATACCGAACACGAACGGCCCCAACCAGAGATGGATGAATGAGTCGATCTTGGCGCGGTCCGGATCGTCCGGATCGTAGAAAACGGCGACCTTCTCCCCGACGAAATGAGACGGGGGAGAGCTGCTCACCGATGATTCGACGGTGTGCGGGTTCCCGCTTCGGTCCTCGAAGGTGAAGACGGGGCAATACGTCGTTCCGTCTGACGAGCTGCTTTCTGCAAGCCTCACCACGGTGCCCTCGGTGCGAGTCGCTTGTTCGACGAAGCTCCGAGTCTTGGAACACCAGACGATCGCGCCGCTGCCGAAGGGAATGACAAAGACCAACAGCACCCATCCCGCAATGCTGCAACGTCGGATAGTTTGCTCGGGACCATCGTTCCCTTTCGGTCGCTTTGCCGGCTCATCACTTGCGTCGACAATCGCGCTCCCGCATTCTGGGCAGACGCCGGACACGTTGCCGGTGAGGTTGTACCCGCAGGCCTCGCACCGCGGTTCTTCGTGCGGAATCTTGCTCTTGTACAGTCGCCGTGAGACCTCAATCCCCCCGAGGACCGCCAGCCCGTTGATGATGAAGAACGGTCCGAATACGACGCCGATCATTCCCCGCCACAGAGACGAGCAGAGCAGCCCCAGGCCGGCAGCGATGGCCTCGTACGCGAAGAAATGAAAGGACACGAGCGGGTTCCGACGCTGAAACGGGTTCGACGCATGTGTCGGACGCTCCCACGTTTTCGCCGAAAACGCATTCCAGGCCTGAACGCCAATGACCATGACGACGAAGAATCCCATGAAGAGCGCGGAGAACACGGACGCCGCAAGGAAGAAGAGGGCTATCCGCGGAGGGAGATCGATGTCCTCGGGGAATGGCGCCAACAGCCCCGCCAGGAACAGAATCGCCAGAAGACCCATGCGCACCCGGAACCAGCTCATCACCCGGCCTCCGTCGGAGAGCCCGGGTCGGCGGGTCGTCGCTTCGAGACCTCTTCGATCTGTTGGGACGGCGCATCACTGCGGCCCTCGGCGCTGCACTGCGGACATGCGGCCCAGGGCTCCTCGTGCACGCGGTCTTCCCTCCGCTGCTCGCAACGCAACCGGAACCGAAACCAATAGCAGAACCCCGCTCCGCCGCACGCCATGGCGATCACGAACGCGACCGCGGTGTAGGCGGTCCGGGCGGAGCCCTCGAGATTGAGGGCCCGACCGAGCGGTGCGAGCACAAGGCTTACCCCGGCCATGCAAAGCGCGGCCGCGAGGCACGCGCCGCCGAGAAGGACCAGCCCGTCCACGAACGGGTGTGGCGCGGCCCTGCGCAGCACCCGACCGCACCAGGGGCATCGGGTGTCGGCACTCCGGTCCCGCCACAGGGACTTGCCTAACAAGCTGTACGTGAAGGTCAGGCAAATCAGCGGCGGCAATCCGCGGACCATCACCAACGTGCCCGCGTCGTCATCGCCCCAGAGCATCCGGGCTTCCGGGCTGGCCTCCAGCAGCCTGCGCCACAGCACGTCGACCAGGAACACGCCGACCCCGATTGCCACCCCCACCGCAATCGCACCTCGGAGGAACCAGTGCATGACGGCACTGTAACTCGATCGCCGTGTTGCTGCATCCTGCCCCGAACGGCGCGACGCTGGGTCCCGCGCCGATGCATGCGGCAGAACCGTGCACACAATCGCGCAACACGAGGCGTCGCCCCTCTGGGGCTCGATGATCCTTGCGACCGTAGACCCAGGGCTTGCGCCGGCTGGCGCCGGCCTGCGCCCTGGGCTAACCACCTTCGACCCCTACAGGGTCGCGGAGAGGCCGCGCGATCACGGCTGCGTTTTGGACGTGGTTGTCTCGCCGCCAGACGTGGCCGTGCCCTCAACCGGCGCCCCGCACTCCGGACATACGCCGGAGACGTTACCGGTGAGGTCGTAGTCGCACGCCACGCAGCACGGCCATTCCTCGAGCAGGACGACTCTGCATAGGTGCCTGCGAACAAACCAGGCGCCGGCAAGCCGAAGAGCGACGAACAAGAGCGTCGTGAGAGCCAAGTCTATTGCGAAATGAGCTTGTCTCGTTTGCTGGTAGAACTGGACCAGGGCCACAACGGCCACCGAGAACAAGACCGCTTCAAGAATCGCTCGCATCGTTCGCTGCTCAACCCAAGAGAGCGCGACAAGAACCGCGGGGGCTACGACGAATTTGATGACGACGTGGGCAAGAGGAGGCCACGCCAGCGATGGGTCGCCGCGGCGAACCTCGGACACCGCCAGGAAACCGATTCCGAGGGCCAGACCACACGCGAACACACCCGCAAGCCGGCGCCAACGAGGCATTCGAACGTACTTGACCCGTAGGGTCATGCCTGAACCTGGCGATTGTGGAACGTACTTGACCCGTACGGTCATATCCGCTCCCCACATTCAGGGCACGTCCCCGACACGTTGCCGGCCAAGCTGTAGCCGCAGTTCAGGCACAGGTTGTGGCGGAGGCGATGCGTGAGGCGCCTGCGACGCAGGTAACCAGGCAGCAGCAGCGCCGCCGCCGGGAGAGCGAGCAGGCCGGCGACGAACCAGGCCGGTGCGCGGAAACGCCAGGCGCGCCCGTAGGCGAACCTCTGCCCGTCGTCGGGTGACGCCGACATCATGTCGGCGATCCAGATCGTGAACCCGAAGCGTTCCCACCTAGTGAAGTTCGGCCGCATGGCCTTGAGCGATGGGATCGGATACTGACGGACTACGGTGTGCACCTTGCCGTCGTGACAGCCAACGTTCAGTGACCACGGGCGTCGACTGTAGAGATCCATGGACAGCCGACCCACGTAGCTCGTGCCCCAGACCAGCAAGCACATCATTGGCGGCAGCAGTACACAGATGACCAGCAGTGTCCTGCGAATAGCGGGCCCGCCGCCGGACGTAGCCTCGCGACCGCTCGTATGGTCCCGGTCGTGCTCGGCGGAGTGCACTCGCCCGGATCGGCGCGATTGCCGGATGTGCTTGCCCGAAGCCAACGCGCACAGCACGGTCGCGACGGGCAGCAACGCACACACCCCGCATACGTCGGCCAGCCAGAAGAAGGTCGCCGGCCACCCATGCGGAGGTGCGGTTCTCGGGAAGACGAACGAATGGGCGAACCTCGGAACAACGACGAGCACGGGCACGACGATGAAGATGAGGAAACCGAGCCAACCGTACGCCCGTGGCGAAACCGCGGAGCCAATGCCTGTGCCGAAACGCAGCATCAAGGCGAGAACAAGACAGAACAGAAGAACGAGCGTGAGAAGCCAGACGAGAACGCCGGTCATATCGCCCCCCCACACGCGGGGCACCGGCGCTCTGTCGGCCCGTCCAGGGCGTACGAACATCCGCGACAGTGCATTGTCGGGTTGGTGATGGTCTCGGATGTGGACATGCTCGTCGGGTCCGTTCACTCCTTCCCTGCCACAACGTTCTACGCCAAGGCGGCCGCTGGGTTCTCACGGTAATGCCGGCTTCGCCGGCATGTCACGCTCCCTTACGGTCGCGTCTCGGTTGCGGGTTTGCCTGGTCGGTTTCGAGACGTTGCGCTACTGTTCGGGCAGCCGATCGCGGTTCCAGGGTTGAAGCAATGTGGGTTGGTTGGCGTAGCGGTCTGTCTTGATGACCAACCGGGCGCCGGCGCCGGGGGCTATGCGCACGCTGAAGAACGGCGCGTCGATGGAGAACTCCTTTTCGCCTACGCTGACTTCCTCGCATTCGTGCTCACCGTAGGCGCCGCCCTGGACGATTACCGTGCGCTCGTAGACGGGGCTGGTGTTGACCAGCGTCACCGTGGTCTCGTCGTCGGTCAGTCTCTCGACAAGGGCGGCCACGTCTTCGGGAATGCCGGCGCGGCGTCGGACCGGATCGAAATAGCGCAGCCGGGCGTGCAGTGGCTGACCCCGGTGCCCGGGATGGATCGCGCCGAGCATCAGGTTAATCAGGTTCCGCACGGTGGCCGGGTTGAACGGCATGGGGTCGTCGGAGAGGCGCGTATCCGGTGTCGTCGTGTCGGCCCGCATGGCCTCGACCTTCTGCCGGATCACGGCGAAATCACCTTGCAGCACGCGCTCGGGGTAGTCCGGATCGTTGCCGGCCAGGAAGCCGAACCAGCCGCCGGCGCCCGCGCGTTCGAGGTCCTTGGTGTCCATGGACCAGTAGTAGATTTCCCTGGCTCCCTGGGCGTACGGGCTCGGCCGCCACCCGTACCAGCCGTCGTCGCCGTACATCGACGGGTACATCTTCTTGCCGTCGATCATCTTCGCGTTGGCGTTGATCTTCTCGATCTGGTCGCGCCACACGTCGACGTACTTCTCGTCCCCGGTGAGCAGCAGCGCGTTGCCGAAGCCAACGATGCCGATATTGACCGTGTTGCGGTTGTCGGTGCGGTCGGTGCCCGGCACCTTGACCGTGAACCCCCAGCCGTAGACGCCGCCGTACCACTTGCCGTCCGTCTCGCCGCCGATGGTGCCGTCGAGGCCGATGTTCGACGGGATGATGCCACCGTTGGCGATCATCCGCTCGCGCCAGGCGTCGACGTACTCGAGCACCCAGTCCTTGTACTTCTTCTCGTGGGCAAGCATGTAGGCATTCACGGCCAGCGAGGTCGCGGCCAGGTTCGACGGGTGGTCGCCGACGATGTCGTTGTACTCCTCGAAGTGCTCGAGCATCTGCTCGTAGTTCTTCTCGCCGTGGCGCGGCTTGAAGCGGTTGACGACCTCGATGCGGTCGCCCGTCCAGTCGAGGGCCGTGGCCTTCCGCAGCAGCGGGCCGCGGCTGCCGTTGAACATGCTGCGGATGATCTTGTGCTGTGGGTCGTAGTTCGGTGCGCCGGGATCCTCGTTCATGTAGAAACCGGCGTAGCGCCGGATACGCTTCTGGAGTGCGGGGTCAGTCGGATCGGACAGCCCCATCAGGTCGAAGACGGTCAGCCCCTCACCGTTGTGGAGCCAGTCCATCTTCACGGGGAACTCCTTGAAGTACATGCCGTCGCGGGCGAACTCGACCTCGACCGTCTTGGCTTCGGTGTACTGTCGCAGGTGCCCCTCCCATCCCTTCTTCACCATCGCGTCGATGCAGTCGGGCGCGCCGAGGGCGTGCAGGATGGGCCAGTCGTTGAGGTTCTCGATGGCGTCGTCAGGGCCGTCGTCGCCGCCCCAGCGTTCCACGCAGATGAGGTAGCCGCGTTCGTCGAAGTACTTGTCGAAGAACTCCCGGCAGGCGTCGGTCTGGACGCGCAACAGAGCGCGCTGCATGACCGCCCAACCCGGCGGTGGCATGGGCGTATCGATCGTGATCGTGACCGCGCCGAGAACGCTGCTTCCCGAGAGCCCGAGTGCCAACAACAGAAAGAACCGAACTGCCGGATTCATGACCGTACTCCCCGCAGTCAACGCGACTGCGTCATCCCCCGAACTGATTGACTCCTACGCCTCCACGGAGAACGCGAATACTGACGCATTTCGCGATCGAATCCGCAGGCGCACGTCGGCGGTGCGGGCCGGGAGTGCGGCGCCGTCCGACAACATTCACCGCCCCGTGAGGGGCGGAGGAGGTGTCGTGCATCGGTTCCTCCGCCCCGCTGGGGCGGAGTGGTGCGCTGCGACACGCAAACCACGGGTTGCGCTTCGCTCCACCCGTGGCTACGATCCTTGGCCCCTCCGGGGCCCGTTGCCGGTCTGCTTGGAAAGCAGCCGGCCATTCATCTCAAGCATCCGTATCAGGCACCGGCGCACCAAACAGCACTACTTCCGCTGACACTGTAGTCGCACGCTGGTGTGCGAGCAGAGGCCGCCTTGGCTACTCGATCCAGAACGAGTACAGCTTGGCGTTCTTCAACTGGAACTTGAGTCGAACGTGGCTGTCCTTCAGCTCCGGCAGCTCCTGCGCGGCCTGCCAGGTCATACGGCCTTGCAGTGTACCCTTCGCGAGCGGCTTCGAGTCTTCGAGGGCGTATGGCCCAAGCGGCTCGCTCGCGGCGGACAACACGGCAACCTTGATCGAGCCGCCGTCGGCAACCTCGGCGTTGACGAACAGTGAGTGACCGGAAAACGTCAACGGGCGCGTCACCACCCAGCCCGGCGGATCGTCCCCGTTGAGCGAGACGAAGCCGTCGCGCCGCAGCTTGGCCAGCCCGATCACGTGGCCGACCTTGGGGTTCTTGTCGCTCGGATCGCGATTGACGCTGCGGTAGTAGATCCACAACTCGTCGTCGACGAGGATCGGATCCCAACACGGGTCGTGGTAATCGGCGTCCCAGGCGTCGCGCGGGCCGAGGGGTATGAACTCCTCGCGCTTGCCGACGCGCGTCCAGTGGCGACCGTCGCGGCTGGCCGTCAACTCGACCGTGGTCTGCTTCCACCCGGTGCGCTCGGTGTGCATCATGCGCATCATGCCGAGCCACATGCTTTCGTAGCAGAAGCTCTGGTGGCCGTAGACCTGCGAGTCTGCCTCGTCCGCGCCGTCGGGGTAGAGCGTCATGCGCGGGCGCGTCCAGTGGATCAGGTCGTCGCTTTCCATGATGCCGCGGCAGCGGAACTTGCCCGGCAGCACGAACTTCACGTCGCCGATGTACTTGCCGAGGTGTCGGTCCCAGCGAAAGATGGTGGTGTCGCCGATGCCCGACTGCGGCAGCGTGTACCCGAGCAGGCTGATCGCCAGCGGGGCCTCGCGCTCGCGCTTCCAGCGGATGCCGTCGGGCGAGGTGTAGAGGAAGTACCCTTCGCGCGGCACGTACTTCGGCTCGTGCCAGACGATGCCCTTGTAGCGGCGGTTGGGGGCGGGATCGTCGGGCTCGACGAACAGCCCCCATATGTTGCCCGCGGGGATGACGATGTTGTTCTCTTTCGAGCCGTTGAAGGCGTGCAGCCCGAGGGCCGGCTTCTCCCACTTGATGCCGTCCTTCGATTCGGCGTAGAGGGCCGGGAACCGCACGCCGACGCCGTCGGGCATCTTGAAGTTCACATACCCCGCGTACCACATACGAAACAGGCCGGTGGCCTCGTCGCGCCGTACGATCTGGAACACGGTGCCGCGCGCCTCCCACGGCTTGTCGCCGACGAACACGGGGTTGGCCGGATGCTTGGTCGGATGATGCACCTCGCGCCGGAGGTTGTCGGTTGCGGCCACGAGGTAGTCGTCCACGAAGAGCTGTCGCGACGTGTCGATCCGGACCGGCCAGGTGCTCATGTCGACCGGGTGCATCAGGTGCTCGTTGGCCAGGATCCCGTAGGCCTTGGGGTACAGCTTGCGCTCGTCGGCCGGTTTGTCGGCCGACTCAGCCCCCGTCGCCGGCACGCGTGAAGCGAACAGCACAAGCAGGCATGCAGCAGTTGATCGTTTGCACATGTGGCTCCTCCCTCAAGTGATGAAGTCGTACGCCACGGGCGACCGCGTGCTATTTGCGCGCAACCGGCGGCGTGACCAGATTGCCCTTCTGGTGGTCGATCACGGAATTCTCCATGATGTTGTCCTTGATGACAATGGGCTTGTTCTCGTCGGTCTTGTCGTTGACCACGATGGTGACGTTCTCGAACAGGTTGCCGGTGACGATGGTGTTGCCGCCGGTGATCCAGAGCGGCAGGCGTTTCTTGGCGTCGCTCGTGTGAATGGCATTGCCGGTGACGGCGGCCCCGGTGCCGCGGACGTCCATGGCCGCCTTGCACTTGCCGCCCCTGTCGACCGTGAGCACGTTGTCGGCAATCACGTGGCGACGCGAGGCGGCCCAGGAGCGGAATCCGATGTCCAGGTCGCCGGTCTCTTTCACGTGCACAATGTTGTTGGCCATGATGATGTTGTTGCCGCGGTCGGTGCCGATGGCCACGTGCGTCCGGCCGGTGATCTGCACGTAGTTGCCGCGGATCTCGCCGGGACCGGTCAGGATCTCGACCGAGTCGGACCGGGCGTTGCCGAGCACGTTGTTGATCACCTTCATGTTCGAGCCTTCGAGCATGATGCCCAGCCGCCACGCGTTGAGCACGTGCGTGTTCTCGATGGTGATGTCGTGGTTCGTCTCGCCGCCGGGACCGCCGGGCTCCTGGTAGTAGGCCTTGATACCGCAGAACTCGAAGCGTCCGTGCGAGACGTTCGGGTCGCCCTTGCCGCCGGTGTTCTGGTCGCGGTTGGCGTCGACCCAGAGATCGCGGATGGTGATGTGGCCGATGCCCGACCCGATGATGCGAATGACGTTGGTGTCCTGGTTCGGAGCCTGGATCAGCTTCGTGCTCGTGCCCTGACCGGCGAGCACGACGTTGCTGCGGTCGATGATCACGCCGCCCAGCTTGCCCGGCACCTTGCGAACGTCATAAGTGCCCTCCATCAGCAGCACCGCGCCCCCGACCTCAGGCAGAGCCCGAATGGCCGCGTAGATTTCGTCCTGATCGCCCACACCATCGCCGACGAACTGAGCGTTAGCCTTCGAGCGCTCGGAGGAGTCCTTCGTAGCGACCACGACCGTCGCGCCACCGGGATCGGCGGAAGCTTCGAGATTCGAGGCCAGCAGGGCGCCGGCAATCAAGACGAACAACGAGGGTGTGTAGGTGATACGCATCGTTTCATCGCTCCAGTTCTGGCGATTCCGCTACCGTTGCTACGGGTACGCATCATTGCAGCCCCGTTAGGGGCGCCAGTGAATAGCCAGGGGCGTGAGCCCCTGGGAGTGTGACGCACACGCGCCACCAAGCCCCGTCAGGGGCGGCAGATCCTAACCACGAACGTATCGTTCGTCGAACGGCAGACTGTGTCGCGTCAGGAGGTCCATGACTTCCTCGTCAAACGTTCGCGTGCGATGATGCTGCTCCTGGTTCTCGATGTATCGTCGCACCTGCGACACCTTCGAGAAGCTGACGGTAAACGCACCGTACCCGGTCTGCCAACCGAAGGTTCCGTGCGTGGAGAACGTCTGTCGAATCCACTTCGACGAATTCGCCTTGATCCGGCGCACGGCGTCCGCAACCGACATGCCGCGTGGTAACGACAGGAGCAGATGAACGTGATCCGACGTGCCTCCCGCGGAGACCAGCACGCCGTCGCTGGAGCGCACAATGCCGCCCATGTAGTCGTAGAGCCGCTGCTGGACGGTTTTCGTGATCTGCGCGCTCCGGTCCTTGGTTCCGAATACCACATGGTAGTGGAGGCAGGCAAACGATTGCGGCATCGATCTGTCGCCCCTGCCGGGGCTTGCCTTGTGTGGCCGTTCCGTTCCCAGGGGCTTGCGCCCCTGGCTATTGACTAGCGCCCCTAGCGGGGCTGGTTGTTCTGCGCTGCTTCTCGCACGACAGCGCCTTCTCAATCCGTCAGCTTGAACGTTCGCGTGCCCGTTTGCTCCTTGCCGTTCTGTTTGGCGACGATTGTGACCGTTGGTTTGTCGTCAGGCATGAAGTGGACTTGGGAGAAGTAACCGCTGGGGCGGACGTTCTTGACGGGTTTGCCGTTGACGGTGACCTCGGCGCCGGGCGTTGCCAGGCCTCGGATGCTGAGGTGTCGGGGGCCGGCGGGGATCACCGCGCCTTCGAGCGACGAGGTCTGCACGTACAGCACCGGCTCTGCGTGCAGGGCTTCGATCTCCTCGGCAATCGCCCTGCGCGTTTCGAGCATGACTCGCGGATCGCGCGTGTAGTCGTGGAACGACCAGACCACGCGACGGCAGAGCTCCAGCGGCCGTTGGCGCGGATCGAGCCAGAAGGCGTCCTTGCCGACGCGGCGTTTGAGTTGCTCCAGGCGGTCTTCCAACACCCACAGGTACTCGAAGTCCTGCAACCCGTCGCGCAGGGCGCTGAAGCGCAGCGAACCGAGCAAGCCCTCCCGGCCCGGGTAGGCGATGGCGCGGTCACCGAGGGGGAGGCCGTGACTGATGCCCTCCTGCGTGTAGGGGGCGTCGCCGTGGAAGTGGTTGAGGCCCCAGTGAAGGTAGCCGTCCAGGTCGTACAGGTAGTTGATCCAGTGCAGCACGCGCGCCTTGAGAAGCGACTGGTCGAGGAAGCGATTGGGATAGCGTCCGGCGGGGTGGCAGCAGGTGTAGAACCACAACTCGGCCCCCTCGCGGCGGATCCGGTCGAAACGCGGGTACCACAGATTCAGGTGGCTCAGCTTCGGTACGCAGATGTCGAGCTTGCCCAGGTACTCGG
>CAYMME010000271.1:0-12586 GCA_964391465.1 uncultured Planctomycetales bacterium
CTCCGTCGACTGGGCGTCCGGACCGAGGTACTTGTCGAGCACCTGCCCCCGCCAGTTCCGCTTGTACTGCGTGACCGCACCCCGCCCGTCGGTCCGCTGAATCATCCGCCCCGCGTCGTCGTACGCGTAGAGGTAGGTCCAGTCGTCGACCTCTTCCGGAAACTTCACCTGCGTCCGTCGCCCCTGCTTGTCGTGGACGTACGTTGTTGTTTGCTCCACAGGCAGTTCGTCGACCCGGTCGTAGGCGATCTCGTCGGTGAGGTGCCCAAGGTGGTTGTACTCGCGTTTGACGAACTGCGCGAGCCCCGTGGCGTCGCGCGTGACCTCGGTGGCCTGGCCGCGCCCGTCGTACTTGGTGTCGTCGCGTCGCTCGGCGGCCGAGTCCAGGCCGATCGTGACACTCGTCCGCCGCCCGGCCGCGTCGTAGGCGTACGTCGTCTTCTCGCCGTCTCCCTTGCGTTTCTTGAGGCGCCCCTGCTTGTCGTACATGTAGATGATCGTGCGGGGGCCGGCGCTGTCGGTGATGATGCGCTGGTGAACGCCGGCGCCGCGGTAGTCGTCCGGGAACTTGTACTCGCTGCCGTCATCCGGATAGACCTCACCAGGCGCTATATACACGAGTCGCTCGGTGTTACCCTCCGGGTCGGTCCGCAGCTCGAGGCGCCCGAGGCCGTCGTACTCGTACGTGGTGGTGCGGGGCACGTTGGCCTGGCCGTCGACGGTGCCGTAGGTCGTCTCTTCCGTAACCCGGCCGAACGCGTCGTACTTCGTGTTACGGACGCGGTCGCCGCCGGTCGCAGTCGGCACGGCTGCTGGCCCGGCCGCCGGGTCCGCCATCCGGGCATGCTGCGTGTTGTGGCCCAGAATGTCGTACGTCCACCGCTCCTGAGCGATGGCGTCGCCCCCCTGCGCCGCGTACGTCGTCTGCCGGACCAGGTTCCCCCGGCCGCCATAGACGTACGCGATGTATGTGCCATCGGGATTGGTCGTGCTCGTCCTCTGCCCGGCCCCGTCGTACGTGTGACGGTAGACGATGTGGTTGCCGTGGCGTTCCTCCTCCGGCACACCGCCATAGATCGTCGTGTCGACGGGGATCCACTCCTCCGTGACGTTCCCCCGATTGTCGTGTTCGTACTTGAACGGAGTCGTCCCGTCCGGATAAGACGTCGATTTGCGGAAGCTCCGCCAGTCATGAGTGTGTGTCGTAACTGCCTGGCCGGGATCCGGGGCATCCGGCGCGCCGGACGTTTCGGACACGACGTTGCCTGCGAAGTCGCGCGTCCACGCGGTTACCTCGTCCTCCTCACTGTCCGGGACGCCTCCGTCGAGGGGGCCCTTGGGCTCGGAGTACGTTCGCTGCTCATAGACGCGCCCCAACTCGTCGTACTCATACGTAAGTCGCGAGACGAAGTTGTTTGCGCCCGCGGGATCGTAGCCCACCGTCCGCATGGCGACATCACGGGACATCGGGTAGTCATCGTTGATGGTGTCGGGATACCAGGTCCCGGCTTCGATGGAACCCTCCGTTACTGACTCGAGCCTCCCGAGCTCCTTGTGCCGCGCAATCACGGTAAGCAGCGGGACGCCGAGGGCGCTCTGACACGTCCTCGTGTCCTGCATGCCGTGGCCGGTAGTGTGATACGTGTAGCTGTTCGTCCACACGGACGTATATACGTCGCCCTGCGCGTAGCCGATGATGTGCTCTGTGACGCCGCCGTGACCGTTGCGCTCGATATCCTTGTAGAGCCGCACGGTCCCGAGATCCTTGGCGTGGAAGGCCGGGAAGACGATCCTGGTGAGACGGTTCTGCAGGTCGTACTTGTAGTCCCACGTATGGCGTTCGGTTTCCGGTTCATCCGTGACCGTGCGGGTGAGCACTTGCTGGTAGTCGCCGTACTCGTACTTGGTCACGATCCAGCGATCCGGGTCGTCCAGCGCGAACGAGCCGTCGGTGTCCGCCATCCAGATTTCCGTGAGTAGCCCGTCCTCGAAGACGTACTTGGTTTCCCGGATCACCTCGCCACTACTGCCGCTGACGTACGTGTACTGGCGCACCAACTCGCCGCTGAGATTCTCATACTCCTTGACCGTGCGATTGCCGTCGGGGTCGTCGCTTGACGTCTCCTGGCCGAAGTCGTTGAACGCGGACTCGAACACCCGATCCGGGTTGCCGGGGTACTTCTCGGTGCGCTTATTGACGTTGTCGAAGTCGTCGTACTCCAGCTCCGTAGTGATCGTGCCCGCTCCGTCGTTTGCAGTGCGCTTGATCGTATCGACGAGGCTATTGTCCGGAGCGGGAAGATAGGTGTACTCCTCGTGGTACCGCTGAACCGGGTACGCCCCTCCGTGCTCCGCATCCACTTTCGGATCCCACCGGTCGATGAGCCGACCTTCATCGTTGTACTCGTACTCAATCGTCGCATCGTTCCGCTTGTGATCGATCTCCTTGGTCTTCTGCCAGAGACTCCAAGGCTGCGACGTGCAGGGCAGGGTGGTGCAGTTGCCGTTCTTGTACCGGAAGCTCTTCCACTCGAGACGAAGTGACGGGTCGGGCAAGCAGAGGGAGCTGCAGACCGTACCGTAAGCGGTGTGAACCTCGCCGTCCTCACTGTGGCACGACTCGACGACCTGGTTGTCGTAGCCCTCCGCCAGAATCTCCCTGGCCTGGTACATGTCGTAGTGTTGCACGCCACGGACGCGCAGGGGCCCAGCGCCTTCGGGTGGGTCGTAGACGGAGCGATCCAATGGCGCCCAATCGACCCGGCGGGTGTACGTCAACGAACTGCCGGGCGGTGGGAAGCCCCCCGTGCTGAGGTCGTCCAACTCGCGGACCACCTGCGATCCATCGGGGTAGAACAGGTGTTCTGATGCATGGTGCCAATCGCCCTCGACGTAGAAGCGGGCTTGAACTTGCGTGAACACGCACTCGTAGCTCGGGTGCCAGGACGCAACATAGGCGAAGTGGGCGACCGTTTCCTCGTTGGCCCCGGACCCGCGGGTGATCTTCGTGAGGCTCCCGTGATCATTGTAGGTGAATGTCGCCAACGGCTCGTTCTTGAAGAGGATCTGCTTGAGCTTGCCGGCCAGCGGCTCCTCGGTGTGATACCGGTAGTCGCGTCCCCCGGCAGGCACGGTTCCTTCGTTTCCGTCCGAGGCGAGGCGGTAGGCCGACTTCAGCGGACGCGTCCCGTCCTCGCTGGCGACGATCGGAGGGCCGAACACGCATTGGGCCATACGCGTTCGTCCCCCGGAGCGGTCGCTGGCGGTCACTGTCAGCGACCGGTCGTCGCCGACGTCTTCCCATGCGTAGGCAATGCTCACGCCGTCGCCCGCCTGGCTGGCGAGAGGCTTGCTGATGTCCGAGTCGGTGTAGGTGAAAACGCGGTCGTTGGTTTCGTCCCAACCGGACGGGCCGCTGGGACCATAGTCGAAATCAATCCCGCGGATCTTGGCCACGGCGCCCTCGGCCTCGTAGTCCGCCGCCTCGATCTGTTGGTTCCCGTCCTGATCCGTGACGAGATAGTCGTAGCTCACGTTGGACCAGGCGTCCTGAACCGACAGATAGGTGGGGCTCTCGCCGGCGAACGTCCAGGTCCACCCGGGAACGTCGTCGCTGCAGAACGCGACGCCGTTGAGGGTCATCTGCACGAACGTGCCGGCGTCGGGGTCGCCGTCCGTGCCGCAGCGACGGAGGTAGCCGTCCGTGGCGACGGTATCGGCCAGGCTTCGACCGGCTCGCCAGCGACAGAAGCCGGTTCGTAGCGACGGCAGGCCCGTGGTCAACTCGGCCAGCCAGTTGGCGACGCGGGCTCCGGCCTCGGCCCCCTTCTGCATCTCGTCGGGCAAGGTGTCGACCGGAGCTTCGTAGTCCAGCTTCACCGACGGCAAAGGCCAGGGGACGACGCGGCTGTCGATCTCCACAGGCACCCATTTCTCGTCGGTCTCAAGGAACTTGACCTTGTCGCCGATCTGCGGAGGGTCGGGACACTCGTCGGCATCGCCGCCAACCCAGTTCAGCGTGTGCACCTGAAGCTGGACCTTCTGGCCGCTGAGCTCGCGAACTCGATGCTTGTTCCGAAGCGCCACGCGGACGTAACCGGGGTACTTCACCGCTTGCGGCGTCAGTTCGTATACCGGCTCGATCACACGCTGCTCGGGAACGCGAATGAGGTTCGGCGCCTCAGGGTCATGCTCGTACTCGATGTACGGTGCCGAGGGCTGGAAGAAGACCGGGCTGTTTGGAACGATCTCGGTGGTGGTCCACTCCTCGACGGGCTGCTCCAGTGCGTCTTCCCCTTCGGCCGTCATATGATGGACGGTCACCTTGAACTCCTCGGTGTCGAAGTTCGCACCCAGGAAGAACAGCATCCCACTGACCGCGTCGGTGCTGGTCGATGCGCCGCCGGTGTACTGAAAGGTGAAGCGGGCCGCGGCTACGGGCGGCACGAGCCCAGGGTACTTCTCAATGGGAATCTCCCGAATCGCGTCCAACCCGGGCATGGGGACGAGCTTGACCTCGTACGTCGGGGCGGCGAGGTCCGCGCCGCCGGTACCCTGCGAGTACTCGAATCCGACATAGTCGTCCCCCTCCTCGTCGGCGTACTTGCTCGGCAAGCCCTCGAACGTGTCGGCGTACGCGAGCGCCCCTCCTCCATTCACGCAGTTCGGTGCCTGGTAGTACAGCTTCCCAAACGCGCCCCACTGGGTCTCGGTCACGTCGGGGCAATCGCAGGATTGGCAGCAGTCCAGCCAGCAGGTGGCGCAGATGAAGTCGTCGTATACGCCCGGCGTACGGAGCACGGCGCTCGTGGTGGACACGTCGCAGTTCGCAGAACCATAGACGTACGCGTAGACGTCCTGCGTGTCGTCGGTGGGATGGTCGAAGACGAGCGTGGAGTCACAGACCGCGTTGTAGATCGGCGGCGGATTCGGCGTGGTCGCGGCGGCCGGGCCGGCGAACGCGGTCGAGATCAACGTCACTGCGAGAATGGGCTGCCGACGGTCCATGGTCACGCTCCTCATCATCATGCGCCCGGCGTCCGTCCGCGCCAACGGTCGTCCGGAAGCACGGGCCATCCGACGAATCCAGGGGGGGCGCCAGCGGCAATGCGCACGCTCCCCGTCTGGATTCCGAACTGACACCAATCTGCGGGTCACCCCTGGGCCGGTCCGCCCCTTCCCAGCCTCGGTTTCCCGCGTCGTGGCCGCGGCGGGCCGATTGCGGCTCTCGAGCGAGCCTGCGAACCGGATCACGCCGGGGCCTTATCTATATCAAGGCGCGCCGAGCCAAATCGGGGACAGACAAAAATAAAAAAACACCAACCATCTGTGATGGGCAGCGTGTCCGTGCAGGGTTCCGTGTCCGACGTCGTCAGCACAGGTCCTTCGCCTTCCACTCCGTCCACCGCAGCAGCACGGCGACGCCGGCCGCGATTGAGGTCTTCGCGTCGGGCGCACGCTGCGCACAACACTCCCATGTGCCCTGCGGGCGCCACTGCAAAAGCGCCTGGAAAGCACTACCCTCTATTCTTTAGTGGTGCGAATCGACCCGAACATTCACTCACGAATTTCGTGGGGCGAGGCCGTAGTGTTCGTAACCTTCTAGCAGCCAGAAGGTTCGCGGGCGCACTTTTTTTGCGTGAACGCCCGCGGGCGGCATCGATGACGGGAGTCGGCCGGCGGCCCTCAGCGGATCTGGACGGGGCGTCGCTCCTGGATGCTCTTGAGTTCCGATTCGGCGAGCTTGATGGACAGGGCGCTGGATTCAGGCGTCACGGCGGTCGGCCGCTTCCTGCGCTCGATGCAGGAGAGCATGTAGTCGACCTCCATGTGCCAGCCGGTGGTCTCCCGCACGGGCAGTTCCTCGACCTGCTCGCCGCCCCGGTAGATGCGGACGCTGTTGCCTTGAGCCATGTTCCATTCGATCGTGGCCTTGTCGCACCGCACGTTGACGAACATCTCGAAGGGGAAGGGCGGATGGAAGCACCAGCCGCCTTCGATGGTGGCGAGCACGTCCTTGCCGTAGTCCCACACCCCGACGACGTGGTCGATTCCGCCCGACGGGCCGATGGTGCCGTAGGCGCTCACGCGCTTGGGCTTGCCGAGGAGAAAAAGGGCGAAGTCGACATCGTGAATGTGCAGGTCGAAGATGGCCCCGCCGCTCAGCTCGTGGTTCATGATCCACGCGCCGGAGCTGTAGCCCGGAGGCGAGGCCAGCCGCCGCATGGCGATGGAGCGAACCTTGCCGAAGGTCTTGCTGTCGACCAGCTCCTTGATCTTGGCGTACTGAGGCCAGAAGCGGATGCACTGGGCCACCATGAAGTACTTGCGCGACTTCTTGGCCGCGTCGATGATCTTCTTGCACTCCTTGGACGTGAGGGCCATCGGCTTCTCGCACAGGACGTGCTTGCGGGCCTTGAGGGCCGCCGCCGCGGCCGGAGCGTGCAGGTGCGTCGGGAGCGTGACGTCGACGAGGTCCACGTCCGGATCGGCACACAGCTCCTCGACCGTCGCGTAGCCGCGGATGTCGGTCATGTCCACCTGTGCCGGCCAGCTCGCCTCGAGATTGCCCAGCGCGTCCCGCCAGTCGCCATTGCGGCGTGCCGGCTGGTGGTCCATCAGAGCGACGACGGTCGCTCGCCGATCGGCCTCGTAAACCCCGAAGTGCGTTCGGCCCATGAAGCCCAGGCCGCAAATCCCGACTCTGATCATGGATCGGTTCCTTTTCCTGGCCGGCGGAGCCCGCTACCCGCCGCAGTACCTGCCGTGAAGGCTTGACAATCGCCCGCACCGAGGCGAGAACAGGGCCCGCTGCGGCGACGGTATTGTATGGATTTGTTGGCCAACGGCAACGAGGCTTAGGGTATGAAGATCGTTCGATTCCTCGACGTGGACGGCAAGGTATGCTTCGGCGAGCCGTCGGGGCCCAATCTGGCCCGGCGGATCCAGGGCGACATCTTCGGAAAGTTCGAGGTCTCGAACATAGAGGAAGAAGTGGTCAAACGCTTCGCCCCGGTCGATCCGCCGAACGTGTTCTGCATCGGGCTGAACTACAAGGCCCACGCCGAGGAGTCCGGGGCCAAGTTCCCGGAGGCCCCGGTGATCTTCATCAAGGCGACGACGGCCGTGACCGCCCCGGGAGCCCCCATTATCCTGCCCCAATCCGCCCCGGACGAGGTGGATTACGAGTGTGAGCTGGCCATCGTGATCGGTCGGCAGGCCCACCACGTGTCCGAAGACGAGGCCCTCAACTACGTGTTCGGTTACACCTGTGCCAACGATGTTTCCGCTCGGGATTGCCAGATCCGGCGCGACGTGCAGTGGGCGCGGGGCAAGAGCTTCGACACCTTCTGCCCGCTCGGTCCGCACATCGTGACCAGTGACGAGGTCGACGGCGACACCCTCGGGCTCCGCATGATCCTCAACGGTCAGGTCATGCAGGATTCGAACACCAACGACATGATCTTCTCGTGTCGGCAGCTCGTCAGTTACCTCTCGCACCAGTTCACGTTGCTGCCGGGCACGATCATCTGCACGGGCACACCGGAAGGCGTCGGGTTCGCCCGCAAGCCGCCGGTCTACCTCAAGCCGACGGACGAGGTCACCGTCGACATCGAAGGCATCGGCCAGCTCACCAACCCGGTGCTGGCCGAAGACTGACCGGCAATGGCACTGGTTGCCCCCACGCGTTAGAATCTTACTCCGTGGTGAAACGACGGCTGACGGATCGACTGGCCCTTCAGATTGCGCGCGGGCATGCGCGGCGAGCGTTCGAGCGGTTCATGACGGCCACCGCGGACGCTAACGCGGTGCAGCGCTCGGTCCTCCGGACGATGATCCGGCGCAACGCCGACAGCGACTACGGCCGCACGCACGGGTTCGCGCGCATTCGCAGCTACGACGACTTCTGCCGACACGTCCCTCTCCAGCGGTACGAGGACCTGGCTCCGTACATCGAGCGGGTCAAGCGAGGGGAGCGGTCGGCCCTGTTCGGGCGTCGTGAGCGTCTGCACATGTTCGCCCTCACCAGCGGCACCACGGACACGCCCAAGTTCATCCCGGTGACGGACAGCTTCCTCAAGGCGTATCGTCGGGGATGGAACGCGTTCGGGGTGAAGGCGTTGATGGACCACCCGGGCTGCTTTCTGCGACCGATCGTGCAGGTCTCGAGCCCGATGGACGAATTCCATACCGAGTCGGGGATCCCCTGTGGGGCGATCACGGGGCTAATGGCGGCCACGCAGAAGCGACTTGTTCGCCGCTACTACGCGGCCCCAATGTGCGTGTCGACGATCGTGGATGCCGACGCGCGCTACTACACGATCATGCGACTGGCGATCCCGCTCGACGTGAGTTTCATGGTGGCGGCCAATCCCGCGACACAGCTCAAGCTCGTTCGTACGGCGGACCGATTGCGCGAGACGCTGATCCGCGACATCCACGACGGCACGCTCACCGAGACGTTGCCCGTCGAGGATACCGTGCGCAAGCAGCTTCGCCCGCGGCTGGTGGCTCAGCCCGACACTGCGCGCCGGCTGGCGGAACTGGTCAAGCGGTACGGCGCCCTCCGGCCGAGGGACTACTGGCGTCTGGGCTTTCTCGCCAACTGGCTGGGCGGCACGATGAGCCTGTACCGGCGGGAGTTGGAACCATGGTTCGGTGCGACACCGGTACGCGACATCGGTTTGCTGGCCAGCGAGGGGCGCATGTCGGTTCCGATCTCGGACGAGACCGCGGCCGGGATCCTCGAGGTCACCAGCCATTTCTACGAGTTCATCCCGGGACGCGAATACGGGCGTCCCAATCCGGTTGTGCTGCGTTCGCATGAGCTGGAAGCGGGGGAGGAGTACTTCCTCGTGATCACCACGGCATCGGGGCTGCATCGCTATGATCTCGGCGATTGCATCCGGGTCGTGGATCGCGTGGGTCAAGCGCCGGTGATCGAGTTCTTGAACCGCGGAGCACACGTCTGTTCGTTGGCCGGTGAGAAACTCACGGAACGTCAGTGCGTGCTTGCCGTCGAGCGCGCGTGCCGATCACAATCGTACGGGTTGCAGCTTTTCGTCGTCGCGCCTCGGTGGCAGGATTCTCCGCACTACGTGCTGCATGCCGAGACTCAGACGCTGTGCCCGAAGAGGGTGTCGGAGTTGGAACGCGACGTGGACCACGCCTTGTGCGAAATCAATCTGGAGTATCGGGGAAAGCGGGAGAGCGGGCGGCTCGGACCGCTGCGGGTGAACGGCGTGCCGGAAGGACGGTTCGCCGCCGTCGACGCGGCTGAAGCCGTGCGCGGCCGAAGTGAACAGTTCAAGCATCGCTTCCTGTACACCGCGCCCGGGCAAGACGCGGCGTTTCTTCCCGGCGCAGACGCCGCGCCGGACACGCGCGGTGCGGAATCCGCGACCTGGACACGGAAGCCCGGGCTACGGGCAGATACGAGATAAGTCTCTGATGTACAGAAGGATACGACGGGCTGCGCGCGGTGAGGGAGGCTCACGCACGAGTGTCCCCCGAAGAAATCAACAGTTGACGCGCGAACGTAAGTCCTTATATTAGCGGGCAGACGAGCACCGTTTCCGATGACAGGGCAGCGGTGGGCAGCCGTTAGGGTGCGCGCGTGGCTGAACTGCAACTGGATGGTGTTTGCAGGGTGTACCCGAGTGGCGTGAGAGCCGTCGACGACGCGTCGTTGTCGGTTAGCGACTGTGAGTTGCTGGCCTTGGTCGGCCCGTCCGGGTGCGGCAAGACGACGCTGCTGCGACTGGTGGCGGGCCTGGAGGCGATGACTGCGGGGTCGGTCCGCATCGGCGGCTCCGACGTGACCGCGTTGCCGCCGCGGGATCGCGATGTCGCAATGGTACTTCAGGGCGGCGCCTTGTACCCGCACATGACGGTGTACAAGAACATGGCGTTCGGCTTGCTGTTGCGGACGCGGAAGGGGTCGGTGGCCCGGGCGATTCAGCGCCTGTCGGACCGCGGCGCGACGCGCGCGGCTCGTCACTCAGGGCGAGCGATTCGTGAGCGGGTTGATTCGGCCGCGACGGTGTTGGGCATCCGACATCTGCTCGGACGCTACCCTCGGCAGTTGTCGGGGGGGGAACGACAGCGAGCGGCGTTGGGCCGCGCAATGGTGCGCGACCCACAGGTGTTTCTGTTCGACGAGCCGTTGAGCAGTCTCGATGCGAGCCTGCGTTTCGCGATGCGGGCCGAACTGAGGCGGTTGCAGCGACGGTTGCGGGCGACGATGTTGTACATCACGCACGACCAAGAGGACGCGATGACCCTGGGCGACCGAGTGGCGGTGATGAGGGATGGGCGGATTCAGCAGTGCGATTCGCCTGACGCGGTCTACGATCGGCCGGCCAATCGTTTCGTTGCCGGGTTTTTCGGGACGCCGCCCATGAACTTCGTGCCCGGTCGCTTGGCGGGCGAGGTGTACTTCGAGAGCGGGGCGGTGCGTTTGGCGCTGCCGCCCGCAACGGCCGCCGCACTGCCCGAGTTGCCTCGACGAGAGGTCGTACTCGGGTTGCGGCCCACATGCGTGTCCGATCGACGGGAGGGGGCCTTTGCCGGTCCCGACAACACCTTCGATGCCACCATCGAGGCCGTGGAGCGGGCCGGCGAGAACGCGGACGTTCACGTTCAGACGGCTTGCGGGGTGAGACTCGTGTGCCGCCTGGACGGCAATCGGGAGGAGACATTCCGCGGGGAGCGATCGCTCGTCCTCCGCGCGGACATGACCCGGGCTCACTTGTTCGAGCCCGGAGAGCCGGGTAGGAATCTGATCCCCGACGAGCATGGGACGTCTTCGAGTGGATAAGCAACCGCTCGAGCGTGGAGGCCGATGCGGTCGGGGCGTGCTGGGGTGCCGAGACGGAGGCGTGCCGATGTGATAGGCTGCGCCGTTCGGTAACTTGGAGGCAACCGTTCCCCGGGGCGGCAGGCTCCGCCGCGAGGGGCGTTTCAGAAGTGGGTGACCGCCGGTGCGTCCCACTTCTTGTATTTCTGGACCGAGGACTTGTAATGGTGAACGCGGATCTCCTTCGCATTGTCGACAGCATAAGCCGCGATAAGAATATCGACAAGGACCTGATCTTCGGAGACATCGAGCAGGCGATGGTGTCGGCGGTGCGGAAGGCGTTCGGGCAGAACGATGACGTGGATGTAAAGATCGACCGGATCACGGGCGAGGTGACTGCGGTGCGTGAGGGCCAGACCGTCAGTATGGCGGAATTGGGGCGGATTCCGGCCCAGACGGCCAAGCAGGTGATCATCCAGAAGATCCGTGAGGCCGAGCGCGGAAGCATCTACGAGGAGTATGTCGACCGCAAGGGGCAGGTGGTCAGTGGCACCGTCGCTCGGTTCGAGGGCGGGGCTCTGATTGTGAACATCGGGCGGACCGAGGGGTTTCTCCCGCGAAGCGAGCAGATTCCCGGGGAGACCCATCACCCCGGCGAGCGGATTCGGATCATGATCCTGGATGTGCGCGAGGTGCCGCACCAAGTCAAGATTGTGCTGTCGCGCACGCACCCGGACCTCGTGCGGCGATTGTTCGAGGCCGAGGTGCCGGAGGTCGCGGAGCGTATCATCGAGATCAAGGCGATGGCTCGGGAGGCGGGGTATCGCACAAAGGTCGCGGTGTCGTCGATCGATTCGCGCGTGGATGCAGTGGGGGCGTGTGTGGGGGTACGCGGCAGCCGCATCAAGAACATCGTTGACGAACTTGGCGGGGAGAAGATCGACATCGTGCGTTGGAACGAATCGTCGCAGATCCTGATCGGGAACGCGCTCAAGCCGGCGGAGATCCAGGACATCGCGTTGTGCTTCGAGTTGAGCCGGGCCACGGTGGTCGTTCCGGAAGATCAACTCTCGCTGGCCATCGGCAAGCGGGGGCAGAACGTGCGGCTGGCGGCCCGGCTGACCGGGTGGGACGTCGATATTGTCACGCCGAGCGAGTACAATCGAAGTCTCGACGCCATGGATAAGACGTTAAGTGCTATCGATCGCGTGGATGAGGTATTTCTGGCAAAACTGACGGCGATGGGCCTCATTTCTTTGATGGACATCGAAGAGGTTGGGTCGGAGCCGTTGGTTAATGAGTTGGATCTGAGCGAGGAGTTGGCGCAGCGGATCGTGGAGATCTGGACGTTGATGTGCATCATCGCCGGCGCCGGCGTTCTGATCGCGCTGCTTCCCCTTTACTATGGCGCACTCGCGGACCGGCTGTGGAACGCCGGGCCACGCTGCGGACCGCTGTCGGCGAGTGCGGTTCTGGTCCTTCCGCCGAGTGTCCTGCTGGGCATGGTGTCACCGTACGCTATTCGCCTGAGCACTCACACGGTGGAGTCGGTGGGTATGAAGAGCGGCGTACTGTACGCGATCTCGACGATTGGCAGTTTCTTGGGGAGTCTGGTGACAGCCTTCTACTTCATCGGTCAGATGGGCATCAAGAAGATCCTCTACTTCCATGGCGCGTTGTTGATTGCCGTGGCACTGGTCGGCCTCGCACTACGGGCGGCATGCGGACCACCAACAGACACCGAACGGACCCCATGCGCAGACAAGCAGAACCCCGAGACGCTTTGAG
>CAYMME010000272.1:0-12580 GCA_964391465.1 uncultured Planctomycetales bacterium
CGTCCGAAACATAAGTCATGTTCTGATACTGCTTCATTTGGCTGAAGTGTTACATCTGGCGAAGGTCGACGCCGTGCTCCTCTGCGGCGGCGGAGCCCTGCTCGGCGGACTGCCCGAGTTCCTCACCAAAGAGACACGCATTCATACGCGGCGGCTCGATCCCTGGCGAACGCTCGGGTTCGAGGTCGCCCCCGACCTCGACGTGCAGCCCGCCCTGTTCGCCGTCGCGACCGGCGCCGCCATCCACGACAGCGCCCGCGCCAATCTCCTGCCGGCGCACATCAGGGCTCGCCGGACTGTGTCGGCCGTGCGGACGATCTCACTGATCGTCACGTCGGTCGCCCTCCTCGTCCTCGGCGGCCTGTCTTGGACCGCGCGAAGCCAGGTGGGCGAACTGCGGAAGGTCAAGACGCTGAAAGAGGAGTCGGCGACCCCGATGGAAGCGATGGGCGAGAAGATCGCCCTGGCCGGACACTGCGAGGCGGAACTCGCCCGGCGCAAGGGCATCCTGAGCGCGCTGGGCGTCGGCCGCGCGATGCACGCCGCCATCCTCAAGGAACTCAGCAACGTCATGCCCGAGGGCACGTATCTCAAATCGCTCGGGTTCGGCGTCGTCAAGGGCGTCCGCGAGATGCGGCTGGTCGTCGACGTCTACGCGATGCCGGACGCCGGCGCGGTCGAACTCAAGCAGCGCCTCATCGCCGCGCTCGAAGAGTCCCCGTATTTCGTCAACGTGAGCTTCACGCCGCTCTCGAACCCGCGAAACAGCCGCACGCGCTCGCCGGACGAGACGCTCCAACTCACCTGTCAGGTCCTCGGGTATCCGGGGGACTAGGCCATGAAGCTGAACTATCAGATGCGCCTGACCGTCCTCGTCACCGTGCAGATCCTGATCCTGCTCGGGATCGTCTTCGTCGCCTATCGCCCCAGTCTGTCGGAGATCGACCGAGTCGAGGGCGAACTCGCGGAGATGGCAGCAAAGCAGGCCGACCTGTGCGCCGTACTCGAGGAGAAGCCGCAACCCGAGGCCGATATCGCCCGCCTCCAGGCCGAGATTCGCAAGATCGAGCAGCGCATCCCGCCCGAGTCGCGTGTCAGTTGGCTGTCGGCCCGTATCGCCCATGCAATGGAAGCCCACAACGTCGACCTGCGGTCGGCGACGCGGTGGAGCGACGGCGGGCAACACCCCGCGGTCCCCCAGCTCAAGCGGCTGAGGAAGTCGGTCTCCGTTCGCTGCAGCGCACGCGATCTCCAGGAGTTCCTCGTCGCCGTCAACCGGCTCCCGTTCGTTGTGGTCGTCGACGACCTGATGGTCAACCGCGACCGCGAGTGGGGAGCGGTCTCCGCCAGAATCGAACTCGTCACATTCGTGCTCCGCGCAACGAAAGCCGACTCGGAACTGACAACGGCCACGTTCGGAGACCATCCCGTTGAGTGACCGAGACAAGAAACTGATCAAGCTGCTGTCCGTGCTGGGCCCCCTTCTGCTGCTATGCCTCTGGTATGGTTACAGCCAGATCAGGGCGACTCAGAAGCGGCGGGCCGAGCGGGCCGAGCGAGCAAAGAAGCAGAGCGAAGAAGCCACAACGGGCGAATCGCAGGTGCAGGCAGCGGATCCGGGCACGAAGGCGCAGCCGTCTCCCCCTCCGGGCGTTCAGTCGGCCAATAACCCCGCCATCGTGCCCACCGCTGCTTATCAGGGAATCCGCATGACGGTGAACAACCGTGCCCAGGCCGCCCGCGAAAAGCTGCCGTGGGGCCGCGACCCGTTCACCCCGCCCGACACCGAGGGTCCGCGCATCGGCAAGCTCGCCGACCTGGAGAGCCCGCGCGGCAAGAAGAAACTCGTCGTCCGCGTTCTCATCTCGGACCGCGCGGCCGGCAACAGCGGCGTGCGCGGCGCGACGCTCCGGTACGGCGTCGACGAGCCCTACGACCGCCGCAAGGCGAAGGGCCGGCGGCCCCAAAGCAGGAACGGCGACGGGACCTGGGAGTTCACCCTCCCCGCACCGGCCGAACAGCCGTGGGGCTGCTTCGTCGTCGCGACCGACGCCGGGCGCCTCCGCAGCCAGAACCGGTCGCCCGTGTTCAAGGTCACGCCGCCCCCGCGGGAGACCGTCGAGACGCAGATCGGCGGGACCGGCGTCAAGCTGACGCTCCGCGGCATCTCGTGGGCTGGCAAGACCGGTGTTGCTCTCATCAACAACGACGTCTTCTCTGAAGGCGAGTACGTCCAGGGCTACGAAGTCAAGAAAATCGTCAAGAACGGCGTCGTCCTCAACCGAAACGGACAGGAAGTCTTCCTGCAGCTCAAGGAGTGAACCGATGAAGCCGCTGTCCCGATCCCTGCTGGCCGCGGCGCTCGTGCTCGCGAGCGCGACCGCGTGGGCCGCAGAGACACCCGACGCGCCGCCCGTACGGGCGATCGACCTCATCCAGGACCCGAACGCGCGCGTCAAGGACTTCGCCGTCCAGAACGTCCCGCTCGACGTCGCGCTCCGCCTGCTGTCGAAGCAGTTCAAGCTGAGCATCATCACCGCCCGCGACGTCACGACCGCCGTCACCGCCACCTTCAAGGACGTCTCGCTCCAGGAAGCCCTCAACTCGCTCGTCACGATCAACGGGTTCGCCTATCGCGTCAAGGGATCCGTCATCGAGGTCTACAAGCCGGCCGCGGGAGCGGCCGTCGAGGGAGTCGGCCCCGCCGTCGAGACCTTCCAACTGGAATACGCGAACGCCGAGAAGCTCAAAGCCACGCTCGCGTCGTTCCTGAGCGCAGACCTCGGCAAGATCGAGTCGGACCTCGGCTCGAACACCCTCATCGTCTACGACATGCCGGCGGCCATCGACCGCATCACCAAGATTATCGAAGAGGTGGACCAGCCGGAGCCGCAGGTCACCATCTCGGCCGAGATCATCGACGCCGGCGGCCTCATCGACGAGAAACTCGGCATCGACTGGACCACCCGCCTCAGGGCCCAGGGCGCCGCACGCCCCATCACGTTCCCCTTCGACGAGCGCACCAGCGGCAGCAAGTGGATCCCCGACAACGACCCGACCAATGAGGACTTCGGCCCCAACGACGCGTTCCCCTTCCCGGAACGCACCGACTTCACGTTCGGTACGCTCGACGCCACCGGCCTGCAGGCCATCCTCGAAGTGATCCGGAGCGACGACCAGACGAACATCATCGCGAACCCCGAGATCACGACGCTCAACAACCACGAAGCGAAGATCAACCTCGGCGAGACCACCCCCGTCGCCGAGTTCACCACCAACCTCGAGACCGGCGTGTCGGCCGTCACCGGCTTCATCGACATCGAGACCGGCGTCATCCTCTCGGTCACGCCGCAAGTCAACGTCGAGGCCGGGCTCGTCAAACTGCACGTCAAACCCGAGGTCAGCGAGGTCATCGGATTCGTCGGCCAGTTCGACGAGCGGCCCATCGTCGCCGCCCGCACCGCCGAGACGACCGTCCGGCTCCGCGACGGCGAGACTCTCGTCATCGGCGGGCTCGTCAACCAGAAAGACGTCGAGAAGGTCACGAAGATCCCGCTGCTTGGCGACATCCCCGTCCTCGGCTGGCTCTTCAAGTACCGCTCGATCGACAAGAAGCGCAACGTGCTCTACATCTTCGTCACCCCGCGCATCATGAATCCCGGGCGCGAGCGCGAACGCGCGGTCAAGGCCGAGCAGCGCCTGGAGCGCAGCGGGTTCGACGGGGCCGACACCAGCGGTTCCGACCTGCGCAACCCGGGCACCCCGCCCTCGTTCAAGCCCGAAGAGTAGCCCTCGGCTGAATCATCCCCACTTCTGTTGCCAGATGAGGCCCGTTCACGGGCCTTTCCGAGGAGCTTCAGCTCCGAGTCTAGGCCCGGCCTTTGAGGCCGGGTGAAGCGAGCACGGCGTTCTCTATGCCGCAAGCCCCGTTCACGGGGCTTCTCCGGCATCAGACGGCCATGGCTTGAGCCGCTGGGGGAAGCCCCGTAAACGGGGCTACGTGGAGAAGACGCGACCCCACTCTCCGCAGGCCGTCTCCCGGCAAGGCACTACGACTCTGACCACAATGCGGAAGGGCCGCGTCAATGCCCAAGACACAAGCTCCAAGCTCCAGATTCACCCGCCTACGGCGGGCAAGCACCAAATTCCAACACGCCAAATTCAAGATGCCTCGAGCCGTATGTGTTTGGCGCTTCGGGAATTGCGATTTGGGGTTTGGTTGGTCATTGGGATTTGGGCATTGGGCATTTGGCCCGCGCACGACCCAGCACCCGCGCCTGCCTTCGCATCTGCCGGGGAAACTGGGCGCGGGCCAGAGCCCCCGGCGATTGACTTGCCCGCCCTCCCCCGGTAGAATCCGCGCTGGCCAGGGGGTCCGATCATGTTCACGGGAATCATCCAGCGAGTCGCACCCGTCCGCGGCGTGACGTCGCGCCCGAACGGCGCACGGCTCGCCGTCGATTTGGGAGACCTCGCGGCGAACGTCGCTCACGGCGGCAGCGTCTGCGTGAACGGCGCCTGCCTGACCGTGTCGGAAACGCGCGGCTCCGTCTGCGAGTTCGACGCGGTCGCCGAGACGCTCTCCCGCACGACCCTCGGCTCGCTCCGGCAGGGCGACGACGTGAACGTCGAGCCGTCGCTCCGCGTCGGCGATCAGCTCGGCGGCCATTTCGTGCTCGGCCACGTCGACGGCGTCGGCCAGATCGTCGCCACCTCGCAGGCCGGCGAGGGGACCGAGATGCGGGTGACCGTCGACGCGGCCCTTGCCGCGCAGATGGTCTCGAAGGGCTCGGTGGCCGTGGACGGCGTCAGCTTAACGCTCGTCGAGGTCGGCGACACGGAGTTCACCTGCGCCCTCATCCCAACCACGCTCGAAGACACGACCCTCGGCCGCCGCCGGACCGGCGACGCGGTCAACATCGAGACCGACATCCTCGGCAAGATGGTCGCGAAGCTGCTCGGCGGGTCGGCCGGCACGTCCGGGCTGACGCTCGACAAGCTCCGCAACGCCGGCTTCGCCTGAGCGCCCCCTCCTTCGTCCGCCAGGTGTCCGCCGTGATCGCATGGTTTCTGCAGGGGCACGGCCCGCCGTGCCCTGGTCGTCTCATTGCTGTGCGTGGGCACGGCACGCCGCGCCCCTGCATCGCAAGTCCGAGGCAGCGACCGTTCGCAAACAGACTCTGGGACGGTCACGCCAGCCGCCCCCTTCGGCTCTGGCCCTCGACGGGCTCGGGGCCGTGAGCATCGTCGAACGCCTCAGGGCCGCCCCGGCTGTGAATCTCATGCAGACATGTGGCACAGCCGCCCCCGGCTGTGAATCTCATGCAGACATGTGGCACAGCCGCCCCCGGCTGTGAATCTCATGTCACCACAGCCAGGCCCGTCCTGGGCGGAGCCGAAGGGGGCAGCTGTGCTACAGTTGATGGCCCGGGAAGAGAGCGAAGACACGGGCTGTAATGTAGGGGCGGTTGGCTGATTGGCGCCCCAATCAGCTGCAACCGCCCGCGCCCGGCGCACGGGCAGCGAAGACACGGGCACCGGAAGAGAGGGCGGAGAGCCGATTGCGTCGACGGAGCGGAGGCGGGAGTGTACTCAATATGAGTACAGCCCCACCGCTGCACCCCGGCGCGCCCGTCGTTCCAGCCGGCGCGGGGCCGCAGACGGAACGCGCCTCCGCCGCGTTGACGAGCGGCTGAATCGGTGGTATGCTTCGTTGCGGAGGAGCAAGGCCGCAGGAGGGGGTGCGATGGTTCCGACCACAATGCTGCCGGCACGGCTCAACGGCCGGCGGGTGAAGAAGCACGTGGACAGCGAGGCGCTCGGCACCCCCAACGGCGTCGATACGTACGTGCACATGTACTACAACACGGGCTGGCAGCTCGTCGAGACGCGGGAGACGGATACGGAGAGCACCGCGCCCGACACGGTCGTCCCCGAGCACCAGTTCGTCTGGAGCACGCGCTACATCGACGCGCCGATCCTGCGCGAGGACTTCACCGTATACGGCGTGATGGACGGGCGGATCTACTACCTGACCGACGCGAACTTCAACGTGACGGCGCTCGTGGGCGAAGAGGACGGCGGAAGCTGGACCGTCTGGGAGCGGTACATGTACGACCCCTACGGGGTCGTCACGGTGCTGGATGGTTGCAGCACGGGCGACGCGGACAACCCGGGCGGCGAAAACGACACGGAATGGGACGCCGATCCGGACGGCGTGAGCGACTACCTCAACCCCATCCTCTCCTGCGGCTACTATCGCGACCTGGAAACCGGCCTTTATCACGTGCGTCGTCGTCCGTATCACGCTCATCTCGGCCGCTTCACCGCCCGCGATCTGCTCGAGTATGTGGACGGAATGAATCTGCTCCAATACGGCGACAGCAATCCTGTGCGCGCTGTAGACCCGATGGGCGAGGATGCGAGTTGCGTTTGCTGCTGCGTGAAGAGCGCCAACATAGAGAATGTGAAGGCACTAGGCCGCCCGCTGTGGGGGCATAGCTTTGATGTGGCAATCGAACTGGAATACTTCGAGGTTACCACTGGTGATGAGCAACAGGCAGGAAAGCTCGTGGACTGCAAGCTACAGTGGTTTGAGTACACAGACAAACCATACGCTTTCGGCCAGCCAGCAAATGAGTGGGCAGACCTGAACCTGATGTGGGGTAGCATTGCTTCAACTCTCCGGCCGTGGCGAAATCGAGCCAAGGAAGTTGGCAAGGAAACGACTGTGATTAGGGACACACCGCTCATCCGTGAAACAAAGGGCGAGAACATCAGTCGCACTATCTACTTCGGGATCAGGCTGTCGACTGGGAGGAGTGACGAATGCCGGAAAGCCTGCATCGCCAAGAACGGAGTTTCGAGCACGACACTCTTCGCCAAGCAGTGGCTCACGCTTGTCAATGGCAGAGGAACCAACAGGGGTTTCCGGAAGGGCATTCGCTTGGATGTACTTGAGAGAATCGGTCTTCCTCCCCTAGTGTCAAAGCTGCCGGAACTCGATCGTGATTGAAGTCAGGGGCTATGGGGGATGAGCAATGAAGAGAGTTGTTGTCATGGTTGCGCTTGTTGTCTTGGCGCTTGGCTGTACTCCGCATTTCCAGAGCCGGGAGCGGGATCACGAAACGTGTAAAGAGGAGTACGTGCAGGTCGCGGTGGTTGGCGGGCCTCTGGAAGTAGAGGAGCGTGTGGCATCCGTACTCGAAGAGAATGGCATCCCCTGTCGGGCCGCGGGATCAGTTGTGTACGGCATTTGGGTCAAAGAAAAGGAGAGGGCGCGAGCCATACAGATCCTGCGAATCGACTCCGGAAAGCACGGATACTGGGTTAGAACCTGTGAAGAAGACGAGTCTGTTATTCCTGGCGAGGATTCCGTCTCGCCGGAAGAGTGATTGCTTACCACGGAACCCTCTTGGATCGAGAAGCTCCGGACCCCGCACGCTGAACGATGTGCGGAAATCACCGAAGCGTGGAACCGGCTGGTGGAGGTGAAGGACGACGGGCAAACGGCAAGCCGTTCGCCTTGGAACAATGCCGCAAGCGGCATTCTTCACGCCCCAAGGAAGGAACGCCACCAGACATTGATCCAGAAGAACATCTATGACGCGCTCGGGCGGCGGGTAAAGAAACACGTAGACAGCCAGGCGCTCGGCACCCCGGACGGCGTCGATACGTACGTGCACATGTACTACAACACGGGATGGCAGCTCCTTGAGACGCGGGAGACGGACACGGAGAGCACCGCGCCCGACACACTGGCGCCCGAGTACCAGTTCGTCTGGAGCGCTCGCTACATCGACGCGCCTATCCTGCGCGAGGACTTCACCGTATATGGCGTGATGGACGGGCGGATCTATTACCTGACCGACGCGAACTTCAACGTGACGGCCCTCGTCGATGAGGTCGAGGTGGACAGTTGGCAGGTCGTCGAGCGCTACATGTACGATGCGTACGGGGTCGTCACGGTGCTGGACGGTTGCAGCACGGGCGACGCGGATAACCCGGGCGGTGAAAGCGACACGGAATGGGATCCTGATCCAGACGGCGTCAGCGACTACCTCAACCCCATCCTCTACTGCGGCTACTACCGCGACCTCGAAACCGGCCTCTATCACGTCCGCATGCGACCGTATCATGCTCATCTCGGCCGCTGGACCGCCCGCGACTTGCTGCGTTACGTGGACGGGATGAGTTTGTACGAGTATGTGATGAGCAAGCCGACAGTTGGCGTTGACTCGTTTGGCCTGAACTCGGTTGCCGTAATAATGGGCGATGCGCTGGACAGACAGATGGGGCACATGGATCAGTATAAGCAGTTTCCTAAGCGTGGACAAGTCGTGTGTTTCTCGCCCAAAGGCAGGCCGACCACCCGGACCAACCACATGAGAAAAGACGATCAATGCTGCTACAAGGCGCTGCGCGACGCCTTGCTCAAGGCCGCCACCGCTGGACCGAAGGAGGCGGTCCTTGGGACCGGGATGGCCACAATCAAGGGAGGCCTGTCCGCGGTCTCCGGCCCGCTCAAAGGGGCGATGGAATCACTGGAGACGGCCGAAGCAATTGCGGCGGCCTATATCGACAACGATGGCGACCCTGCCGCGGCGGCGCTGGCAGCGATGCAGCGACTGGTTCCGTCATATGCTGGAGAACTCGACGAACAGGTTGGTCAAGCAACTGGCTTGACGCTGGAAGCGTTGCAGGCGTTGTATGGCAGGTACAGAGCGGGCGGGGTGGCTGAGGAGTACGACAACACGGGCAGGATACGGTATTTCTTCGGGACGACCGCCAACCCTCATGTCTTTGGCGACTACAATCCGAAGTCGGGACGCTTTAATGCCCATATTGAGCGCCGTGGCGACGGCGGCACCTCTGACGGCACAGGGAAGGCTGTTCAGTATCGCGTGCACGTTTCGGGCATTACTTGGGATGACAAGTATCTTAGTCAGCAAAGGATCCATGTCAGCGAGTACAAATGCTGCGAGTGACCAGTGAGACAAGGATAGGCTCAACGGAGGATAGCCACCATGAGGAAAAGTGTTTGGCAGCGGAGACGCGCCGTGATCGTGTTGGTGAGCATCGCGGTGGCCGCAATCGGGGCGACGGTGGTCTGGGTCGTAGCGAACGCCCGGCCCCCGAGGGCCCGTAATCGAGTACCATCTACCGATGACCTGCTTCGCCGCGCCGGTGTCGCTATCCTTGATGCCGAGGGGGCACATGTGACCTTCCCCGGCATCAATGTGTGGGAGGCCCCCTCGTGGCCAGTGGGGGCAGGTCGCGTTCTAACCTCACGCGGAGCCGAGGTCTTGGGCGCAGGACGGAAGAGGTGGCTTTGGCGCGATGCCTCTCTTCAGGTCTCACGCGAGATGTACCCCAAGTTGCAGGAGGCGGCGGGTCAGGAGGAAAGCAACTTGTGGAAGTTGGTCCGGTCTGCGGCGAAGCAGGCGGACCTCGAACCGCCCTTCTCGAAGCGGGCATCACGGGTTATTGCTGCGACTTGGCTGGCATGGGCCGCGAGTGGACGGGAGCGTGGCGCGGCGTCTGCTTGGCTCCTGGCGGGCTCTATCGTAGATGAGGATTTCGAGGACAAGATTGGCGAACAGCCGCTCGAATGGTGGCAGGAGATCGTGGTCCGGGGTGGGGTCGTTTGGCTGGAGCGCGAGGCCATGCCCATGCGTCCTTCGACCAGCCACGAGCATCGCCCGCTGCACCCGACAGTAGGTCAAACGGCGCTGCTCGGTGGAGTGCATGAAATGCGGTTCACGAGGCGCCAGACAGTGCGCGTGAACGGCGCAACGTTTCGCTGCTGGATTCTCGAGGGGGCGTGGACGGAGGATTCCAGGGAGGAAAAACACGTGGCATTGTACGCCCCCGGAGTGGGCGAAATACTTAAGCTGGCATGCATCAAGGAAAAGACCGGCAACGGGTTTCTTGCGGAGAGAGTAACCGAGAGATTACTCGTTGGTACTATCGACGAGTTGTTGGTGCCGGAAGAGAGCATCTATTGGCGCGCGAGCGAAGCCCCGGAGTAGTTGCGTCCTCGGAGTTCGGAGTTCCGGGAGTGCCCGGTAACTGTAATGGGGGGACGGTTCACTCAGTTCGCGTCAGGCAAGCGGAGATGCTGTCGTCCCCAAATTGGGGACATGAGCACTTGGCTGCGTCAACATCGACAAAGGGCGAGACGACCGGTATGATTCGGTGGGCGGGAATCTGCGGGTGCGGAGGCAGCCGGGTGTCCATCAGGCCCAGTAGGTACACGTACGGGCACGACCGGAACTCGAACCGCCTCTATCGCGAGAACGCCCACACGTCGGCGACGAAGAAGGACGAAGGGCGAATGGCAGGCCATTCGCCTTGGAAGAATGCCAGCGTCGACATTCTTCACCACGTTCCACACCGGCTCAACCGCCTGACGACGTGGCACCGCGGCGACCTGAACGTGAACAAGGACGAGATCCCGACGGGCGGCGACCGCGTCCGCGGGCAGGCGTGGGGGCTGTCGCCCGTCGGGAACTGGGATGACTTCGAGACGGACGATAACGGGGACGGAGACTACACCGACGCCGACGACCTCGACCAGGAGCGCAAGCACAACGACGTGAACGAGATCTACGACGACACCGATGCGATCACGGAGCAGGCCGACCCGGCGCAGACGGCGTGGCCCGATCCCGTCTGGTCGGCCCGCGGGAACATGACGACCATGCCAAAGCCAGCGGACCTGGACAGCTCGCTCACGGCGACCTACGACGCGTGGAACCGGCTGATCGAGGTCAAGGACGACGGCCGAACGCCGAGCCGTTCGGCTTGGAAGAATGCCGGGGCCGGCATTCTTCACGCCCGAAGGAAGGAACGCCACCAGACAGTGATCCAGAAGAACATCTATGACGCGCTCGGGCGGCGGGTGAAGAAGCATATCGACACCGCCGCGCCGGGGAGTCCGGACGGCATCGACACGTATCAGCACATGTACTACAACACGGGCTGGCAGCTCCTTGAGACGCGGGAGACGGACACGGAGAGCACCGCGCCCGACACACTGGCGCCGCAGTATCAGTTCGTGTGGAGCACGCGCTACATCGACGCGCCGATCCTGCGCGACGACTTCACCGTATATGGTGTGATGGACGGGCGGATCTACTACCTGACCGACGCGAACTTCAACGTGACGGCGTTGGTCGATGAGGTCGATGTGGACAGTTGGCAGGTCGTCGAGCGCTACATGTACGACCCGTACGGCGCGGTCACCGTGCTCGATGGCGGACCGGCGGACCCGGACAACCCGGGCGGTGAAGGCGACACGGAGTGGGATCCTGATCCGAACGGGGTGAGCGACCACCTCAACCCCATCCTCTATTGCGGCTACTACTACGACCTCGAA
The DNA here is from genome assembly GCA_964391465.1 of uncultured Planctomycetales bacterium. GTDB lineage: Bacteria > Planctomycetota > Phycisphaerae > UBA1845 > CAYMME01 > CAYMME01. The sequence goes on from CAYMME010000272.1 coordinate 11,381, forward strand.
ACCGGCCTCTATCACGTGGGGCGTCGGTCGTATCACCCTTACCTTGGGCGTTGGATGCAGCGAGACCCCATTGGTCACATCGACGGGATGAGTCTGTACGAGTACTGCAGGACCCGGCCTGGCGCCGGAACCGATCCGTCGGGTCTGCTGTACAGGGACGACTTCGTATACGGCAGCGGCGCTAACAGAAGGGTCGTAGTCTATTACTACGCGGGCAACAATCGTGCCTCGAAGTACCTAGGTTCCGTCAGTTTTCTTCTGAAGGACTTGAACTCCAGTTACTCGATGCGGAACCTGCTGAGAATCGCGCGATCTCTCGAAACGGAGTCTCAGGCGACCGACTTCATAGCAGGTACTATACCCGGGGGCCTCGACCCGATGATCGAGTGGCGTGTCGCCGGTGCTGCCGCCGGGGCCTTCATGAAAGAGGTGGAACGAGACCTCGTCGCGTACGGTCGCGACTTCAAGCAGGGCGTCGAGGCGTTGGGGGATGAATTCGGCGGTTCAGACCTGCAGGTCACCTGGGGGGCCATCGGAGCCACAGGTAACGCCGTCGTCGCTTGCTGCGATGAGAACAACTGCAAGCATAAGGTCTACTTGTGGAAGGACTGTGAGGGCTTGTTTCTTGGAGCGTCGGGAGGCGCGCACGTTCTCCAGAACATCAACGGAGCCAACTGCCCAAAGGCCTACCAGGGTTGGTTTCTGGAGTGGACTGCATTCATCGTGAGTGGCGAGATTGGATTTGACACCCACAACTCCAAACGCGTCTCGGGGTTCGGGCTGGGCGGCACCTTTGGCCCGCAGGCCTCGCTCATGGCGTGCCACTACACCATAGCATTCGATTTTAAGGTTGGCCCGTGCAGGTGACTGCGCGGCGGGAGGACGGTTCATGATGCGTCGCATATTACACCTCTTGTTGAGAGGACCAACTCCGTATCGGCGACTGCGCATGCTCCTGGAGTCTGGTGGAGTCTGGGGACATCATACTATTTAGCTTGACGGAAGTGCAAGATGGGGGTATGCTTGTGACGTATGGCACGCATCGCACGAGTCGTCATGCCGGGCATCGCGCATCACATCACGCAGCGCGGCAACCGCCGCATGGAGACTTTCTTCTGCGACGAAGACTATGAAGCGTACCTCGCCCTGATGGCTGGGTCGTGCTCGCGGCTGGGCGTCGAGGTCTGGGCCTATTGCCTG
>CAYMME010000273.1:0-12563 GCA_964391465.1 uncultured Planctomycetales bacterium
ACAGGAGAACAGTTGAGCAGGCGAGGGGAGAACGAGGGATCGAGGAACAGATGAGGGATGTCCGTGTGAGGACCCCGGCGATCCTTGATCGCTGATCGCTCATCCGTCATCGCTTCCGGCCGCCGCATCACGGCCTCTTGAGGTCTTCGAGCAGGCGGGTCGCGGAGATCGCGGTGACTCGCTGGTGAAGGGGAAACGAGTTGTCGCCGGCGTGCACGATGAAGGCCTTCTGGAGCTTCAGGGTCTCCAGCGCGCTCATCAGCGAGCGGGTCAGTGCAGGCGACGAGGTGCGTTTGAACTCGAAACCCCAGCGACGGCGGCCACGGGCCCAGAGGAGATCGAGCTCGGGGCCGGAGTGGGTCGCCCAGAAGAAGCATTCCTCCGGCGCTGCCCCGAGCCACTCCGTGACCTGTCGCAGCACGAACCCCTCCCATGAGGCACCGACCTTCGGATGTCGCTCGAGGTCCCGCCGGTCTCGAATGCCCAGCAGTCCGTGCAGGATGCCGGAGTCGCGCACGTACACCTTCGGTGACTTGACCTGCCGCTTGCGGATGTTGGCATGCCAGGGCGGCAGCAGCCGGACGACCAGGGCCGCACCGAGGATGTCGAGGTAGTGACGCACGGTCTTGTCGGTTACGCCGAAGGACCGCGCGAACTCGGCGGCGTTCCAGATCTGGCCGTGATAGTGGGCCAGCATCGACCAGAATCGCGACAGCGTCGATGCCGACACACGCACCCCCAACTGCGGCATGTCCCGTTCGAGGAACGTACGGATGAAGTTCTGTCGCCACGTGTGGCTGGCCTCGTGCGTGCGAGCCAAGAACGACGGCGGGAAGCCGCCCCTCAGCCACAGCCGGTCGATCTCGTCGGCTCCGACCTCGTCGAGATGAAAGCCGTCGAGCGTGTGGAACGCGATCCGACCCGCGAGCGTCTCCGACGACTGACGAAGCAGGTCCGGCGAAGCGCTCCCGAGGACGAGGAAACGGGCCTTCCGTGGACGCCGGTCGGCGAGGACCCGCAGGACGGGGAAGAGGTCCGGCCGGCGCTGGACTTCGTCGATGATCACGAGCCCCCGCAGATCGGCCAGAGCCAGCCTGGGGTCCGCAAGTCGGGCCAGGTCGGCCGGATCCTCCAGGTCGAACCGCTCGCCCGGTGTGTCGCGCCGCTTCAGGATCTCCAGGGCGAGGGTCGTCTTGCCGACCTGCCGGGCCCCGAGAATGGCGACGACGGGGAACTCCCGGAGCAGGCCGAGGACGATGCGTCGATGGTGATTCCGCGGAATCATAGCCCCCGATGATAGCAGAAAGATCGGAACCTGTCTCCGAGATTTCATTCCCCTTGAGGACGGGGAATCCGGGGGCAGCAGAGCAGGAGAACAGGCGAGCCGGTGAAGGTGAAGAGGAATGGGCGGATCAAGGGAACGAGGTGGAATGCGTGGCGGATGAGCGATGAGGGATGTCGACCCGGGGCCTCGGCGAACCCCATCCTCTATCCCTCATCTCTCATCATTCATCGCCGCAGGCTGATCGCTGACCGCTTCTCCGATTCTTCCCTTGCGGTCGAGGGGGTTCTTGCGTCTACTCTTGCCTGCTCGGAACGCTTTCCTTCGTGTGGGGACGGACGGCTCATCGGTCATTCCTCGTGTGCGAGCGGCAGGCGTTCCGGGTGGTTCTCCGAAAGTAGCGCGACGGCTCACGTGGCGACGTGAGCACGTGATCCGGGAGCATTCGCAATGGGCGGGCTGTTTGCCGTAGCGTCGGATGAGGACTGCGTCGTCGACCTCTTCTACGGGACTGACTATCACTCGCATCTGGGCACGAAACGCGGCGGGATGGCCGCGTGCAACGACGACGGGCTCACCCGATTCATCCATGACATCTCCAACGCCCAGTTCAGGTCCAAATTCGAGAGTGATGTCTCCAAGATGCACGGAAACCGCGGCATCGGGGTGATCAGCGATTACGAAGACCAGCCGCTCATCATCCGCAGCCACCTCGGGGTGTACGCCATTGCCACCGTCGGTGCCATCCAGAACGCGGAGGCCCTGGCCCAGACGGCATTCGGCAAATGCGCGACCCATTTCTCGGAGATGAGCGGCGGGGAGATCAATCCCACCGAGCTGGTGGCCACGCTCATCAACCAGAAGGCGACGTTCGAAGAGGGAATCGAGCACGCACAGGACGCCATCGACGGGTCCTGCTCCATTCTGCTGCTGACCGGCGACGGAATCTACGCGGCCCGAGACAAGTACGGGCGTACCCCGCTGGTCATCGGAAAGAAGCCCGGGGCCCACGCCGTGACGCTCGAAACGTGTGCCCTACCGAATCTGGGCTACGAGATCGAGCGGTTCCTCGGACCGGGCGAGATCGTGCTGCTGACGCAAGAGGCGGTGGAACGCAGGAAGCCACCCGGAAAGCACATGCAGATCTGCGCTTTCCTGTGGGTGTATTACGGCTATCCGGCCTCGAGCTACGAAGGCATCAACGTCGAGGCGGTCCGAAATCGTTGTGGGGCCATGCTGGCCCGCCACGACGACGTCGAGGTCGACGTGGTGGCCGGCATTCCCGATTCCGGGACCGGCCACGCCATCGGCTATGCCCACGAGGCGGCCATCCCCCTGCGACGACCGTTCGTCAAGTACACGCCCACCTGGCCTCGCAGCTTCATGCCCCAGGACCAGAAAATCCGGGATCTGGTCGCCCGCATGAAGCTGATCCCCATCAGCGATCTGATTCAGGGAAAGCGCCTGTTGTTCTGCGAGGACTCCATTGTCCGCGGCACGCAACTGAAGGACACCATTCAACGCCTCTACGACTGCGGCGCGAAGGAAGTGCACATGCGGCCCGCGTGTCCGCCGCTGGTGTTCAGTTGCCCGTTCCTGAACTTCTCCCGATCCAAGTCGGAGCTGGATCTGGCTGGCCGCAAGGCCATCCGGGAGTTGGGGGAACGCGACGAAGTGCGCCTGGCCGACTACGCCAAGTGCGGCACGAAGAAGCACTGCGCCATGGTCGACCGCATCCGCCAGCGGCTGGGCCTGACCACGCTGAAGTACCAGCGACTCGAGCACCTTGTCGAGGCGATCGGTCTGCCCAAGGAGCAATTGTGCACGTACTGCTGGGACGGGGCGGACAACCGGGCATAGGGGATCGCCGCGGATCCCGCGCATTCGAAGGTTATTGACCCCAACGGGACTCGAACCCGTGTTGCCGGCGTGAAAAGCCGGTGTCCTAACCGCTAGACGATGGGGCCACGCATCTCCGGGACGAACCCGGTAGTCGCGTAGTCTAAGCCCACCAACGACCTGCGGTCAACGCCGCGCGGACGTCTCGCTTCTCCCGCCCGTGCGCCGCGGGGTGGACGCACCCCAACAACCCGCGAACCACAACGGGCCAAAGCTAAGGCGAGGCCGCGCCGGAACCGATCTGACCCATGTATGGTCGGGGGGCGTGCGCCAAACACCTGCCCGGAAAGGCGTCGACCAGGAGGGGAAATAGTGGCTCACAGTCCCGACAGCACTGGAACGCTCGTCGCCAAAGCCGGCGTGCGCCTCCGTCGGATCATTCCGGTCTCCAGCGGCCGCCCCGACCCGTTCCATCCCACGCACCTGACGCCGGTTGAACCACATCGCGCAGGTTACCGGCCGCTTGCCGTTCCCGTGGAGACACTGACATGACCGTCCTCGACACGCGGCCCCCGGAGGCCGAGACACGCATCGAACGCCAGGGGCTCGACGTGGAGTCTCTCAAGCAGTCGTTTATCAGCCACGTCGCCTACACCCAGGCCAAGGTCCCCGGATTCGCCACGAAACGCGATCTGCTCGTGGCCCTGGCGATGACCGTGCGGGATCGGCTGATCGGTCGCTGGATCGCGACGCGACGCGCGTACTACGGCCAACCGGACACCAAGCGTGTCTACTACCTGTCGCTCGAGTTCCTGATGGGGCGCATGCTGGACAACAGCCTGGTCAACCTCGAGATCTACGAGGAGTTCCACGAGGCGCTGTACGAGTTGGGCTACGAGTTGGAGGACATCCGGGCTCTGGAAGCAGAGGCCGGGCTGGGCAACGGCGGGCTCGGGCGACTCGCGGCGTGCTTCCTGGATTCCATGGCCACGATGGAGCTGCCCGGGTACGGATACGGAATCCGCTACGACTACGGAATGTTTCAACAGCGCATCCACGGGGGACATCAGGTCGAGGAACCGGACGACTGGCTGCGGTACGGCAACCCCTGGGAAATCGCACGCCCCGAGCACGCGTTCCGGATCCCGTTCTACGGACGGGTTGAACCCTATTCCGACGAGCGCGGCATCGTCCGGTACCGCTGGGTCGACACGCACGACGTGCTGGCCCTGCCGTACGACATGCCCGTGCCCGGCTACCACAACAACACGGTCAACACGCTCCGCCTGTTCTCCGCCAAGTCGACGTGTGAGTTCGATCTGGACTGCTTCAACGACGGCGACTACGCACGCGCCTGTGAAGACAAGTCGAGCGCCGAGAACATCACCAAAGTGCTGTATCCCAAAGATGACTTCGCCCAGGGTCGCGAGCTTCGCTTGAAGCAGGAGTACCTGCTTGTCTCCGCATCGCTGCAGGACATCCTCGCCCGCTTCGCCGCCCAGCACGACGACTGGAAGCGCCTTCCCGAATGCGCTGCCATCCAGCTCAACGACACACACCCCGCCCTGGCTATTCCCGAATTGATGCGCCTGCTCATGGACGAGAAGGGGCTGGGATGGGACGAGGCCTGGGACATCACCGTCAACACCTTTGCCTACACGAACCACACGGTGCTGCCCGAGGCCCTGGAGAAGTGGCCCACTCACCTTCTCGGGAACCTGCTGCCGAGGCACCTGGATATCATCTTCGAGATCAACCGCCGGCTGCTCAACGAAGTCGCACGGCGACATCCCGGTGACACGGGACGGTTGAGGCGGGTGTCCGTCATCGAGGAAGGACACGAGAAGAAGGTACGCATGGCCAACTTGGCGATCGTGGGAAGCCATTCGGTCAACGGCGTCTCGGCGTTGCACACGCAGATTCTCACCGAACGCGTCCTGCGCGATTTCCATGAGCTCCACCCCGAGCGTTTCAACAACAAGACCAACGGCGTCACGCCCCGGCGCTGGCTCAAGAAGGCGAACGCGCCCCTCGCCTATCTCATCAGTGAGGCCATCGGCGACGGATGGGTGACCGATCTGCACCAGCTTCGGCACCTCGTCCCCATGGCCGACGATCCCGAGTTCCAGGCCCGGTGGCAGGCAATCAAGCGGCTCAACAAGGTCCGCTTCGCGTCACACCTGCGCCGGGCGCAGGACCTGCACATCGATCCGGACATGATGCTCGACTGCCAGGTGAAGCGGATTCACGACTACAAGCGCCAGTTGCTGAACATTCTCCATGTGATCACGCTTTACAACCGGATGAAGGCCGGGAAACCCTCCGACTTCGTCCCCCGCACGGTACTGCTGGCCGGCAAGGCGGCGCCGGGCTACTACCACGCCAAGCTCACGATCAAGTTGGCCAACGCCGTCGCGCACGTGATCAACAACGACAGCGCCGTGGAAGGGCTTCTCCGCGTGGTCTTCCCGGAGAACTACGGTGTAGCCCTGGCCGAGCAAATCATCCCTGCGGCGGAGCTGTCCGAGCAAATCTCGACCGCCGGCATGGAGGCGTCGGGAACCGGCAACATGAAGTTCGCCCTCAACGGGGCCCTCACCATCGGAACGCTCGACGGTGCCAACGTCGAGATCAGAGAGGAAGTCGGCGACGACAATATCTTCATCTTCGGCCTGACCGCCGCTCAGGTCGAGGAGTGGCAGGCGAACGGTTACAACCCCTGGGACTGCTGCGACCGGGACCCGGAACTGCGAGCAGCGCTCGACCAGATCTCCGGCAACGTCTTCTGTCCGTACGAACCGGGACTCTTTCAGCCCCTGCTCGACCGCCTGCTCCACGAAGGCGATCCGTACATGGTCCTCGCCGACTATGCATCGTACGTGGCGTGTCAGGAGCGAGTCAGCGACGCATACCGCGACGTGTCGGGGTGGACGCGGATGTCGATTCTCAACACGGCGAACTCGGGCAAGTTCTCGAGCGACCGCACCATCGGCGAGTATGCGAAGGAGATCTGGCAGGTGCACTCGGTGCCAGTCTCGTTGGATGACGCCCTCTAGAGTTGCGACCGGCATTCGGAAGACATTCGAGCGAGGACTCACGATGTCCGTTCCTGAGCCAAACGACGCGTACGATTTCTCGATTCAATCGCTCGGCCCGCGGAAGGTCACTTCGCCCTACAAGGTGTGCCGCTACGTATCCGACGAGGAGCGCACCTGGCACGACACCATCGTGCCGACGGCCTCCGCGCCTGACGGTCCGAACGGCCGGGATCCCTCCGGCGGGTTCGAGTTGGCCGGACCGCGAGAGATGATCTACTTCGATCCGTCGAAGGTGCGCTGCGGTGTCGTTACGTGCGGCGGCCTGTGCCCGGGACTCAATGACGTGATCCGGGCGATCGCGATGCAACTGCGCCACTGCTACGGCGTGAGAACGGTCTATGGGTTCCGCTACGGGTACGAAGGGCTCGTGCCGAGCTACGGACACGAGGCCGTCATGCTCGATCCCGACTTCGTGAGCAAGATCCATCAGCAGGGCGGATCGGTCCTCTCGTCGTCCCGCGGCGAGCAATCGTCGGAGGAAATCGTCGACGCACTCGAGCGCCTCAACGTGCAGGTCCTCTTCTGCACCGGCGGCGACGGGACGTTCCGCGGCGCGCTCGACATCTGCGAAGAGATCGAGAAACGCGGCGTCAAGATCAACGTAATCGGCGTACCCAAGACCATCGACAACGACATCGCGTTCACGGCGCGAACCTTCGGCTTCGAGACCGCCTACTCCATCGCCGCAGATGCGATTCGCGGCGCGCACGCGGAAGCCACGGGCGCCCCGAACGGAATCGGCTTGGTGAAGCTGATGGGACGCCACGCCGGTTTCATCGCGGCCCACGCAGCCCTGGCCAGTCGCGACGTGAACTTCGTGCTGGTCCCGGAGGTCGACTTCGAGCTGGCCGGAGCCAACGGGTTCCTGCCCCATTTGTTTCGTCGGATCAAGTCTCGAGGCCATGCCGTCGTCGTCACCGCCGAGGGTGCGGGTCAGAAGTTCTTCGAGGAAGACATCGAAGGGCATTCCGCGACGGATGCGTCAGGCAACGTGCGACTGGAGGACATCGGGCTCCTGCTGAAGGAACGCATCACCCAGTACTTCAAGGCGATGGAGGTCCCGATCAACCTCAAGTACATCGATCCGAGCTACCTGATCCGGTCGGCCCCGGCCGGGGCGAGCGATTCGCTGTTCGCCGGCATCCTCGGCCAGATGGCCGCCCATGCCGCGATGGCGGGCAAGACCGCGATGTTCATCGGATATTGGAACGGCCATTTCACGCACGTCCCACTGGCTGCGGCCGTGTCCGCCACCAAAAGGCTCGACCCCCACGGGCACTTCTGGCAGAGCGTCGTCGAATGCACCGGACAGCCTCGCACCATGGTCAACCAGGGCGACGACCTGAGCCTCGCCGACGAAGTGCTCCAGGAGGAGCCGTGTCTGATGTCGTGAGAGAGAAGACTCCGCGAGCGGGGCGGGGAAAAGCAGCATGGCCGGCAGATCGAAGCGACAAACGCATGACCCGGAGCGGCTGAAACGCGGCCAGCGGATCGGGCTCCTGCTGGCGTTCGTGGCGTTTCTCGTTCCCCTGGGGGCTCAGACCCTCGGGATGCCCCTACCGGGGCTCAGTGAGGCCGGGCACAGGATCTTCAGCGTCTTCCTGCTCGCCATCGTGCTGTGGGTCAGCGAGGCCATTCCGCTGCACGCCACCGCCACCATCATCATCCTGCTCGACATCCTCTTCATCAGCGACAAGTCGCTGCTACCGACGCCCGAGGGCTTCGATCCCACGCCCACAAGACGTTCTTCGCAACGCTGGCCAACCCGATCCTCATGCTCTTCCTCGGCGGCTTCTTCCTCGCCGACGGGGCGGCCAAGTTCGACCTCGACCGGAACCTGGCCCGCGTGCTGCTGAAGCCGTTCGGCACGTCGCCCCGGAAGATCATGCTCGGGCTGATGCTGATCACGGCCGTGTTCTCCATGTTCATGAGCAACACCGCCACCACCGCCACCATGATGATGGTGGTCCTCCCGGTGATCCACAACCTTCGATCCGACGACCGGCTGCGCGTGGGTTTGGCCTTGTGCATTCCGATCGCGGCCAACGTCGGCGGCATCGGAACGCCCATCGGCACGCCGCCCAACGCCATCGCGCTCGGAGCGCTCTTGAAGGCCGGCATCAACATCGGCTTCCTGCAGTGGATGATCATGGCGGTTCCGTTCGTCGTGATCCTTCTCCTGATCGCGTGGGGGCTGCTGCTCGTTCTGTTTCCCTCCAAGGAGAAGGCGATCGAGCTGAAGATCGAGTCGCGGTTCGCGACCTCGTGGTCGGCCAAGGTGTTCTACGTCACGGCCGCGGCCACGATCATCCTGTGGTTGACCGAGAAGCTGCACGGGATGAGCTCGAGTGTCGTCGGCTTCGTTCCGGTGGTGGTCCTTCTTTCCACCCGCGTCTTCACGACCAAGGACTTGCAATCGATCCAGTGGCACGTACTGTGGCTGGTGGCCGGCGGCATCGCCCTGGGTGCAGGCGTCGGAGCATCCGGGCTGGACGTTTGGTTGATCGGCCTGGTCGCGTGGGAGCAGGTGCCGGCCGGAATGCTCGTCGCGGTGTTGGCCCTGGTGGCGTTGGTGTTCAGCACCTTCATCTCCAATAGTGCCACCGCGAACCTGCTCGTGCCCATCGGAATCACGCTGGCCCTCTCGCCGACCGTCGAGCTCAGTCCGGGCATGGCCGGCGTCTTCATCGCCCTCGGGGCGTCTCTGGCTATGGCCCTGCCCGTCAGCACGCCGCCCAACGCCATTGCGGTCAGCACCGGAACGGTGCGGACCAAGGACATGGCCCTCGTCGGCGTGCTCACAGGTGCGATCGGCTTGCTGATCTTCGTGCTCGCCGCACCGACGGTGTGGCGAATGTTGGGGGTAATGCCCTCATGAACTCGTCAACCGCAAAACGATCACGATACGTCGTCGTCTGCGTCGATGACGAACCCGACGTGCTGGACGCGCTCGTGCACGACATGGAGCGCGTCTGCGGGCCGGGGATCGAGGTCGTCGCCTGCCCCGACGCGGAGCAGGCCCTGCAGAAACTCGATACGCTCGGCGCACCGCATGCACATGTTCCGCTGGTCCTCGCCGACCACATCCTGCCCGGCCTGTCGGGCGTCGACCTGCTCATGACGCTCCACGCGAAGCCCGAGTACGGTTCGACTCGCAAGGTCCTGCTCTCGGCCCGTGCCCCGCAGCAAGACGTGACCCGGGGTCGGCGCGAAGACGCGTTCAACCGATACCTGCCCAAACCCTGGTCCTACGAAGCATTGCGCGACTGCGTTCGCGCCCTGCTCACCGACTACTTCGTTCGATACGCCCCGGAGGCAATGGAGCGTTTTCCCGACGTGGTCGACGTTCGGCGCCTCGCTGATGCCTTCAGGACCTCCGAGCAGGGCCGGCGTGTTCTCGACGTGCAGATCAAGACCCTGGGGCGCAGCTTCCTCGCGAATCTGGACATGAGCGACGAGGAGTTGGAGCGGGCGATGGGGGCCGGCATCGACGACGTGCTCGACACGCCGGACCGGCGCACCTACCCGGCCGGGGCTGTCCTCGTGCGCGAGGGCGAGACGGTCGAGACCATCTCGATCCTGGTCTCCGGGCGGGTCGAGCTTTCGCGCAAGGACGGCGACCGCGAGGTCGTGTTTCATTCGCACTCGGCCGGGCGAATCGTCGGGCTGCTGTCGCTGGCTCAAAAGGAGGGGGCGTTCTTCACCTGCCGTGCGGCCACGGAGATCACCGTCATTCCCCTCAGCCTCGAGCAGCTCGACGCCGCGCTGCAGGCCAACCCCTGGCTCACCGGCTACTTCATCACCGTGCTTCTGAGATCGCTGGCCCGGCGGAGTACGCGGGGGGCAGAGCTTCAGGTCGAGGTCAAGAGACTCAACCGCGACCTTCGCGCCGAGCGGGATCAACTGACCGATACGCTCGGGAAACTGGAGAGCACGCAGGCCCAGCTCGTCGAATCGGAGAAGATGGCCACGCTGGGCCAACTGTCGGCCGGGGTCGCCCACGAGCTGAACAACCCCATCGCGGCGATCCAGCGGGCTACGGAGTTCCTCAGCGAGGATCTCCTGGCCTTGCTCGGCGGACTGCCGGACGGCGATACGATCCGGGCATGCATGCAGTCGGCCCTGACCCAGGCGCCGCTCTCGACCCGCGAGCAGCGGCAAAGGCGAGCGGCGCTGGCTGAGATCGTCGGCAGCGACGAACTGGCTCAGCGCGTGGTCAAGGTCGGAATCACCACGCCGGAGCAGTACCGCTCATGGATCGGCCGGCGCAAGGGCAGCAAACGTGACCGACTGCTCGACGCGATGGAGCGGTACCATCAACTGGGCCTGTCGCTACGGAACCTGTCGACGTGCAGCGGCCGCGTCACTGCCATCGTGAGCAGCCTGCGCGCCTACACCCGCGCGGACCAGGCGGCGGTGGCCAACGTCGACGTCCACGAAGGACTCGAAGGCACACTGCTCATGTTCGCCCACGCGCTGCGCGAGGTCGAGGTCGAGAAAGAGTACGGCGACCTGCCCGTCATCGAGTGCCACGCCAGCGAGATCAACCAGGTGTGGACCAACATTATCGGCAACGCTCTGCAGGCGATGGACCACAAGGGTGCGTTGCGGATCGAGACGGACACGCCCGACGCCGACCACGTGCGCGTGCGCCTTACGGATAGCGGGCCCGGGATCCCGCCCGAGAACGTGCAGCGTGTGTTCGACCTGAACTTCACGACGAAGAAGGGGCAGACCAGCTTCGGGCTCGGCATGGGCCTGACCATCTGCCACCAGATCATCACCCGCCACGGCGGAACGATCGGGATCGAGTCCGAGCCCGGCCGCACGTGCTTCACCATCGTGCTGCCGGCGCGCCATTCGCGGATACCTGGGGAGGGAGGAGAGCAATGAACCGCGTGACGATTCTCTGTGTTGAGGACGAGTCCGAGGTCCGCGACGCGCTGGTTCGCGACCTCGACGCATTTGCCGCCGTCTGTCGCATCGAAGCGGCCGAGGACGCCGAAGACGCGCGAGAGGTCGTGCAGGAATGCACCGCAGCCGGCGACCCCATCGGCCTGATCCTCTGCGACCACCTGCTGCCCGGCACGGTAGGGGCCGATCTGCTCGTGGAACTCAAGAGCCAGCCGGAGTGCGCGACCACCCGCAAAGTGCTGGTCACCGGACAGGCCGGCCTCCAGGACACCATAAACGCCATCAACAACGCCGGCCTGGACCACTACGTCGCCAAGCCCTGGACCCGAGACACTCTCCACGAAGTCGTCCGCACCTACCTGACCGACTACGTCATCGACGAGGTCGACGACGTGCTCCCCTACGTCAGCATCCTCGATGGCCCGCGCCTGCTCGAAGCGGTCAAGGATCGCGGCCGGAACGAGTAGGCGCCGCCGTCAACCCCCCGTTGGACGGGCGCTTGCTCCGTTTCCACCACGCGAAGGAAACGGCCATCACTCCACGACGACGACGATTCTTGCGTGAGCGACTCCTGCATCGGTATATTCAATTGGGACGCCTGCGCGATGGGCGAGCCGATCCCCGCGCTGCCCGAATGGGGATTGGTCGGCGTGACAGCGCTGCTGCTGGCGGCGTGAGTCGTGTTGATGCGCCGCCGATTGACGATAGCTGCACGACCTGACCAGCGTGGTGGAGAAGGCGTCGGGATGCGGCAATCGTTCGGCGTGACCAGGACCTTCGCCTCTGCGTGAGGCAGGTCGCAGGACCTCTCGCGATGGACATGATCAATTGCCCTTGGTGTGGTCAGCGGTTCTTGGTCTTGCCGGATGAACAGGCCAAGTGCCCAGGCTGTGGCGGCAGGCCCAACGAGATGCCACTCCTTCGCCCTCCCTCACTTGCGCCACCGTCGGCTGCGCTGAGCCGGAGGATAATGACCCGGCGGAAACTGGCCCGGGGACTACTACTGATACTGGGCGCGGGCCTCGCTGTCATTGCTCGCCATCTCCCCAGGGCGATAGAAAAGCAACGCGAGCAGGCGGAGCGCGAAGAAGAACGGCGTCGCCGCGACGCGGAGATAGCGAGAGAGTTGGAAAGAGGGTTTCGCGATGCCTATGATAGAGCGCTCTGGAAGCCGTCCTCAGAACTCCAACCACCGCCCCAAACCAAGTAGCATCGCAGCGCGATCCACCCCGCCTGAAGGCACTCAAACCCCACGTTGACCGGCGGCGCATACAGGCGCAGCTACGAAGTAGGTGCCCAACCAATGGGGGGGGGTTGACGGCGGATTGATGGCGGAGCGTAGGGGAAAGCAGGGACCGAGTCGCGCGTCCTTGCGGGTAGGAGACTGCGCCGCGGGCCGGGTCTGCGGGAAGGGGGCGGGGGCGAAGCGT
>CAYMME010000274.1:0-12481 GCA_964391465.1 uncultured Planctomycetales bacterium
TTCCCATCGGCTGGCGGCCTGAGTTTCTTGAGCGTTCTTAGCGTTGTAGTACTAGATGGATCGCCCCGCGGGACAAGAACGCCGAGATGGACCACCTGCTGGGTCTCGATCTGTGGATCTGGGTCTTCGCCATCGGCGCTCTGGGTTCGGCCCTCGCCATCTATGCGTTGGCGCGCTACCGGCGGCGCGCGTTACCCCTCGCCCCCGCCACCGCCATCGGCAAAGCCCAGGCCCTTTTCCTGCTGACCATGTGGATCTCGCTGTTGGGCGTATTCATGCGCTCGCTGCCCAACTTCAGCGGTCACGGATCGGTGTTCGTTCACGGGTCCTTCTGGCTCTCCTGCATTCTCTGCACTTGGCTGCTGCTGCTCCAGGACGGCGCCCCGGTGGCGTGGAGCACACAACCCGAAGCGACGTGCACGGACCCACGCTGGCGCCTGGGCTGGCGGTTCTGGCTAATGTGGGCCCTGATGCCGCTGCTCCTGCTCGCCCTCAGCGGAATCACCATGGCCATGCACGACGGGCCGATGCCGGGAGCCCGAGCACGCTTCGGCCCCGAGGCCTTCCACGTGACCGGAGAAACCCTCGGACGCTAGCGTTGTGTCTCAGAGTCTTCGAGGCTCCCCTGATCCGAACCGCGCCCGTCAGGAAGCGGCCGAGACAGGGCGAAGCATTGCCGCTTCCTGACGGGCGCGGTTCGGAAGGAATGGACTCTCCGTGAGACTCGACACCAGCAGCCGGTTGAACAATGAGGTGCATCTGCGTGGCATGTGCGTCCGGACCGCGCAACAACGGGCAACATGCCTGCGCCAGGAGTTGCCCAACGGACCGCTACTCTGCGTCCGCGTCGGGCTTGCGCTTGACCACCTTGTGCTCGGGGGCGTCGACGAGTCGCAGGCTGACTTTGTCGGCGTCCGGTCCCAGCACCATGCGCGGCTTGCCAGGCCCGTGGACGGTGATGAGGCCGGTCACATCGCGGAGTCCGAGTTCGGCGTTCTCCTGTTCGAGCAGCACGGCCGGGCGCGAGACGGGGTCGTACACGTGGCAGTCGTCGAAGACGATTCCGCCGAGCCCCTTCGCCACGTGGGGTCGACGCACCTGGAGATGAATCGGCACGCGGGCGGGCGAGTGGCTCAGGTGAGGCACCAGCCAGGGATTGCGGAACTGGCAGTTCACGAAGCGCAGCTCGGCCTTGTCCGGCGACTTGTCGAAGATCCGCAGGCTTTCCTTGCCCGTGTTCTCCACGACGCAGTTGACGAACTCGATGGTTCCGCCGGGCCCGTAGTCGCCGACCGCAGCCACGCTGATGCCCGACCACCCGTGCGTCGCGTCGTCGCGCCCGATGCCCTGGGCTACTCCGTCGGGCTTCCCCTGCGTCAGCGTCTTTCGGGCCAGGCAGTTCTCGAAGCGGATGGACAGGTCCGGCGCTTTCTCGTGGAGGTTCTTGGGATACACGAGGATCTCGTGGCCTTCGTTGTTCTCGAAGATGCAATTGCGCACGACGATATCGACCAGGCTTTGCTCGGGACCGTCCGGCTCGAGGTCCAGGCCCGCCCCCGGCGCCGTCCCCCACGTGTTGGCAAAGACGCAGTTTTCGACGAGGAGGTTCCGGACGCTGATCACGCTCATGCCCTGTCGGTAGTTGTCGTAGCAGGTCACGTTGCGGATCACAACGTCCGTACTGAGCTTGCGGCCCGACCCGCCGTCGATGTAGATGCCGTCGCCGCCGCTGCTCTCGATGCGCACTCCTTCCACGAGCACATTTGAAGCCCCTCGCAACGAGACGCCCATCCGCCATTCCGCTTTCTTGTAGGGCGGCGCCATGTAATCCCGCTTGCGCATGCGCAGCGTCGCGCCGTATCCGCGCAGGATGACGTTCTCGGTACCGCCGGCGGTGAAGAGCGAGTCGCCCCCACCCCGGAATTCCCCCTTCTTCGCCAGGATCACGACGCCGGGCTCGAGGTAGACCTCCTGATTGGCCCGCATGGCGAGCGGCCGCACGATCCAGGGATCACCCATGTACGGCACCTTCACGCGCTTGGCTCCGGAGTCGATGGCACCTTGCAGTGCGTCGGTCGCGTCAGCGACGTCGAAACCCCACCAGGCCGCGTTCGCCTCCGTTCGCGTGCCCGACCGCACTTCATCGACGGCTTTGGGATTCGCGCTGTTCGTAGGAGACGGGGCGTCTTCGGCCGACCAGGCACGATTGTGCACCAAGGTCGAGAGCACCACCGCAAGCCACGCGATTCGCACATGCTTCATTCGTTTGCCCTGCATTCGGTTTCTCCGAGATCTTGCCACTGTCGCTCACCCGCCATCGTCTGACGCTCGAGGCCCACCCGCGCAAGGTGGCCAGCGCGCTGTGTCTCCGCCGTTCGATAGCAGCCGACCGTCGTTGTGTCCAGGGCTACGGCTCCGGCGCATCCGTCCCGCCCCACCCCGCCTCGCCGATCAGCCTGACGAACCGACACGGAGCCAGCGTCTGCTCGATCGTGCGGTCGTGGCAGCGCTCGACCACGACGAGCGTCTGGCGATCGGCGCCTCCCACGGGAATGACGAGCCGCCCTCCGTCGACCAACTGATCGAGCAGAACCGCGGGGACACTGGGTGCGGCCGCGGTCACGATCATGCGGTCAAAGGGAGCCTGTTCGAGCCAGCCGACGCTCCCGTCGCCGACCCGGAAGGTCACGTTGTCGACGCCGAGTTGCGTGAGTCGGTCCCGTGCTTCGTTCGACAACGCTGCGACACGCTCGACGGTGTGGGCGCGCCGCGCAAGCCGCGCCAACACCATGCACTGGTACCCCGTGCCCGTGCCCACCTCGAGCACACGGTGTTTGTCGGTCAGTTCGATCGCCTGCGTCATCAGGGCGACGATGTATGGTTGCGAGATCGTTTGCCCGCCTGCGACGGTGAGGGCACAGTCGTCGTAGGCCTTGGATACGCTCGCCGGCGGCACGAACCGCTCGCGCGGCACCTCGCCCATGACCGACAAGACACGCTCATCCGTGATGTCGCGGGTCTCGAGCTGCTCACGGACCATGCGGGCGCGCGCCGCCCAATACGGATCGCCTGCGTCAGTGTGGGTGGTTTGGTTTCCTGCCGTCATCCGCGCGGAGCATACCGATCCACAGGATCGGTCGTCCACGTGGGCGTTGCGCCCGTTGACGGCGGTTGAATAGCGGCCGCGATCTGCTAGAGTGCCCACGAGTTGAGGGGTTCTGAAGCTTCTCGCCGTGCCCCCGATCGACGGCAACCGCGCGTGTGCCCGACGGTGCGGAGCGGCTTCGTGTGTAACAAGACGCGACTGACGGAAACCGACCCGTGCCCGGACTATCCATTCAGCGAGCTCTGATCAGTGTTTACGACAAGACCGGTGTGGTGGAGTTCGCCCGCGGACTCTCCGAGGCCGGCGCTTCGATCCTCTCGACCGGCGGGACGGCCAAGATGCTGCGCGACGCGGGGCTGGAGGTGACGCTCGTCGAGACGGTCACCGGAGCCGCGGAAATGCTCGACGGGCGGGTCAAGACGCTCCACCCGGCCGTCCATGGCGCGCTGTTGGCCGACCGCGATAACCCCGACCACATGCGGCAGCTCGCCGAGGCCGGCATCAAGCCGATCGACATGGTCGTCGTCGACCTCTACCCGTTCGACAAGGCCGTGGCGCGTCCGGACTGCACGCTGGCCGAGGCCATCGAGATGATCGACATCGGTGGGCCCTGCATGCTGCGGGCCGGCGCAAAGAACCATCGCCACATCGCCGTCGTTCCCGGAACACGCTACTACGACGAATTGCTGAGCGAGCTTCGCGATTCGGGGCAGATCAGCGACGCGCAGCGGGCCCGGCTGGCCGTCGACGCCTTTGCGCTGACCTCGAGCTACGACGAGAACGTGACCCGCCACTTGGCCCGCCTGACCGGAAGCACGCGTGGTGCGTTTCCCCCCGAAGCGCTGACCGTTCGGGCCGGGTCGCCGACCGCATTGCGCTGCGGTGAGAACCCGCACCAGGACGCGGTGCTCTACCGCACGGTTGACGGGTTGGATTGCGGCCCGCGCTGGTCGGTGCAGGCCAATGCGGATCGGATGGGTTTCAACAACCACGTGGACGCGGCCGCGGCCTATGCGTTGGTGCGCGACCTGTCGATCGCGGGTCGTGCCGAAGGCGACGGCGGTGAGTGGACCGAGGCCCAGGAGCTTCAGCGTCAATTGGCAAGCGCACCGCTGCCCGGTTCGCCGCAGCTCGCGCGCTACGCGGCGGCGTTCATCAAGCACACCAACCCTTGCGGGGCGGCCGTTTGCGGCGACCCCGTCGAAGCGTACCGCCGCGCCTATCTGGGTGATCCGATGGCCGCGATGGGCGGCGTGCTGGCCGTCAACTTCATCGTGACGCCCGAGTTTGCCGAGGCGGTGATGGTTTCGCTTCAACGGTGGGGCAAGGACGCGGGGGCCGGGGCGTTTTTCGTCGAGGTCTGGGTGGCCCCGTCGTTTGAAGAGGCCGCGGTGGAGGTGATTCAGTCGCGCAAGGCCTGGGGCGCCAACGTGCGCCTGGTCGCCGCGCCGCAGATCGTGCACCGTGCCGACGATCGGCCGCTCGAGGTCAAGCGGCTGCCGGCCGGCCTGCTGGCTCAGACGCCCGACGACGTGGAACTGAACGAGTCAGAGTGGAAGGTCGCCACCTCGCGAGCGCCGACCGACACGGAGATGGACGATCTGCGTCTGGCTTGGCTGGCGTGCAAGCACACCAAGAGCAACGCGATCACGCTTGCTCGGGACGGAATGATCGTCGGCACCGGCGCGGGCCAGATGTCACGCGTGACCGCCGCCCAGACGGCGATCGAGTTGGCTCGTCCGCACCTTGCCCGTCCGACCGGTTCGGCGAAGACCACACCGGTGGCGGCCTCGGATGCGTTCTTCCCCTTCGCCGACGGACCGGCGCAACTGGCCGACGCAGGCGTGACCGCAATCATCCAACCCGGCGGAAGCAAGCGTGACGACGAGTCGATCGCGTTGTGCAACGAGCGCAGCATCGCTATGGTGCTCACCGGAACGCGCCATTTCCGGCATTGAGAGATGGTCGTACACTGGCGGGCAAGCCGCCAGTGGCACCCAGCTCAAGAGCGTGCGAAGGTCACCACGGGAGCGGCCCATGAAGCTCTACACGCGAACCGGTGACGGCGGTGAGACGTCGCTGCACGACGGTACGCGCGTGAGTAAAGATGCAGATCGGGTCGAGGCCTACGGTGCGGTCGACGAGCTGAACGCTGCGATGGGGCTCGCGGCGATCGCGTGCGAGAGCGGCGACCTTCGGAAGCGGCTGCGTCTCGTGCAGGACGAGCTGTTCGTGATCGGCGCGGATCTCGCGACGCCGGCCGGCTCAGCCCGGAAGGACAAGGCCCCCGCGATCTCGGCCGAGGCGGCGGCGCGCCTGGAAAACTGGATCGACGAAGCCACCGGCGCCGCGCCGCCTCTCGAGAAGTTCGTGCTGCCCGGCGGCACCGAGCTTGCGGCCCGGCTCCACGTGGCCCGTGCCGTGTGCCGTCGCGCCGAACGCACGGTGGTGTGCCTGGCCCGCGGAGAAACGGTCAGCGAGACGACGGTGGTTTACCTGAATCGTCTGAGCGATCTGCTCTTCGCCTGGGCCCGGCAGGCAAACGCCGAGTCCGGCGTGCCCGACGAGGAGTGGCCGCGCGAAGAGGACAGCGCGGAGGCGCACTGACCTCGCGCGACGATGGGTGCCCCATCCTTCGCGGCAGTTTGCGAAGGGTGGGGGACGAGAGATGTGGCTCACGAGAGAAACGAAAGAGATCAAACGACTTCAAGCATAGGAGCATACCCCGATGGCAATCATCAGCGCATTCGCCGACGAGATCGACGACGATCCCAAGGTCCAGATGGACACCATGGAGAAGGTGAACGTCAAGCACATCGAGCTGCGCGGAGCGTGGGGCGTCAACGTCATGAAGTTCACGGCCGACCACCGCAAGGACCTGTGCAAGATGTTCGGCGACCGCGGCTTCGGCATCGCCTGCATCGGCTCGCCGATCGGTAAGGTCAAGATCGACGACGACTATGACAAGCACTTCGATGACTTCAAGCACTCCGTCGATCTGGCCGAGGAGTTCGAGAGCCGCTACGTGCGGATCTTCTCGTACTACCCGCCCGAGGGCGACGACATCGGCAACCATCGCGATGAGGTGATTCGCCGCCTGCGGCAGAAGGCTCAGTATGTGGCCGACCGCAACGTCACGCTCGTGCTGGAGAATGAGGCCGACATCTACGGCGAGACGCCCGAGCGGTGCGTCGAGCTGCTTGGGGCCCTGGCCGACGAGCCGAAGATCACGGCCGCGTTCGACCCGGCCAACTTCGTCTACGCAAACTGCCTGCCGATCTACGACCGCTGCTGGAAGCCGTTGCAGAAGTTCAGCGGCTACATCCACGTGAAGGACAAGGTGGCGAACACCGAGGGCCCGTGCTGTCCGGCCGGTGAGGGCAGCGGCGATTTCGAGCCGATCCTCAAGGACCTCGCTGCGGCCAAGTACGACGGTTTCCTCGCCCTCGAACCGCACCTGGCCGCCGGTGGTCAGTTTGGAGGCAAGACCGGTCCCGACCGGTTCCCCAAAGCCGCCCTCGCCCTGCAAGGCCTCTGCGACAAGGTCGGACTCGCGTACCGCTGAGGCGAAGCTGTCAGCGGTCAGCTATCAGCCGTCAGAGAAGATGCGCGGGTGCCCCATCCTTCGATCCGGCGCGCCGGGACCTGCGAAGGGTGGGGGACGGTAACACGCGCCACCGCCCCATCGTCACGGCGCGCGCCGAGTCTGGCGCAAGGAGCCTGGGCCACAATGGCACTGACGTTCACGGACACGAACACGCCGGCTCGCCCGGGAGTCCCTCGCCGTTCCATGCGCCGGTGCCGTCGGGTTCCTTGCCCTCGTCGTTGGTGCCGTTCCAGATCTGGCCGAACTTCGTGGCGTCGTTGATGTTGACCTGGTCGTTGCCATCGAGGTCGACCAGCTTCGGGTTCGATTCGTTGCCAAACTCCGTTGCGTCGGCGAGGCTCAGTTGGGCGTCCTGCGTGATATCGCCCGGCAACCAGCCAACGTGAAAACAGATGTCGGCCTGCCCCGCGGCGTTCTCCGCCGTGAACACGACCGTCGTCCACTCGGCCAGCTCGATTGGGCCGCTGAACTGCACCTCGTACAGGCCGCCTCCGCCGAGATCGTTCAGGGTAGCCGAGGTCGGCGGCGAGTTCCCGGTCGACTTGATGCACATCGAGCCGACCAGCGTGACGGCTGAGTTGAGCTGTATCTCGATCGTCGTCAGGCCGCCGACGCTCGGCGCCTTCGGATAGACGTATCTGTCCGCTTGCGCGGCTGCACCAAGGTCCGGGCACACGCTCGCCAGCGCCGGCGTCGCCAGGCCGATCGGGATCAGACTGGCCGGGTCGTCGACGCTGCCGTTGTTCGTCAGCGTCTCGTAATAGACCGGGGAGCCTCCCGTGTGGAGCGTCGCCCCGGCGTCGATGATCAGCTCACTGGTGTAGATCGCCTCCGGCGCGCCCTGCCCGAGCCCGTCGTTGTCATGATTGTCGACCAGGCTCACCGTGGCGGGTGTGGGTCCGATGCGCAGCGTTCCCAGGGGGAAGTGCCCCGCCTGCGTGCGGTCCAGACCGTTGGGATCGGCGCCGATGTCTTCGCTCATGAGTTCGAGGAACTGATTGCTCTCCCCCAACCCCACTAGTTGCAGTGTGGCCTGCGCCATGTCGTACTGCGTTTTGTCGTCGATCGCGACGCTGAAGTCGCCGCCGACCTTCACCGTCAACGCCGCATCCGGCATCACGAGCGACGCCGCGCCGCTCGCGTTGTAGTTGCCGAGTGCGGTCAGGCCGCCGGTGCTGCCGGCCTCTTCCTCGCCGCCGCTTGTGTCGCCGGTGATCGTCCCGTTATCGGTCAGCGTTCCCGTGATGGTCAGGATTCCGCTCTGGATCGTTGTCGTGCCGTTGTTGACGTAGTCACCGATCACCTGGGTGTTGGCGATAATCGTGACGTCGTTATCGTTGGTGACATCCGCGAAGATGTCGCCGAACCCGGACAGCGCGCCCGTGGTGCTCTCGCTGGTGAGGGTACTGGCCGAGATCTGGCCGCCGTACAGCCCCAGCGCTCCGGCTTTGACGATGCTCGCTGCGTCGAGGTTGCCGCCGTTGATGATGATCGTACCCGCGTTGTCGAGCGGGATCGCGACGCTGCACAACGCAAGCGGGGCCACGGTCACGTCGCCGGCCTGCGTGAACGCGGGTGTGTCGATGACGATCGTGGAGGCGGCCGCCAGGGCGATCGCGCCGTTGTTCTGGACCGACGCGGGGCCGAGAAGCGAGAGCTGATCGCCGGCGTCAGCGGCGACTTGCCCGTTGTTGATCAGGTCGACCTTCACTTCCCCGTCACCCTCCAGCACGCCCTCGTCCGGACCGCCGCCGAGCGTGTTCGTGAGCGTCCCCGTGCCCGCGATGGCCCCGCCGCCAAGCAGCCGGATGGCGCCTTCGTTGTCGAGCGGTTGGTTGAGGATGAGCCCGGTCAGAGTAGTGGGCGGCAGGCCCGGCATGGCCTCGACGACAATGATGCCCGTCTGCGAAGAAGTGGGCACGTCGATCTGCACGAAGCTTCCGCCCAGGGCATCGATCTGCCCCGCGTTGGCGAACGAGGCGCCACTGGGGGGTACGTTCGAGGCCTTCAGGCCCGCGGCGTGCATGGACACCGTGGCCGTAGCGGCGACGGAGAACGAGTGGAACACGGCGGTCGCGTCCTCGAGCCCCAGCGTCCCGTCCACGTTCGCCTGCCCCGTGCCGACGAGGTCGATTGTTGCCCCCTCGGCCGTCATCACGCCGCCGTTGACGACGTTCAACGCACCCGAGTTGACAAGGGTACCTTCACAGCAGATCTGAACGCTTCCCCCGTCCGCTTCGATGACCCCCTCGTTGACGCCCGAGTTCGATCCAGCGGCCTCCGCGACCGGCGAATCGTCGTCTTCCGGATCCCCTCCCTCGGAGGATTCGGCGCCGGCTTCCTCCTGAATGTTGGGGTCACCGATGACGCCGTTGAAGCTGGCCAGCGTGCAGACCTGCACACATTCGCCAGCCGACACCGTCGTATTGCCCGTATCGTCCATGTACCAGATCGCGCTCGACCCGCCGGACTGAGTGTCCTGAATGATGATGACGATTTCGCTGTTTGCAGTGATGCTGTAGTGAAATACCGTCCCGAACAGTGCGGCGACCTCCGCGGCCGTGTCGATGCTCCCGTCGGCGTCGGTGACGATCCAGATGTCATTGCTGGCTGTTGGGACCGTGCCGGTCGACGTGTCGGGCAATGTTCCAGACGGTGCGTTGTCCGTGGCGAAAGCGTCCAGTACGAGAACATCGCTCGTGGTGAAATCCAGAATGACGTCGTGGTCGTTGTTCGCCGCCGTGTCTGCAAACACGAACTCATCTGCTCCGTCCCCTCCGATGAGGAGGTCGTCGCCATCGCC
Source organism: uncultured Planctomycetales bacterium (assembly GCA_964391465.1). Lineage (GTDB taxonomy): Bacteria > Planctomycetota > Phycisphaerae > UBA1845 > CAYMME01 > CAYMME01. The sequence goes on from CAYMME010000274.1 coordinate 9,517, forward strand.
ACCGATCAGCACATCGTTGCCTGCACCGCCATCGAGCAGGTCCGCGTCTGAGTCGTCAGCGCCTCCGATGATCCTGTCACCGCTATTGCCGCCCGTGATATGCATGCCGGGCCCGGGTGCCGCATTCATGGTCAAGGCAGCCGTCATGGCGCTCGCGTCGAGCACGTCGGCCGTGATCGCGCCGTTGAGCGTCAGGCTCTGCGAACCGATGACGGTGATCGACTCCGTTGCCGCCGAACTGTTCAGTGTCATCGTCCCTTGGATCGTAGCAGCCGTACTGGCCACCTGCAGTGTGAGGTTCTCCCAGGATGTCAGAACGAGGTTGTTGCTTACATTCGTGTCCAGCCGAAGCGTGAGGCTGTTAGTCACCCCGCTCGTCTTGGACGCAATCGTCATGTTGCCGGCGGGGTCAACATCCAACTCAACCGTTCCCCCGTCGGGAATGGTGAGTCTGTTCGCGCCAAAGGCGGCACTGGCCTTGAAGTCCGTCGCGCCGAAGAACGTCGTGTCGATGTTGCCACTGGGAGCGGTGTCGATTTCGAGGACCTCGATGTTGGAGACGTTGGAAAGAGCCGTGAAGAAATCGTCGGCGTTCTGACCGTTCAACAACAGCGTGTCGGTGCCGCCTCCACCGTCGACCGTGTCACTGGTATTGAAGTCGCTATTGGATCCGGAGAAGTCGACCCGATCGTCACCGCTACCGCCCGTGAATGTGGTGTTGACGCCGGTCGAGTTTGGAGCGAGGCGCACGTCGTCGGTCGCGGAGCCGGCATCGATCGTCTGGATGGACGAATCGAGCTCATCCTGTATGGTCAACGCCGCACTTCCGGAAACGGTGAGGGTCGTGAGTGACGAGCCGTTCCCGTCGGTCAACTGGTCGATCGCGTTGTCGGCAGCCCCCTGGCTCACGATGTTGATCGTCTCGAAGCCGTTCCCGGCGGCATCCGGCTGGATGGTGACGACCGGATTCGCCCCCGCGTCGGCAACCGCGGCGACCGTCAGCGTCACCGCGTCCGAACTGCCGGTCAGCGCTTGGTCGTCCACGGTCACAGTGAAGTCGCGATTCGTGTTTGTCATGCCGATGGTCGTCGGCGCGGTAGGCAAATTCGAAACGTAGAGATCACCCTGCGAGTAGTTGTTGTTGACGGTTGTGACGGCGTCGGTGGTGAGTGCGTCGAAGGTCTTGGCGAGCCCGTCGTATACCTCGAGATCGAGCACCTCGATACCCGCCAGCGACGCCGGAATCACCGTTCCCCCTCCCAGGAGCTGAGCAACCAGCGTATCCGTCCCTTCGCCGCCGTCGAGCACGTCGGCGTTGTTCAATGTCATGACGAAGACGCCGCCGCCTGCGAGAAAGACGGAGCCGTCGAACGTGTCACTGCCGATCGTCGCGGTGATGGTGTCGGTGTCTGTCGTGAGCGCGAACACGTCGCCCGTGGGATCCACACATCTGTCCATGCCCTCGTCGCAGGTCTCGCCGGACGAGCACGGTGGTGCGCCGGGCTGGCAGGCGCCGTTCACACAGGTTTCGGCTCCGTTGCAGAACCGACCGTCATCACAGTCCGCGTCGGTTCCGCAAGAGGTTCCCCCGAGAGACAGCTCGAGCGAGCCGCCGAGCGGGGATCGGATCGTGCCCCCGACTTCGTTGGTCCAGTCGGCATCGAGACGCCCGGTACCGGTGGCCTCGATCAGCCCGCCGGAAGCGTTGGTGACCGTTCCCCCGGCCAGTGTTCCATCGGTGCCGCTGAAGAGCACAACTCCTTCGTTGGTGAACGCGTTGACGGACAGCCAACCGTCGACGATCTCGACCAGCCCCGTCTGCGAGATGTCTTCGAACACGAGGTTGGCCGTGCTGTCCGACTGGACGCGCACCGTTCCGGCGCTGTCGAAGTCGGTTCCGCTCAACGAGTTGGTGCCGCCCACGAACTCGATCGTCCCGGTTGCGTCGTTAACGATACTGCCGTCGGCCTGCCCTCCGTTGAACCGAATCGTCTCGCGGTTCGTCAGGGTCACGAACGAGGCGCAGCATCCCGCGATCGTAACGACCGGGTCCGCTCCGGCGCGATCGATGACGACGTCGTCGCCGACGGTCGGAACGCGGCCGCACGACCAGTTGCCCGGATCGAACCAGTCCCCGTCCGAATCCGAGATCCACTCGCACGGCGGCGGATCCGCGTGGGCGGGATCGACCCACACGCCGACGAAACCGACCGCCACCACGAGCAACGCGACCGGCACGGGTGCCTTCCTGCGCCCCGCCGTGCTCACACTACGACGAACAACCGCGGTCTCCGTTCGCGGACCAATCGGACAGATGCTAGAGATGTGCACAAGACGTACCTCCACCCCCCGGTGCCACTTGCCTTCCCGGCGATTCTCCGGAGCCGCGCCCCGGCTATGGTGTGCTGTGTGAAAGCGGATCCTGCGAGTTGAGTCCAAGAGAAACCCATCGTGCGCCCTGCCGTCGCAAACCACGGTCGTGTCACGCCCGTCCAATGGGAATGTACGGTGTCCCTTCCCGGTTTCGGTTTCTGCGACATGGAACAGAACCGATTCAACCGGGCACCAGACTCAGAAACGTGGGTATCACAAACGCCCGGCCAGGTCAACTGCTCTCGCCAACATCCGTCTCCCGCGTGCACCGAGCGTTGGGGGACGGATCGCCGGACTCATCCTGGGCGGACGGCGGCGCGGCGGCGGACGAGGATTCCTCCAGCCATCACAAGCAACAGCGTCAAGCTGATCAGACTCCACTCGGAGACCGCGGGCACTTCCGCCGCAGTCTCGCACGCATCGCCGATCCCGTCCCCGTCACCATCCTCCTGCCCCGGGTTCGAGACCGACGGGCAGTTGTCGCACACGTCGCCAACGTCGTCGCCGTCGGTGTCCGCTTGGTCTTCGTTGTCGTCGTCCGGACAGTTGTCGCAGGCATCGCCGTGCGTATCGTTGTCGCCGTTTTCCTGCA
>CAYMME010000275.1:0-12451 GCA_964391465.1 uncultured Planctomycetales bacterium
CGGGTTGTGCAATCGTGGCCGCTGCCAGATCGTCCACCATCTTGATGCCGTCGAGCGGTCCTGTAGCTACCGTGACGCGGAACAGGCTGCCCTCCCCGGGTTCGCTCTCGACGGCGACGGCGCCACCCAGCATCTCGACCAGACGCTTGCTGATCATCAATCCCAGGCCGGTGCCGCCGAACTTGCGCGTGGTGCTGGTGTCGGCCTGCGAAAACGCCTGGAACAGCCTGCCCGCTTCTTCCTCGGTCATGCCGAGTCCCGTGTCGATCACATCGAACTGCATCTCGGGTTCGGCGCCGGCCTCGACAAGGCGGGTGATGAGCCTGACGCCGCCGGCCTCGGTGAACTTGATGGCGTTCCCGATCAGGTTCATGAGGATCTGCTTCAGGCGCGTCGGGTCGCTTTCGATGGTCTCCGGCACCGCCCCGACGTACTCGGTGTTGAAGGGCAAGTTCTTGGCGTCGGCGCGGACCTGCATGAGCGACTTCACCTCGGCGACGACCTGGACGGGCGAGCAGCGGATGCGCTCGACTTCGAGCTTGCCCGCCTCGATCTTCGAGAGATCCAGGATATCGTTGAGGATCTGGAGGAGGTGCTCGCCGTTGCGGCGAACGGTGTAAACGGCGCTGAGCCTGTCCGAATCCGAGAGGTCCGGATCGAGCAAGGTTTCCGTGAACCCCAGGATGGCCGTCATCGGGGTGCGGATCTCGTGGCTCATGTTGGCCAGGAACTCGCTCTTGGCCGCGCTGGCCACCTCGGCTTGGGCGGCCATGCTGCTGGCCCAGGCGGTCTGTTCTTCCAGCAGGGCATTGGTCTCCTGAAGCGTGGCCTGGGCGTCTTCGGCGGCGTCGCGGGATTCGACCAGGTCGGTGACGTTGATGACGTTCAGGATGACGCCGTGATAGCGACCATCTTCAAAGATGGGTTGTGCGCGCAAGGAGAGCTGCATCCCGAGCAACTCCCGGTTGACGACGTGCACTTGGCGAGACTCCCCGCTGCGGAAGGCATCCAGAGCGACCCGTACGCGAGCCGTCACCTTGGTGTCGGCGTGGAATTCCCAGAGCGACTTGCCCACGAGGTCGTCCCGGTTCATACCCACCTTGTCAAGGAACCAGCGGTTGACCTCGGTGATGGTGTCATCGGCATCAGCCACAACGATGCCTTCATCCATGCCCTCGATCATCGAGCGCAGCTTGTGGGCTTCCTGCACCACCATCCCACGGGCCTGTGCAAGGGCTCCCTCCGCCCGCCTGCGCTCGGTGATGTCGGTCGCGATGAGCATGACGGCTCGGTCCTCGTCGGCGCCGGGAAGCGACTTCAGGCGATTGAGGAAGAAGTGCTCGCCGTCCGGCAGGCGCACGCTCGTCTCCACGATTCGCAACTCTCGCGGTTCGAGCGCCTGGTCAAACGCCGCGCGCAGGCGGTTCTGGTGCTCGGGCGCTACGAAGGCCAACACAGAGCGTCCGACGACATCCTCTTCGCGGTGCCCGGGCTGCCGCCGGTTCGCCATCCGTATCATCATGGACCGGTCCAGGACGAAGATGAAATCCGGCGATGTCTCTGTCAGCGCGCGCTGAAACTTCTCCGACTCTGTGAGTTTCGCCTCGTGCGCGATGATGCCCCGGTCGACCCGTCGCAGCGCGAGGTACAGCGACCCGATCAGCGTGGCGACAAGAAACAGAGCCGCCCCTGATACACCGGTGAGCAGCCGGTTGAACTGCGCCACGACCTGGGACGTATCGTGGAAGACGAGCAGGTCGCCCACCTCGGCGCCAGAAACATCCATGAGCGGGGTGACCACGCTCCGCCACGTCTTGCCGGCAAAGGCCATTTCTGCATCTGTGTTCTTGTGCGTGTGGACGGCTTCGCCGACAAAACGATCGGCTTCGGTGGGGAAGCGGTCCAGAGATGAGTAAATGACCACATCGTTGGCGAAGCGGTCCCAGTCGGCGTCTCGGCCGAGCATCTTCATGCCCGATTCCCACTTCTCCCGCGTCAGGACGCTTTTGCGGATGGCCACTGCCACTTCGATGCCGTGTTGGCCGGAGATTAGTTCCAGGATATCCTCGATTTCCTTGCCCAACTCCAGGTAGCCGATGAGCGTTTCGCCGTCGAAGACCGGCCGCACCACACGCAGTGTGAAGGTACCCAGCGGCCCCAACTCGATGCCCAAGGCCGTCTGGCCGGTGCGCTCGGCTTCCAGCGCGGTGAAGCGCTCGATGAGGTCGCCGTTCTTCTCCGGCTTGTGCACGCGTAGCAGGTTCACGCGATCCGGGCGGTGGAAATAGAAGTGCGTGATGCCGTGTTTGGCTCGTAGTTGCGTGAGAAGTGGCTCACAGTGCGCCAGCAACCGGTCTCGGGCCTGTGCCTTGAGCGCATCGGTCAGGCAAACGTCGTGGAGCAGAGCATCTTCAAGGGCATCCAGCGCAGCGGACTGCTCAGCGATGCCCTTCTCCAGGTCGCGCCTAGCTTCCTCCAGCGCACGCTGGCTGGATCGCGCCAGGCCCTCTTGCTGCACGTATAGCAGGACCGACGCGAACCCGCCCACCAGCAGTATCAACACGGTCGCCAGCGGAATCAGTAGGCGGTGCTGGACGGGCTTGACCGCGGCGTTCAGCCCGGGCTCGTGCAGCCCTGGCCAGCTTGATGCGGGTTGTGCTGTCATCTCGTCCTTCCCGAGGCCGGACCGCTTGGCGGCTTACGCCCGGATCGTCGTGCTGGCCTTCTCCGACGGCCCCGCGGGCGGACCCGCACATGCTGCCGGAGGAAGCACTCGGCCGGATCGCGCACCTGTAGTGCCGGACCGAAGCAGATCGCCGGCATTCTGTAACACATCTCCCCTATCGACCTCGGGGGGGGAGGCTCAATCTCCACCCGACTCTCGTTGCGGCCATGGCGAGCTAACGGGGCGTGGGGGGACGAAAATGGCTCAGACACCCCATTGCTGGATTGATTTGCCGCCGTCGATGAAGCAGGAAGAGATGCCAGGGACGGCGTCTCCTCAAGCAACGTGTCTTGCCCTCGCGTGGTCTGCCCGGCATCACGGGACAGTCCGGCCGGGCGGTGAGGAGTCTATTTTCATGAGACAGCGTATGGTGCGGCGGATGAAGACGGCCGTCATGATGAGCGGCGGTTTCGTGGTGGTCCTTGGTGGCACGTGCATACCGGACAACTTGTGGATCGATAACTCCGGTGAGATCATCAATCGCGCGATCTTCGGCCTGATTAACGCCGCCCTTGCGGCCGCCGAAACCGGGATCGCGATCTGAGAGTGGCTCACACGGAATCCGCTCCCGAAGGCCGGCACGCTGAAGTGAGAGGCACTGCCCCCAACCTCGGTGAGGCCGTCTTCGGTACAACGACCCGAGGCTCGTGGCGTGGTGATCCCGTGATGTGAGTGTGACGTGCGGCCGGGCCGCGGTGCCCGTCAGCACCGACGGAAACGACACCATATTCAAAGGATGATGTGCCATGGTTTCCGTGCACAACGGATGGAATCGGCTGATCTGTGGTTTGACCACGGTTCTGATGGGCACTCCGCTGGCGGCAGGACAGGAGAAGAAGTCGACCGAGCGTTCACCGGTGTCGATTCGCCTCTCCGGCGACGAGGCGTTTCGGTCCGTCGATGCCAAGCCGCAGCGCCCCAGGGCAACGCTCGTGCAGGACGCTCAAGAGAACGCAGCGGAGCCCAGCCCTGCCGCGGAGGAGCAGGCCGGATTCGACAAGCCGTTCGAGATCGGCCTCTCGTACGCGCTGGTGTCGGACTACATCTTCCGCGGGATCAACTTCTCGGAGTACGCGGGCGAAGGGCGGGAGAAGCCCAACCACCAGCTTTCGACCTCGCTCTTGGTCGATCTCGAGAAGCTCGGGTTGGGCCCGGTCGGCTCGATTGGCTTCGACACCTGGTACGAGTGGTTCGCCGCACAGGAGAAGATCAGCGGCGACGGCGCCAACATCCAGGAGATCGACTACGTGGTCTACTGGAGCTACGACCTCGAGCGGATTGCGACCGGCCTGACCATCGGCTGGACGCACTTCAGCTTCCCGAACTGGGCGGGCGGCGGTGACCGCACGAACGAGTGGTGGTTCTCGCTCGAGCACAACGACGCCTGGATGTGGAAGTGGCTGTTTCCGGACAACGAGGACGGCGTGCTGAACCCGTCTCTGTTCTTCGCCCACGACTGGGACCTGGCCAAGGCCGCGTGGATGGAGCTGGCGATCTCACACGGGTTCGAGTTCGAGGCACTGCCCCACGTGACGATCACGCCGGGGATCAAGCTCGGGGTGGACCTGGGCTACCTGGGCCCGCTCACCGGGACGGATGACCACGACACTCGGTTCGCGCTGATCGAGTACTCGCTCGGGATCGATTTCGATCTGAGCGGCGCATTGAGCCTGCCCGACTACTTGGGAAGTCTCACGTTGTCGCCGTTCCTGGCGTTCAGCGATGCCCTCCAAAGCCCCGAGAACCACGGAACCATCCAGGACGAGTTCTACGGCGGCGTCAGCGTCGGCTGGAGCTGGTGACCAGCGTCGGTTTCGCGTGGCCGTCCGGACTGCGACGACCTTGCGTTGGTTGATGTCGGCACCCGGCGCTACATCTGGACTCCTGCGCGTGGGCCGTCTTGAGCGCTGTCATTCGGCCCCGCTCCGAACGACGAACGTCAATCCCGGGCGCATCACGGCCCGGAACACGATCACGACAACCTGGCCTTCCACGATTTCGTTCAGGCCCTGCGCGAGCCGAATTCCACTTCGCATCGAGTGGAGTCCTCGCGGCCAGGCGCCAGGGCGCATCCACTGCTCTCCACCTCTCACCAGCACTGAGATGCCCGGCACGCCCGGTCCGAAAACTGCCGGGAACCGGACGGTAGCTCCGTGAGTGGACCGATAGGCCCCTCCTGAGTCTTAGTCGCGTCCGTGTTCGCGTCGAGCCCGCAGACACGAATGGCTCGTTTACCCCATCGCGGACCCCTGGTCCACTTCCGATACAGGAAGCGATGTCGGAGGAGGTGAGCGCAAGATCTCGGTGATTCCGCAGTGGCGGCCAATTCCAGGTGTGTCGTGATGCGTGGATGCTCGGCAGTCGCGGTCGTCGACCAGTTGTTGGCATCCGTGCGCGAACTGCCGGTGGGCATGGTGAGCGTCGATCGCGCGCCGCGGAGCCAGACAGATCAAAACGAGCTTGTGATCGAAACGATGCGGTGACGTCACCGCGCGGTGGAAGTGGAAAAGGGCGCGGCAAGGAAACGGCGAAGGCACAGCCGAAGGTGCGTCCGATTCGAAACCAGACTGCATGTGAAGTCCTGACAGAACGGAGAGACCCGCAATGACTCTGGGCACGAAACTTGTCACGTCGTTTCTGGGCTGCGGTCTGATCCCCCTGGGGGTCGTGGCCTTCGTGAGCTACAGCACTGCCGGTAACGGCATGAGCACAATCGAGGGTAAGGGCAGCGCGGACCTCGAGCAGAAGGCCTGCAACCAGCTCGTGGCCCTGCGCGACGTGAAGAAGCGGCAGGTCGAGCAGTACTTCGGCGAGCGTAAGGGCGACATGGGGGTCCTGGCCGAGACGGTCAGCACGCTGCGCGCGGAGGCGGTCAACAAGCTCGCTGCGGTTTGCGAGATCAAGAAGTCGCAGATCGAAGGCTTCTTCGGCGAGCGGCTCGGCGACGCACGGGTCCTGGCGGACAACCCGTTCGTCAAGGTGGCGCACCGGGAGTTGTCGAAGGCCTTCAGCGAAGGCGCATCGGAAGGTGGGAAGTTCGAGGGGCAACTGAACGGGAAGTTCTCCGCGCCCGAGAGCTACGTGGCCGTCCACGACGAGTACGCCCCGCCGCTCAAGTACTACGTGGAGCAGTACGGCTACTACGATCTGTTCCTGATGGACCCGCAGAACGGCGACGTCTGCTTCACCGTTACCAAGGAGAAGGACTTCGGGCAGCGCACGGCCGAGGTCGAGTCTTCGCTGCGTGACGTGTGGCAGAAGGCCGCCGCCGGAGAGGTGGCGATGTCCGACACCAGACCGTACTCGCCGTCGGCCGGCGCGCCCGCCCAGTTCGTGGCCGCGCCGATCGTCGATGGCGGCGAGACCATCGGCGTGGTGGCCCTCCAGATCTCGCTGGATGCGGTCAACGCGATCATGGGCCAGCGGGCCGGCATGGGCAAGACCGGCGAGACCTACCTCGTCGGACCGGACTTGCTCATGCGCTCCGACTCGTTCCTCGACGCGAAGAACCACACGGTTGCGGCGTCGTTCAAGGACCCCGAGAAGGGCCGGGCGGAAACCGAGGCTTCCAAGGCGGCACTCGCGGGCAAGACCGACGCGAAGGTGATCATCGACTACAACGGCAACCCCGTGCTCAGCGCCTACTGCCCGGTGGACATTGGCGGGGTGACCTGGGGATTGCTGGCCGAGATCGACGTGGCCGAGGCGTTCTGCCCGAAGATCGAGGGCGCCGAGAAGGACTTCTTCACGCAGTACAAGGAGCAGTACGGCTACTCCGACCTGTTCCTGATCAACCCCGACGGGTACTGCTTCTACACCGTTTGCCAGGAGCCGGACTACCAGACCAACCTGGTCGACGGCAAGTTCAAGGGCTCGAACCTCGGCGAACTGGTCCGAGGGGTCTTGGAGACGGGCAAGTTCGGGTTCGCCGACTTCAAGCCCTACGCCCCGAGCAACGGCACACCCGCGGCCTTCGTGGCCCAGCCGGTGCAGTACGAGGGGAAGACCGAGGTGATCGTCGCCCTGCAACTGCCGCTGGATGCGATCAACGGAATCATGGGCGTGCGGGCCGGTATGGGCGAGACGGGCGAGACCTACCTGGTCGGGCCCGACAAGCTGATGCGGTCCGACTCGTTCCTCGACGCAACGAACCACTCGGTTGCGGCCTCGTTCAAGGACCCCTCCAAGGGTTCCGTGGACACCGACGCCGCCAACGCTGCCCTGAAGGGTGAAACCGAGGCCAAGGTCGTCACCGACTACAACGGCAACCCGGTGCTGAGCGCGTACACGCCGATCGACGTGTTCGGTACGCGGTGGGTGCTGCTGGCCGAGATCGACGAGTCCGAGGCGCTGGCCGCGGTGAAGGACATGAAGGCGACGGCGAACTCGGCCGGCACGAAACTGCTGACGTGGGTCGGCTCGCTGGCCGCGATCGCCGCGCTGCTGGTGACGCTGATCAGCGTCTTCATCGCCCGGTCGATCAGCAAGCCGATCAACCGCATCATCTCCGGTCTGAACGAAGGATCGGAGCAGGTGGACTCCGCGGCGGCTCAAGTCGCGTCGGCGTCGCAGCAGTTGGCGGGTGGTGCGAGCGAGCAGGCTTCGTCGCTGGAAGAGACCTCCAGCGCCCTGGAGCAGATGGCGGCCATGACCCGCACCAACGCCGACAACGCCAAGCAGGCCAACGAGCTGAGCGAGCAGGCCAAGACGGCGGCCCAGAGCGGCGACCAGACGATGGAGCAACTCAATGGCGCCATGTCGGCGATCAACGAGTCGTCGGGCCAGATCAGCAAGATCATCAAGGTAATCGAGGAGATCGCGTTCCAGACGAATCTGCTGGCCCTCAACGCGGCGGTCGAGGCCGCCCGCGCGGGCGAGCACGGTAAGGGCTTCGCGGTGGTGGCGGACGAGGTTCGGAACCTGGCCCAGCGGGCGGCGCAGGCGGCCCGGGAGACCACGGGTCTGATCGAAGACTCGGTGAACAAGGCCCAGGAGGGCACGCAGGTCGCGGGCGAGGTCGGCAAGGTGCTGGGTGCGATCGTCGGCGACGTGACCAAGGTGTCGGGTCTGGTGGCCGGGATCACGCAGGCCAGTCAGGAGCAGGCCCAGGGAGTCGACCAGGTCAATACCGCGGTGTCGCAGATGGACAAGGTGACGCAGCAGAACGCGGCCGGAGCCGAGGAGTCGGCATCGGCGGCGGAAGAGCTGTCCGCCCAGGCCCAGACGGTCAAGAGCACGGTGGAGGAACTCGCGGCGCTGATCCACGGTGGTCACAAGAACGCGGTTTCCGGTAAGCCGCACGTGGCGGTTGCCGAAGCAGCGAAGAAGCGTTCCGAAGTCAAGGTGGCGCATCCGACCGGACGCGCGAAACCCCCACAACCGGAACCGGCAGCCACGGCTGCAAACGCTACCGCCGAATCAGGCGACGAGTTCTTGCCGCTCAAGGACGACGATCTGAAGGACTTCTGAACCTAGTATTCTCTTCTATTGAGGGGGCGGGCGCCGGCGTTACGAACCGGCGCCCGCCTGTGTGGCCTCCGGACATAGCGAGTACTGGCCGATGCAAGACTTGCTCCTGGACACGGCTGGGGCGGGCGGCAGGACCACAACCGATGCCGTTCGCCCCGGCCTCCTTGGACCCGATGAGCCCACGCTCGACAGAAGAAGGGTGACGGAGACATGGCAACGACCCTGCTGGATAAACCGAGCGCCGCTACCTTCCAGGCAGACCGAGCCATCGGCGATCTGGGCGGGAAGTATCTGACGTTCAAACTGGCCGATGAGGAGTACGGGCTGGAAATCCTCAAGGTCCGCGAGATCATCGGACTCATTGGGATCACCTCCGTACCGCGCATGCCCGACTACATGAAGGGCGTAATCAATCTGCGGGGCAAGGTCCTCTCGGTGGTGGATCTGCGCCTGAAATTCGGCCTCGACGAGATTGGGCACACCGAGCAAACCTGCATCATCGTGGTGGATGTCGGCAAGGAGGTAGGCATCATCGTCGATACCGTCTCGGAGGTGCTGGACATCGGCGACGAGAACGTCGAGTCGCCTCCGTCGATGGGCGGGTCGGTGGATACCTCGTTCATCCTCGGCATGGGCAAGGTCGGCGATGCCGTTAAGATCCTGCTCGACATCGACAAGGTGCTGCCCACGGATGAGCTGATCGATGTCGCATCTGCGGCGGCCGATGACGAGTCCCCGATGGAGCACGGTACAGCGGCCCCGTCCATTGACCGCTGAGCCCGGGCGAAGCGCAACGGCAAGGAGCATGCTGGGATGTCCCGGACCCTGAAGCACCGCAGCACCACGGGGATCGTGGCCATGCTTGTGCTCGTGCTCGTTGCCCTTGGCCTGGCCAGGGCTATGCCTGACCGGTTCCGCCAGTCGGCGGTGAGCGACATCACCGAGCCGTTCTTCCGCCGACTGAAGGCCGCGCGAACGGACCGCAAGGCCCAGGTCGCTGCGTATTTCGAAGCGGTTCGCCGTTTGGCGGAAGGCGTCACCGAGGATGCGGTCATGGTGGAAGCGTTCCTGGAGCTTCGCGGAAGTGACGACGCGCCGAGTTCGGACCACGACCTGAGACTGGACACGCACTACGTCAATCGCTACGGCGAATTCTTCGACATCCTGTTCGTGGACCGAAGCGGCTACGTGTTCCACTCGATGCGCCGCGAGTCGGACTACCACAGCAACCTGTTCGACGGCCCACTCGCGAACACGAAGCTCTCCCGACGTCTGCGGACGGCCAAGGACGTCACGTTCATCGACTACGGGCTGTATCCCCCATCCGACGAGCCGGCGAGCTTCTTCGCCGTGCCGGTCGTCGACTCGGGCCAAGCTGGGGTCTCCACAATGCCCGGAGAACCGCTCGGCTGGTTCGTCCTGCAGTGCCCCCTGAACAGGCTCAACTCGATTCTCTCGGACCGTCGCGGCCTGGGTCGGACCGGCGAGGTGTATTGTGTGAACGCCGAGCAGCGGATGGTGACTCAATCGCGGTTCCGCCCGGAAGTGGCTGACCTGCGTTTGAAGGTGGACACCCCGGCCGTCGGCCTGGCGCTCGAATCCGGCCCGGGTCGGCAGGTGATCAGGGACTATCGTGGCGTTCGCGTGCTCAGCTCGTTCGAGCCGTTCGACGTCTGCGGTACGAAGTGGGTGATCGTGGCCGAGATGGACGAACAGGAAGCGATCACGGAGCACTACAAGCGGCACTCGGAATCCTACCAGAGGGAGATCGTCCGTCATCTGGACCGGACACGGATCGAGTCGCGGGCATGGCATCCGGTTGAACGACGAACCAAGCGCGTCGACATGAACGAGTTCGCCAAGGTTAAGCCGGGGATGGCACTTGAGACCGCCGGGGTGTCAACGTGCACGGCCGTCTCGGCAATCCTGCCGGGGCGTTTCGCATATCTGGCGCATATCGGACCCTCCGACCGGATCTACGGGAAGCCCGACCTGGGCCACAATGATTGCCTGGGCGAGATGCTCTACCGGTTGCAGCGGCATGATGTGTATCCGTGCAAGCTGGGTGAGCTGGAGTTCACGATTGTAGCCGCGCACGGTAAGAGCTTGGCCGTGGCCGTCGACCGGCTGCTCGAACTGGGGATGGAGCTGTCGCAGATCACGTTCGCCTGCAATCTTGAGGCTGCGTACGCAAATGTTCGGGTCGCTCCCGAGGACGCGTCGTCGGTCCTGATCGAATGGGTTGGATCGACGGGCATATGCACGCCAACCGTCGGTAGCGATTTCGAGGATCTCGGGAGCATCGTGAAGCGCGTGGCTCGCGGCGGCTGGAAAGAGTCAGCGCCACGATCGGGGCCAGAGCCGGCGGTTTCCAAAGGACGCCATCCCGGGCTACTCCCGGGAGCATGAGAGTCATGGAACAGAAGCGAACCACCAACGCGCTGACGGCTCACGCGATGCAGGGCAACCGGGAGAGGTGCATTGAAGCGGACTGCGACGACTATGCAACGAAGCCGATCTATCGTCAGTGACTCATCGAGATGATCCACGACCGCCTCCGTACGGAGTTAGCGGTGATAGGTAGGGCGACGGGCGAGTTCGCCAGCGTGAAGGAGCCACTGTCGGGCGCGATTCCGTCGTTCGACAATGGCGGACGAGAGGACTTCTGATCGGCGGCAGCGCGCCTTCGGCGGCGTCGCCAGAGGTGCACCAATGGGTAGCGAGGTTACGACAGTGGACCATGACAGCGTTCAGTCGTTGGTTGATCGGTTGGTGGAAGCCGGTCAAGGCATCAAGAAGGACGATCTGGCCGGTCTGGCCAAGATCCACGGATCGTGCGCCGAGCTTACGGAGGCGGCCTGCGGCGGAACGGACGAGGCGGATCAGCGCCTGGCCGAAGCGACAAGCGGGCTGTCCCGCGAGGTGGAACAGCTCATTCTCGGCGAAGCGGAAGACCCCGACGTTGCGATGGCTTGCGTCGCAGAGCACCTTTCGCGCCTCGTGGAGTTGGTGGGTTCGGAAACGGCGCCAACGGGCGCGCGCACCGAGGCGGTTCCGGACGCTGCGATCAAGGCGTCCCCGGATCAGAGCGACGCCGCGCCGGCACCCGCCGAGACCGAGCCGGGTTACGTGCCCGAGCCGCTGCGGATCGGCCCGAACGAGGCGGAGCTGGCCAAGGGCTTCGTGGAGGAAGCCAACGAGCACATTGAGAGCGTCGAGGCGGCGCTGCTGGAAGTGGAACAGGGGCCTGACGATCCGGGCCGGATCGACGAGATGTTCCGGCCCTTCCACACGATCAAGGGCGTCGCCGGCTTCCTCAACTTCCGTGACATCAGCTGCCTCACGCACGAGGCGGAGACGCTTCTGGATCAGGGCCGCAAGGGGGAGCGCAAGATCACGTCGGGGCTGATTGACCTGCTGTTCAACACGGTCGACATCCTCAAAGTGCAGATCGGGTCGATCGCGACGTGGCTGGCGGATCCCAAGGGCGACGCCATTCCGCAGCCTCCGGTCGCCGCCATGATCGGGACCCTGCGCGCCGTGGTGGCCGGTCGGATCGAACCCGACGCCCACGAGCCCGGGCCGGGGCACCCCGACCAGAAGCTCGGCGAGAACCTGGTTGAGCAGGGCGCGGTGCCGGAAGAGGTGGTCGCGTTCGGCCTCAAGCGACAGAAAGACGAGGCGTCGGACCGAAAGCTCGGCGAAGTGCTCGTCGACATGAACGCGGTCACACCGAAGCAGGTGAGCCGAGCCCTGCGTCCGCAGGGTGATGCGGACGGCAAACCGGCGCCACCGGCGGCTTCCGCGACCCCCGCCGAGCAGTCGGTTCGCATTGACACGAGGAAGCTGGACACGCTGGTCGACATGGTGGGCGAGCTGGTCATCGCCCAGACGCAGGTCAGCGCCAGTCCCAACGTGGCCACCGAGCCGAGGCTGGGCAAGGCCGTAGGTCAGGTCACGAAGATCACCCGCGACATTCAGGAACTGGGCATGGCCATGCGGATGGTGCCCATCGGCCCCACCTTCGCCAAGATGACCCGGCTGGTGCGCGACGTGTCTCGCAAGGCGGGCAAGAAGGTCAGACTGGCCATCTCCGGCGAGGAGACCGAGCTGGACAAGAACGTGATCCAGCAGATCGGGGATCCGCTCGTGCACATGGTGCGCAACGCCGTGGACCACGGAATCGAGGCGCCGTCCGAGCGCCGCGCGGCGGGCAAGGACGAAGAGGGCGTGGTGAGCCTCAGCGCGTTTCACCAC
>CAYMME010000276.1:0-12430 GCA_964391465.1 uncultured Planctomycetales bacterium
GTGGGATTTAATACTGTATTTGCTAATGATGGTACTGGACCGCGGGCCGCCGCTCGCTCGAGCACTGGTTCCAGGCGTATCGCAAGGCCCGTTACCGGAAGCATCTCAAGGTGGCCATCATGTGGGCGAACCACAACCCGCCCAAGACCCAATCGCCGGAGGACTGGCGGAACGTGACGCGGCATTGGATCGAGGAGTACTTCCCGCTGGAGACGTACTACCGGATCGACGGCAAGCCGGCGGTGTTCATTTGGGCCCCGCACAACATCCGGCGCGATCTCGGAGGGTCGGAAGCCGCCAAGAAGGCATTGGACGAATCGCAGACGATGGCCCGGGCGGCCGGGTTCGACGGGATCACCTTCGTGGCCATGGGCTACGACTTCTCCTCCGAGCGGATCGGGCTGACGGCGAAGGAAGGGTACGTGGGCGTGACGACGTATCACGAGTGGGGCGTCTCGCCGCCGGCCGACAAACGAATGGTCTTTGAGACCGTGGCGGCCCACAGCCGGGAGGCGTGGGAGCGCAAGAACAAGGCCGCCGGTTCGCTGGTCTACTACCCGGTGGTGGATACGGGGTGGGACTCCCGGCCGTGGCACGGCGAACGAGGCCTGATCATTCGCGGCCGGACGCCGGCCCAATTCGAGAAGCTGCTGCGTGATGTGAAGGTCTTCTGTGCTCGGCACGGCAACCGACCGTTCATCCTGGCTCCGTTGAACGAGTGGGGCGAGGGCAGCTATATCGAGCCGAACACGGAGTTCGGCTTCGAGATGATGGAGAGAATCCGCACGGTGTTCGGCAAGGGTGATCCGGCGAGTTGGCCGGTGAACGTGGCCCCGGCCGACGTGGGACGCGGGCCGTACGACTTCCCCAGTGCGCCGAGGACGACTGACTGGACGTTCGACGAGGATGCGGAGGGTTGGAGCGCCATGATGAACGTGGCCGACTTCCGGCAGGAGAACGGGGCGCTGCGCATGCGCTCGACGTCCCACGACCCGGCCGTCTGGGGTCGCATCCGACAGATCCGGGCCCGCAACCACCCGCGCGCCCTGCTCGATATGCAGCTCACCGGCGAGGTGCCGCCGGGTTCGATGGGGCAACTGTTCTGGTCCGCGGGACGCACGCCGTGGAATCCGGCAATCCCTGAAGGAACGAGTGTCCGGTTCCCGCTCGCTACCGACGGCAAGCTGCACCGTTACGAGCTTGACCTTGCGCAACACCGACGCTGGCGGGGACGCATCTCCACGTTGCGTCTCGACCCGTGCCAGACCAAGGACATCGAAGTCGCCATCGATCGCTTCCAGTTCGTGTCGAACTGACAGAACGTCCGGAACTGCGGGCGACGCCCGGCGCACGCGACGCTTCCTCTACGGGATGCGGGTCGCCCGCAAATCGCTTACGATCTTGCTCGTTCAAGGAGCAGACAGTTGCGCATCGTAGCAGACAGCAGTATCGCCCGGGTCCGCGAGGCCTACGGCGATTTGGGGGACCTCGTGCTTCGGACCGGGCGGACGATGACGGCCGAGGACGTCCGTGACGCGGACGCCATGGCCATCCGTTCGACGACCAAAGTCGGCGCCGTGCTGCTCGACGGTTCGCGCGTGCGCTTCATTGGCGCTACTGTGGTCGGAACCGACCACATGGATCTCGACTACCTGCGGCAGCAGGGGATTGCTTGTACCTCTGCTCCGGGATGCAACGCGGTTTCGGTTGCCCAGTGGTTCGCCGCGGCGATGCTGAACCTCGCCGGGCGGCGCGGCATGCAACTGGCGGGCAAGACCGCCGGCGTGATCGGCGTCGGCAATGTCGGCAGCCGCGTGGCCCGCGTGTGCGAGGTCCTCGGCATGCGCGTGATTCGGAACGACCCTCCGCTCGCCCGAGAGACGGGTGACCCGATCTACCGCCCGATTGAGGAGTTGTTCGACGCGGACCTCATCACGGTGCACACGCCCCTGACGCGGACCGGCGACGACGCCACGCATCACCTCGTCGACGCGGGCTTCCTCAGCCGGCTCAAGGCCGGCGTGCTCTTCGTGAACGCTGCTCGGGGGCCGGTCACCGACGGCGTTGCGCTGGGTGCCGCACTGGCCCGAGGCCACGTCGCCGATGCGATCCTGGACGTGTGGGAAGACGAGCCGGGTATCGACTTCGAGCTGCTTCAGAAGGTTGCCGTGGCCACGCCGCACATCGCCGGTCACTCCTACGACGGCAAGGTCCGCGGGGCCGAGATGATCCGCACCGCGCTCTGTACGCATTTCGGCATTGACGCGCCCTGGGATCCATGGCCGACGATGCCCGCGCCGGCCAAGCCGCATTTGTCGGTCGATGCCGCTGGGCGCGACGACGATGATGTGCTGCGCGAGATCGTCCTGTCGGCGTACCCCATTGGGCAAGACGATGCGAGCCTGCGCGAGGCCGGTGCGTTGCCCGCCGACGAGCGCGCCAAACACTTCGACCGCCTTCGAGCCGAGTACGCCATCCGTCGTGAGTTCGCGGCGACGACGATCACACTGACCGGTGCGTCGGCAACGCTGCGAGACAAGGTCAAGGGCCTCGGGTTTCAACTCGACGCGTAGTCGTCCGACGGAGGGTGGGGCAGATGCTAGTGTTTCCGGCATGACCACCAAACACTTGTCGATCCTGAAGAACCTCCTGTCGTTGCCGACCGCCCCGTTCGTCGAGCAGTACGTGATCGACTTCGTCGAGCGTTTCTGCGCCGCGCGTCCGGTGCTGCGATGTGAGGCCGACCGACACGGCAACCTGCTCGTCTCGTACCGCCACGGGCGGGGGGCGGTTCGGCGGCCGATCACGCTGACGGCACATCTCGACCATCCCGGTTTCGTCGCCGAGAAGATGCTGCGGGCCGCATGGCGCGGCGGCGTGAAGGCCGAATACTTCCCCAAGCAGCGCGTGCGCTTCTTCAGTGAGGGGGCATGGATTCGCGGGCGGATCGCGAAACTGCGCCTCGCGCGGACCAAGCCGACGCGCTGGGGTCCGCGCATCGAAAGCGTCGACGTGGCCGTTTCGCGGGCGGTCGAGCCGGGCTCGGCGGGCATGTGGGACCTGCCCGACCCGCGGATCCGGGGCCGACGTCTTCATGCCCGTGCCTGTGACGATCTCGCCGGGGCCGCGGCCATGCTCTGTGCGCTCGACGCGCTCTGCCGTCGGCGGAAGAGCGGCCGGCTGGACTGCCTGTTCACGCGGGCCGAGGAGGTCGGCTTTGTCGGGGCCATCGCCGCTTGCCGAAGCAAGACGCTCGCCAGAAGCGCCCGCGTCGTGTCCGTGGAATGCAGCAGCGAGCTGCCGGGGGCTACCATCGGGGCCGGCCCCATCCTTCGGGTGGGCGATCTCGCCCGCGTCTTCTCGCCCGAACTTACCGCGCAGTGTCGGGCCGCGGGGGACGCACTCGCCCGGCGAGACCGGGCGTTTCGCTACCAACGAAAGCTGATGGACGGCGGCACGTGCGAAGCGACGGCCTTCTGCGAGTACGGCTACGAGGCCGCCGGCATCTGCCTGCCGCTGGGCAACTACCACAACATGAATCGCCGCACGGGAAAAATCGCTCCCGAGTACGTCGGCCTCGATGACCTCGCGATGCTGGTCAAGTGGTTCGTGGCCCTGGCCGCATCGCCCACGGCGGCAGGAAGCACACGCTCAAGGTTGCGGCGACGGATTGATGCGAACTACAAGGAGTTCAGGTCGCTCCTCACGTAGGGTCCGCCGTGCGGACCACCTGATGGTCTGTGTGCCGACAGGGCCGTCCATTTTGGTCCGCGCGGCGGACCCTACGCATCAACACCGACGGGCTGCACTGGCGGGCATGTCGCAGGTGGCACCTGTCGCCGGTGCTTGCCCGACGATCCTACCACTGTGCTTCTTCGAACGGGCTCAGCGGTTTCTTCACTGCGACCGGGCGCGACTTGATGATGGCCGCGGCCAGCGTCATGTCGGGTTTTCTGGTGATTTTCAGGTTGGTCATGTCGGACGCGACGACGCTGACCGGGTGGCCCGACGCCTCGACGACCTGGGCGTCGTCGGTCACCGGCTCGGAGATCTCCCCGATCTTGGTGTAGGCTTCGAGGATCACCTCACGCTTGAAGACCTGCGGCGTCTGGGCCTCGTAGAGCCCTTCGCGCGACACGGTCTCGTCAATGACACCGGAGTCGCTCACGCGCTTGATCGTCCCGCTGAGCGGCGAGGCGAGGACGGCCGCCCCGGTCTTGGCCGCCTCGGCGAAGACGGCGTCGATCATGGCCGTCGACACGCACGGTCGCACCGCGTCGTGCACCGCCACGAGCTCCGCATCATCGCTCACCGCGGCCAGTGCTTTGGTGATCGATTCGTGCCGTTCGCTGCCGCCCTCGACCGCCTTGACCCCCATGAAGCCGAGGTTGGCCGCGTACTTCTCCGTCAACTGGCCCATGTCTTCCGGAGCCATGACGAGGATCGTCTGGCATACATCCTCGCGATTGATGAAGAGCTGGACCGACCGAAGGAATACGGGCTGCCCGTCGACCTTGGCGAAGGTCTTCTTCTCGCTCCCGCCGAACCGCTCTCCCTTGCCCGCCGCTGCGATGATCACTGCGACCTTTGCCATGGCCGTGCTCCCGTCCGAATTCACCGACCCCCGTCGACTACGCGCGGTGTATTCCGCGCGCTACGGTGCGGCGTGTCAAGATCGCGCAGGCGCCTTCACGCGATAGATGTGAATGTGACAGGGACTTTCGCCCGCCGTAGCCGGCTCGACGTGCAGCGTTTCCAGCCGCCCGGGGTCGATCAGCGACGTGGTGAGCTCCTCGAAGAAGCGTGGATTACGTTTATCGGACGTGATGTGGCGGTCCTCGACGACCAAGAGGGCCGCGTGCCCCGCAGCGACCCGCTCGGTGGCTTGGTTGATCAGTCCCATGAGGTCCTCGATTCGGCCGGTATCCGGTGGGATCGAGGCCCGGCAACCGGCGTGGAACGCGACGCGATGCCGCGTGGTGATGATCATCGTGTCCGGCGAAAAGCCGGCCTCGCGAATCCACGAGCCGGCTTGGCGGACGTAGCCGCGCCCCGCATGCAGCGGCCGGAACGTCCAGTAGCCCGTGCCCCCGACCAGCACCACGAGGAGGATGATCCACACGTTCCGTCGCACTACGGCCGCCGGCTGGGCGACTTTCACCGACAGTTGTGCGACCAGCGCGTCAACGAATGCGGCCAACGCCGCGGCGCTGAACGGGAGCGTGAGTACGACGAGCAACAGCACGTGTCGCATGGCCACGTACCCGTAGGCCGTGCCGAGGGCGAACAGCAAGAGGACGTGAACCCCGGCCAGCATCTGCACGAGGCGGCGCCCGCTCGCCTCCGCCCGAGGGACCTGCGGCGCGGCCAGTCCAACCAGCATCGGTAAGACGAAGAGTACGCGCCCGGCCCTGAAGTACTTGTACACGATCTCCCACGCGGCAACGTCGAACCCAAACCCCGAAGGAGCTGCGGTATGCACCCCGGGCTGATCGCTTTCTTGCGTGTGCTCGCGGGGCGGGACGTTCTCGACGCACTCCCCACGCAAGACACCCGTCCTGGTGTCGGCAAGGTGAAAGAGTTGACGCAGAGACTTCTTGCGCACGATGCGTCCTGTGCTTGCCATGTAGGGTGCGGCGACCGCGAAGAAGACTGCTGCACACAGCACTCCACACACGATCCGCCGTCGCGTCGGAGAACTGGTGCGCAGAACGCAGCCGCCAGCCAGGCCGACGACGGCCGCAGCGGCTCCCTCCGGTCGGGTCAGGAACGCAAGCCCCGAAAGGGCTCCTGCTCCGACGCAGAACAAGGGTGACCCGCGGCGAAACCCGGCGACCAGCGACGCAGCCGCGAAGAGGTACAGGGCCAAGTGCGGCATGTCCGACAACCCGTCGGCCGAGAGCTGACAGGCTTCGGAAAGCAGCGCCATCAGCAGAGCGGCGATCACCCCGACGCGCCGTGTGAAGAGCTGCGCCGCGAGCAGGTAGACGCCGACCACCGCGGCCAGCCCGCTGGTGCACGCGGCGATCTGCGCGGACACGGCCCATTCCCGCACGCCGTCGGCGGGCACGAGCCGTCCCGCGGTGTGCCGGACGGCCAGGATCATGGCCGGATACAGCGGATGCTGGTCGTGGCCCCGGATGGCCGCAACGGGGTCGGCACCAAGGTCCTGGGCATACCAGACGAACGTGGCCGTGTCGCGCGAGGTCATCGTTGCCGTCAGCAACAAGCACACGCGAATGGCGAGGGCAACCACGAGAATGCCGACGAGACAGGCGACCACCCGGCCGGGAGGCCTCTCGGCAGACAAACGGCCGTCAGCGGCGGGCGTCTCGCTCATGCGTGTAGGGAAAGCCAAGAGCCGGGCGGCGTCAATACGCGCCCGTGCCGCGGACCACGGCGGGCACGGTCTTGAGCAGGTACTTGATGTCTTCGACCAGCGAGTACTGCGAAATGTACATGAGCTCCAGCCGGATCCGCTCGTCCAGCGGCAGTTCACCCCGTCCGGCCACCTGCATCGGTCCGGTCAACCCCGGCTTGACCGCCAGCCGCTTGCGATGCCAACGGTTGTAGTAGGCCACGACGCGCGTGTCCTCCGGCCGGGGGCCCACCATCGACATGTCGCCCCTGAGCACGTTCAGCAGTTGCGGCAGTTCGTCGAGGCTGGTGCGTCGCAGCAACTTGCCGAAGCGGGTCACGCGGGGGTCGTCGCGCAGCTTGTACGCCGGCTCGGGCAGCGTATCGAGATCGACGAGTCGGCGCAGTTGCTCGTCGGCATCGGGGAACATGGTGCGGAACTTGAGCATCCGGAACACGCGGCCGTTCTCGCCCGCCCGCTCCTGGGCGTAGAAGATCCGGCCGCGGGAATCGACCAGAATCACCATCGCGATAAGCAGGAAGATCGGGAGCGTGACGAGCAGCATCGTACCGGCCACGACGAGGTCGAAGATCCGCTTGACCCACGACTGGACTCCGGTGATGACCGGATCGCGCACGCCGATGAGCGGAATGCCGTCAATCTCACCGAACGTGGCCCGTACCATGATCACGTCGAACAGGTCGGGCACGATGCGAAGCCGTACGCTGTGGGCTTGGCATCGGTCCGCGATCTCGGCGATACGCTCGTGCTGATGGCCGGCCAGAGCCACGATTACCTCCTCGGCCTCTGAAGCATCGAGGATCGACTCGAGGCGGTCGATGGTTCCGAGATGCGCCTCCGTGCCCGGCTCGGGCGGCGCGTCGGTGACGAAGCCGACGAAGCCGTAGCCCGCCTCGGGATGGCGCCGGAAGAAGTCGGCCAGATGCATTCCCGTCGTGCCGTTACCGATGATGATGACGCGCCTGATGAGCTTGCCCCGCCGGTGCAGAGCCCGCCGCCAGGTTTCCTTGATCCCCCGTGACATGGCCAGCAGCACCGTCCCGAACACGGCAAAGAAGAACAGCAGCCACCGCGGATAGACGAAGATGCGCGACACGTACGCGAACGCCAGGAAGAACGCGATAGTGAAGATCAGGGCGACCGTGAGGTTGGCGATCTCGGCGCTGAGCCGCCGCTTGTAGGCGTAGGTCTCGAAGAGCGAAGACACGACGAGCCAGATGAACGCCACGATCCCGAACGTGAGCAGCACGTCCTTGGCGGTGAGGGCCTCGGTAGGGATGCCGACGCGGAACGTTTCCTTGACGAGGTAGGCGCAGACCAGCGCGAGCCAGATCAGCAGCACGTCACCGATCCGGTGCACGGTGCGGGAGGCCAGGTTGTCGCGTCGGATGGTCCGCGCCATCTGTCTGTCGGATCCCGAAACCCACTCCGCCGACCGACACGACCGCGCGACACCGGTCGGCCCGAGCGTCCGGTCAGTATAGCGTTCCGGCGGCCCGTCAGGTAGGGGGGTGTCTGAGCGGTCAGAATCCGTTGGAGGGTTCAGGATCAGGGTTCGGGGTCAGTCGACGGGCCGCGTCAGCATCTCTCGACTGCTCACCTGTTCACCTGCTCTACTGCTCTCGCGGCCAGGGGCCGCGCGGGGTTCAGGGTTCAGCGCTCGGGACGGCGGCACGGTGAGTATCTCATTCGCCGCACCGAGACGCGACCGTCAGGGAGCGTGCGACGCCGGCAACGCCGGCGTCGTCCTGCTCAAGACACTCTTGCCCGTTGCACGGGGGCTCGCGGTGCGGCACACTACTGCCGCACGGCGTGCGGCTCGCACGCGGCGCACCCATTCGCAATCTCAGGAGATCTACGCATGAAACTCACGTCGACGATGTCGCTGTTGGCCGCCCTGGCCGTTGCCGCGTCCGGGCCCGCGCTCGCTCAGGACACCGCGGTCAAGGGCTGGAAGAAAGGCCGCGGTTGGGGTTGGGTGTGGGGTACCGACGACGAGGTCGGTTCGCTGAACGCCATGACCGACGCGTCGCGGCTGGCGGCGCTGCGGCTCGCCCGCACCGGGAAGGTCTACGACCTCGGCGTGCTGTACGACCGCAAGTCGTACAAGTGGCCGGGGCACAGTCCGGGCGAGATCATGACCTTCCGCGGCCCGGAGGGCACCAAGCGGATGGGCGACGGGCCGGCCAAGGAAGCGAGTGAAAGCTCAACGGGGACGGCTTGGCACAGTTGCGCCCTGTTCATCTCCGACAACGTGGCGACGCAGATCGACTCGCTCGCCCACGCCACCACCGGGGCCGACAACCACTGGTACAACGGGTTCACCGAGGCCGACTGCGGAGGGGACTTCGGCCCGCGCAAGGCGTCGGCGGACACGATCCCGCCTATCGTCGCCCGCGGCGTGCTCATCGACGTGGCCGGGCTCAAGGGCGTCGACGCGCTGCCGTCGAAGTACGCGATCTCGCCGAAGGACATTCAGGCCGCGCTGCGGCGACAGAAGACCAAGCTCCGGCCCGGCGACGTGGTGCTGGTCCGCACGGGCACGCTGCGCTACTGGGGCCAGACCGGCGCCGACCACGCGAAGCTCGCCGAGCACGACTCGGCCGGGCTCACGCTGGAGACAGCCAAGTGGCTCATCGAGCAGCAGGGCGCCATGGCCCTCGGCACGGACACGTCGGGCCTGGAGGCCCCGCCGCCGCCGGACGCCAAGAGCTTCATGCCCGTGCACGACTACCTGCTCATCGAGCAGGGCGTGCACATCCTCGAATTCCACTACCTCGAGAACCTGGCCCGCGACAAGGCCTTCGAGTTCTGCTACGTCGCCACGACCAACAAGATCAAAGGCACCACGGCGGGATTCACGATGCGGCCGATCGCCCTACGCTGACGCGGGGCCGCTGCACGGGGCTCAGCGGTGGGAATGCCCGGGCTGGACCTGGCACGGGGTCTGCTGTACACTGCAAGCATGCCCCATGATCGCTACCAATCTGACGAAATCGCGGAGCGCGGGAAGGCCATCTACGAACGCCGGATTCGCCCGCAGCGCCAGGAGGAGCACGACGGCAAGATCCTCGTCATCGACGTCGAATCGGGTGACTACGAGATCGACCAAGACCACTTGGCCGCGGTCAAGCGGGCTCGCGAGAAGCGCCCCGACGCGGTGCTGTTCGCCATGCGCATCGGCTTCCCGGCTCTGGCCCGCATCGGCGGACGCATGCCGGGCGCCCCCGTGGGTTGATCGTGTCTCGCTCACCCACGGCACTCGCACACGTCTCACCCCGCTTGCCCCAGGGTCTCCTCTTCCTCGGCTACGGGCACACGCACTCCGGCTGGGCGGGCAGGCCCTTGCCTGACCAGCCGAGTCCGTCACGCGGATCTTCCTCGCCGCTCGTACCGTTCCAGATGTTGCCGAACATCGTGGCGTCGTTGATGTTGATCTGGTCGTTGCCGTCGAGGTCGCCCCGCAACGGCGGACCGGCCGGGAACAGCACACCGAACTCGGTCGCATCGTTCAGGTTGACTTGCCCGTTCTGGTCGCAGTCGCCGGGCAGATGCGCGATGCGGAAGCACAGCTCGGACGGTACCTCGGCCCCGTTCTCCACGCCCAGCGTGATTGTCGTCCACTCGGCAACCTCGATCGGGCCGTCGAGTAGAAGCGTGCACACGCCGCCGCCCACGCACTCCAGGCCGGCCACCCCCGGCGGCGAACCGCCGGTCGAGGTCGTGCACCAGCAGTCCGGGCTCATGAGACTGACATCTTCGGTTAGCTGGATCTGGACCGTGTCGAACGGCACGTGCCGCGATCTGGGCGAGATGAACGCCTCCAGGCCGAAGGGGCCGCGTGCGCCCTGGCCTTCACAGATCGCGATCAACTGCGGCCCCACGCCCGGAACGATCTCGCAGTCGTCGGGCACGCCGTTGCCGTTGCAGTCTCGATCGCACTCGTCGGGGATGTTGTTGTCATTGCAGTCGTTGACGTTGATGACGATGTCGTCGACCTGCCAGCCCAGCTCGTCGTTGTTGCGCCCGTCCACCGAGTCGAAGTGCCAGGTGAGCGTGATCGTCTGGCCCGCGTA
The DNA here is from genome assembly GCA_964391465.1 of uncultured Planctomycetales bacterium. Taxonomy (GTDB): domain Bacteria; phylum Planctomycetota; class Phycisphaerae; order UBA1845; family CAYMME01; genus CAYMME01. The sequence goes on from CAYMME010000276.1 coordinate 10,456, forward strand.
GGCACTGAGGTCCACCTCCCGCGTTTCCCACTCAGGTTGGTCGCCGTCGAGGCTCACGTCATCGACCTCCACGCCGTTGACGGCCACCCACGCCCAGTCGAACCCGGGGCTACCCGAGTCGCCCGCCTCACCGCCGTAGGCGGAGCAGTAGGTCAGCGTCGCCGACGTGATCGAAGCCGGCATGTCAATCGTCGGCGCGGTCAAGACGCCGTCGTGCTGGTCCGGGCCGGTGTCGTAGTCACAAGAGCCGTCCTGCCCGTAGTACGCCCACTGCACCGGGTCGCAGGTGTTGCTGCGGGGGCAGGCGCCGGTAGCGTGCCAAAGCCCCGTGGCCGTCCACTCCGCCGGCAACCCCGCCTCGAAATCGCCCGAGACGTGAATGACCTCGCACTCATCAGGGATATCGTCCCCGTTGCAGTCGGCTGACGCTGCAACGCCCGTGTCGTAGCGCAGGACCTCGCCGTGGTAGCCGTCACGGCCGTTGGCCTCGGGCGCGAAGTAGACGTAGCGCCCGTCGAAGACGCCCCCGTGGTACCCGTCGGGGTCCGTCCCCACACCGTGCTCGCCAGGGTCGTATGTCCGCCAGGAGTCGGCATCGTCGAAAGCTCCGTTCGTGTCGTAGCGCAGGAACTCGCCGTGACGAATCTGGGAACCGCCGTTGTTGATGGGCGTGAAGTAGATGTACCTCCCGTCCGAGACGGCGCCCATGTATCCATCGGGATCGACGCAGTCCGGGTCTGCCGCGCACTCGTCCGACTCGCCGTAGTCGTACGGTAGCCAGGCGTTGGGATCGTCGAACGCTTTCTGCGTGTTGTATCGCAGCACTTCCCCGTGCTCGCCGCCGTTGACCTCACCGTACGGCACGAAGTAGACATACTGCCCGACGCAGATAGCACCATCGTAGCTACCGGTCGCTCCGGGATCGTGCGTGTCCCAGGAACTGGGGTCGTCCAACGCGCCCTGCGTGTCATAGACAAGCACCTCGCCGTGGTAGTCGGTGCCATTGTGATCGGGCACGAAGTAGACGTACTGGCCGTCGAAGGCGGCACCGTGGTAGCCGTCGGGATCATGGCAGTCCGAGTCTGACGCGCACTCTGACGACTCACCGTAGTCGTACGTGCCCCAGGAACCGGGATCACCGAACGCTCCTTGCGTATCGTAGCGGAGCACTTCCCCGTGGTAGTCGGTGCCATCGTGATGTGGAGCAAAGTAGACGTAACGTCCGTCGAAGACGCCACCGTGGTAGCCGTCAGGGTCGGCGCAGTTCGGGTCTGCCGCGCACTCTGGTGATTCGCCGTAGTCGTACGTCTCCCAGGAGCCGGGATCGTCGAAGGCCGCGGTTGTGTCGTAACGCAACACCTCTCCGTGGATCACGACACCCGCCGCGCGTGAGGGTACGAAGTACGCGTAGCGCCCGTCGAACACGGCGCCGATGTATCCACCGAGAGACCCCGGCGGATCGTTGTTCTTGGCGTCGTACGTGCTCCATTCGCTGGGGTCGGTGAAGGTGTTCACATCGCACTCGTCTGGGACGCCGTTGTCGTTGCAGTCCGGATCGCAGTCTGTTGTGCAGAAGAACGGACCGCCAGGCGCGGTGCTGTTCTCGTCGATCTCGCACTCGTCCGGCACGCCGTTCCCGTTGCAGTCGTCGCTCGCGCCGCACCCGGGCACGTCGCACGCCCCGCCGGGCTCGCCACAGTCAATGTCACATGCGTCGGCAATCTCATTGCCGTTGCAGTCGCAGCCACCGATGTTCTCGTACCATGCGATCTTGTCGTCAGCGTACGATGCGGAAAGCACATCGGTGTCCCCGTCACCGTCCACGTCCGCCGCGAAAACGAATGTGGCTCCGCTGGCCGGAGTCGCGTTGACCGGCCGCTCGGCGAAGCCCGGAGGGGAGGCGTCGTCGTTCTCATACCACGCGATCTTGTTGTCATTGAACGACGCAGAGAGCACGTCGGTGTCGCCGTCGCCC